>NZ_JABCQB010000056.1:0-516 GCF_015244525.1 Gluconobacter sp. R75690 | reverse complement strand
GCGATCCCGATAGCGACGGAAGTCGCAGGGGATATCCTCTGTGCGGTTTGAACGCGGCGGGATAACAGGAAGAATACCTCGAAAAAGCGGGTTCTCCCGTATCCTGTCACTATCATATCCCCTATCGGCCAGAAGTCGGCGCGGTGTCACGACCGACAGGTCCAGCAGGGCATCAGCGCCGGAATAACCAGAAATTTCACCGCCCGTCAGTTCAAAGCCAAGAGGGCGTCCCTGACCGTCAGCGCGGGCGTGGATCTTGCCCGTAAAGCCGCCGCGGCTTCGACCAAAGCCTTCCTTATGTGTCCCCCTTTTGCGCCAGCAGCCTGGCTGTGAGCCCGAACGACCGTGCTGTCGATCATGTGCTGCCAGTCATCGGTCAGCCCAAGTTCAACCAGCGTTCCCAGCAGGGCGTCCCAGACACCCTGCTCGGCCCATCGACGGAACCGCACATGGACCGGGTTCCATTTTCCGTAGCGCTCATGCATATCCCGCCATGGGCAACCCACACGCAGGACA
>NZ_JABCQB010000055.1:0-554 GCF_015244525.1 Gluconobacter sp. R75690 | reverse complement strand
AAACGGTATGCGGCAGAGTTCAAGTCACGGGTTGCGCTGGAGGCGATCCGTGGGGAACTGACGCTGGCGGAACTGGCTTCGAAACATGGCGTGCATCAGACGATGATCGCCCAATGGAAGCGCCAGGCGATCGAAGGCATGGCAAGCCTTTTTTCTGGTAAGTCAGTAACGGAACCTTCAGTCAGCCCTGCTGATGTAGAGAAACTGCACGCCAAGATCGGCCAGTTGCTGGTGGAACGGGATTTTTTGCGGGATGCCTCTGCTCGGTTGGGCGTGATCAGAGGCGGCAGATGATTGACCCGAAGAGAGCATGCCTGCCGATAATCCGGCAATGCACGCTACTGCAACTCAACCGGTCGGGCGTCTACTATCGGCCTGTGCCACAGAGCGAAGCCAATCTGGAGCTGATGCGGCTGATCGACGCCCAGTTCCTGGAAACGCCGTATTATGGCTCACGGCAGATGACATGGCATCTGCGCCGCCAGGGACATGAAGTGGGCCGCAAGCGGGTCCGGCGGCTCATGGCGATCATGGGCCTGCGGGCGATCTACCAG
>NZ_JABCQB010000054.1:0-663 GCF_015244525.1 Gluconobacter sp. R75690 | reverse complement strand
GGAATGGGCGATAATTGGTCCGCTTCTGCCTTCTGAGCGTGGACGTTGGGCGCGCCCGTCTGGAGATAACCGCCGTTTTCTCAATGGTATGCTGCACATCCTACGCACTGGATGCCCCTGGCGGGACATGCATGAACGCTACGGCAAATGGAACTCGGTTTATGTCCGGTTTCGCCGTTGGGCCGAACAGGGTGTGTGGGATGCCCTGCTGCAAACCCTTGTAGACCTTGGCCTGACTGATGACTGGCAGCATATGCTCGATAGCACCGTGGTTCGCGCCCATTCACAGGCCACTGGCGCAAAAGGGGGGCTCATGCGGAAGCTTTTGGTCGGTCACGCGGCGGCTTTACGAGCAAAATCCACGCCCGATGCGACAATCAGGAACGTCCTCTTGGCTTTGTCCTCACCGGCGGGCAGGTCTCGGACTATAAAGCCGTCAATGCCCTGATGGCACTTCCGGCTCCGAACCCCAGGGCCATGCTGGCTGATCGGGGCTATGACAGCGACAGTTTCCGCCAGGACCTTCTGATCCATGGGATCCTGCCGGTCATTCCATCACGCAAAGGCCGCAGCACTCCACAAAACACCGACTGGTGGCGCTACAGGGATCGTAACCGTATCGAAAGAATGTTTAACAGGCTCAAGCAGATGCGCCGCATCGCA
>NZ_JABCQB010000053.1:0-701 GCF_015244525.1 Gluconobacter sp. R75690 | reverse complement strand
TTTCTGTGGGGGGCGTGGCGGCCTTTTCGTGAGGGAATAACCGGCAGAATCCCGTGGGCCAGCAGATTCTGGCGGAAACTGTCGCTGTTATAACCCCGATCGGCCAGCATGGTTTTGGGGTTCGGGACAGGCAACATCATCAGAGCGTCTGTGGATTTGTAGTCCGAGACCTGACCTCCTGTGAGGACAAAGTCGAAAGGACGTCCCTGATTGTCGCATCGGGCGTGGATTTTGCTCGTAAAGCCGCCGCGTGATCGACCAGAAGCTTCCGAATAAGCCCCCCTTTTGCGCCCGTAGCCTGTGAGTGGGCGCGGGCCACGGTACTGTCGACCATATGCTGCCAGTCATCAGTCAGCCCCAGGTCTACTAGGGTTTGCAACAGGGCGTCCCACACGCCCTGTTCAGCCCAACGGCGAAACCGGACATAGACCGAATTCCACTTGCCATAGCGCCCATGCATGTCCCGCCAGGGAAAACCTGTCCGCAGAACATGCAGCATGCCGTTGAGGAAACGGCGATTGTCTCCGGCCGGACGGGCCCAACGGCCACGCTCAGGAGGCAGAAGCGAGCCAATCATCGTCCATTCCCGGTCCGTCAGATCGCCTCGTGTCATGCCTGTTCTCTCTGCCCGCTATCCCACAGCCAGAAAGTGAATCACATTTTGCCACAGACTGATAAGTCTTTTGTCAACGCAACCTGGG
>NZ_JABCQB010000052.1:0-706 GCF_015244525.1 Gluconobacter sp. R75690 | reverse complement strand
GAGGCCATCGTGTGGATGGTACGCTAAACAACGTTTGGCATGAACAATAAAGGAACGATCAGGCGGCACGAGCCTGTTTCGACAGATTGAGCGTCTTGCGGCCCGCAGAAGCTGCGGCTTTGTCCCAGAGGAAGTCTCCGGAAAAGGCGATGTGCTCCCATCCCACCGGGGAAGTATGCGCCAGCAGGTCCTCCGGGACGACCGCCGATGTTGAGCGCAGATGTGTGACGGCGGTTTGCAGATAGACTGTATTCCAGTAGACGATCGCCGCGATGACGAGATTGAGGCCCGACGCCCGGTATTGCTGGGCTTCATGGCTGCGGTCGATGATCCGTCCCTGGCGGAAGGTATGGATTGCCTGGGTCAGCACATGCCGCTGCTCGCTGTTGTTGAGCCCTGCCTGACATCTCTGCCGCAGATCAGGGGTTTCGAGCCAGTCGAGCATGAACAGAGTGCGCTCGATCTTGCCGATTTCCTGGAGTGCGACGTCGAGCCGATTCTGGCGCTCATAGGCAGCAAGCTTGCGCAACATCCTGGAGGGCGCGACATGCCCGGCCTTGATTGATCCGACAAGCCGCAGCACGTCCTCCCATTGTTCCCGAATGATGTCGGTGCGGATGGTTTTGCCAAGCAGCGGGCTGATGGAGGGATAGGAACTGGCCGGTGCGATGGACGCCAGGCGTCTATCCGGAAAGTCGCGCAGGCG
>NZ_JABCQB010000051.1:0-760 GCF_015244525.1 Gluconobacter sp. R75690 | reverse complement strand
TATTATGGCTCACGGCAGATGACATGGCATCTGCGCCGCCAGGGACATGAAGTGGGCCGCAAGCGGGTCCGGCGGCTCATGGCGATCATGGGCCTGCGGGCGATCTACCAGAAGCCGCGCACGACCGTGCCCCATCCGGAGCATCGGAAATATCCATATCTGCTACGGGATCTGGTCATCAATCGGCCTGACCAGGTCTGGTGTTCCGATATCACATATATTCCCATGAAACGGGGATTTCTCTATCTCGTGGCGATCATGGACTGGTTCACGCGCAAGGTCCTGTCCTGGCGTCTGTCGAACACGATGGACGTGGAGTTCTGTATCGAGGCGCTACAGGATGCCCTCATGCGCTATGGCGCCCCGGACATTTTCAATACTGACCAGGGGGCGCAATTTACGACACCCCGTTTCACCGGGATACTGGAAGAGCGTCAGATCCGCATCAGTATGGACGGGCGTGGGCGATGGCTGGATAACGTGTTCATCGAGCGTCTGTGGCGGTCGCTGAAATATGAATGCGTCTACCTGCACGCGTTCGAGACCGGATCAGAGCTGAGGGCCGGGCTTGGCAGATGGATCGCCCATTATAACGAAAGGCGTCCGCATACGGCGCTGGCTGGACGAACGCCCGATGAGGCGTATCATAACGTGCCGACGCCATCTGGTCCGGGGTTAACCCCGGACCAGATGGCCAACAGCAACGCCGTCAGAAGGGCGGCATAACAACAACCGGGTATAGCTTATCAAGCCCGCAAAA
>NZ_JABCQB010000050.1:0-818 GCF_015244525.1 Gluconobacter sp. R75690 | reverse complement strand
GTCTCAGACGGCAGAAGAGGACCGATCAGCGCCCATTCCGCATCCGTCGCCCCGATCGTCTCGTCCAAAGCCATCTCCAAATGGCAGCGTTGAATCAATCTCGTGCACCCCTGTCAAGCTTTGTCCACGAGCGCTAGCTTGATGGCTTCTGTCTACCCGGGAAACAGAGATTCCGTTGTCAGAATTCACCTGATGGCCATGCCAGATTACTGGAAATACTTCAGGGTATGCCTGAAGGTCTCAAGGTTGGATTTGAAGCTACAGGCGGACAGGAATGGGCACTGTGGCACGTTCTCATAAGTATGGGAATCAATGCGGTCCAATTGCTACCAGCACAAATCAAGGCTTTCGCATTCTCCATGGGGAAAAGAGCGAAGACCGACCAGATCGACGCGGAACTGATTGCGCGCTTCATGGCGTTTTGCCCAGAGGCCAGCCGAACACTGCCAGATAAAAAACTTCAGCTTCTCCAGGCATTAACAGTTCGCAGAGCTCAGATGGTAGACGCGTGTAAACGACTTTCTGCCCAGATGGCGACGCGTCGCAAGCAGGGTGTAAGCGCTGAACTGGAGGATATGGACAGCAGTCTCAAAGCATTTCTTGAGAGCCAGATCAGCGAGCCCGAACAACGGATTGAAGGAGTCATTGCACAGGACAAAGAACTCTCTGCCAAAGCAGAACTTCTTCATTCCATCCCAGGTATCGGTCTAAGTCACGTTGACAAAAGAGCTGATCCAGAGCCTTGCGGCGGCGATATTGAGGAAACTCATGAATGACAAGGCGGTCTTGTCGTAACGGGCTGCGATGCGGCGCATCTG
>NZ_JABCQB010000049.1:0-828 GCF_015244525.1 Gluconobacter sp. R75690 | reverse complement strand
CTAGCGCCCGTGGACAAAGCTGATCCAAAGGAAGGCTGAGGCGATCGAAACAAAGCCGAGGTAGGACTGGGCGGTCTTGTCGTATCGGGTAGCGACACGCCGCCAGTTCTTGAGCCGGTTGAACATACGCTCGATACGGTTTCTCAGCTTGTAGGCATGACGATCGTGGCTGGCGGGGTTTCGCCTCCCGCGTTTGGCCGGGATCACCGGACGGGCACCCGCGTAGGCGATGTCGGCCCGGATCTGGTCGGCGTCGTAGCCACGATCCGCCAGAAGCTGGTCGAGACGACCGCCGATGGCTTGGAACAATGGCCCAAAGCCCTGCTGATCGTGAGCTTGTCCGGGCATCAGGACGAAGGCGAGCGGGAGGCCGCGTGCGTCGCAGCGGGCATGGAGTTTGGTTGTGAACCCTCCCCGTGATCGGCCAGGCGCCTCGGCCGGGCCAGTACTTTTTTTATGCCCGCGGCGCAGTGATGGGCCCGCACGACCGTGCTGTCGATCATGTCGGCCGAGCGGTCGCGGCTAACCAGTTCCGCCAGTGTCTCCAGCAGGGCATCGAACACACCCTGCTCGACCCAGCGCCGGTAACGGCGAAACACGCTGTTCCACTTACCATAGCACGGCGGAAGATGCCGCCACTGCGCCCCCGTGCGGGCCATCCACATCATGCCATCGAAGAGCCGACGGTTATCTCCAGCAGGACGGCAACCGCGCCCCGTCTCAGACGGCAGAAGAGGACCGATCAGCGCCCATTCCGCATCCGTCGCCCCGATCGTCTCGTCCAAAGCCATCTCCAAATGGCAGCGTTGAATCAATCTCGTGCACCCC
>NZ_JABCQB010000048.1:0-833 GCF_015244525.1 Gluconobacter sp. R75690 | reverse complement strand
TAGGCTCAGGGCTCATATCCAGAAGATGACGGTTGCGGCGAGGCAGATGGCTGAGAAGAAGACATTCGGGCATCTGTCATAGCGGGTTGCGACCCGCCGCCAGTCCTTGAGCCTTCCGAACATAATCTCGATGCGGTTGCGGCGTTTATATTTTCTCTTATCGTATTTGACTGGTTTTCCGCGGGATTTTCGCCCTGGAATGCAGGGCTTTATCCCTTTCTCTTCCAGGGCGTCTCTGAACCAGTCGGCATCATACCCGCGATCTCCCAGCATCCATTGTGCGGCAGGAAGACTGTCCAGCAGGGCAGTAGCACCGGTATAATCGCTGATCTGCCCCGCAGTCATGAAAAAGCTCAGCGGTCGTCCGTTCTGATCGGTGATCGCATGCAGCTTCGTATTCATGCCACCTTTTGTCCGTCCGATCAGACGCCTTGGATCCCCTTTTTTAGCCGCAGGCTTGAAGCCGTGCGGTGCGCTTTGAGATACGTCGCATCAATCATGATTGTCTGAGTCTCGGCTTTCGCAGCAGATAGGCCATCCATCATCCGCATGAAAATGCCCATGTCGCCCCAGCGCTTCCAGCGGTTGTACAGCGTCTTATGTGGACCGTATTCCCGGGGCGCATCACGCCAGCGCATCCCATTACGGTTCACGAAAATGATCCCGCTCAACACGCGGCGGTCATCAACGCAGGGTCTGCCGTGGCTCTTTGGGAAAAAGGGCCGCAGGCGATCCATCTGTTCATCCGTCAGCCAAAACAAGTCGCTCATCTCCAGTCTCCTCGCAGAGCCTGAATCAGATTTCCGTAATCAAATCAATGGGTCCTGAGCCTA
>NZ_JABCQB010000047.1:0-841 GCF_015244525.1 Gluconobacter sp. R75690 | reverse complement strand
TCCGGTGTTGATGTTCAAAATCCTGGTGATCCAGACACTGAACAAGCTCTCCGACGAGCGGATGGAAGACCTGATCAATGACCGTCTGTCTTTTATGCGCTTCCTTGGTCTGGGCGTGTCGGATCAGGTGCCCGATGCCAAAACGATCTGGCTGTTTCGTGAGCGGCTGACGCAGGCCGGTGCGATTGAAAGACTGTTCAACCGCTTCAATACCCTATTACGGAACGCCGCTTATCTGCCGATGTCGGGCCAGATCCTGGACGCAACGTTGGCGGCGCCAAAGCAGCGCAATACAAACGCTAAGAAGACGGACCTCCGGGAAGGACGGATCCCACAAGACTGGCAGGACAAACCCTCAAAGCTGTCTCATAAGGACAGGCATGCGCGCGGGACGCTGCAATTCACCAAAGCAAAGCGACAGGATGATGGAACATTTCCGGCAACGGATCTTGCCATCTCGTTCTTTGGATATAAATCCCATGTCTCCATCGACCGGAAGTTCAGGCTGATCCTTCAATGGAAGGCAACTGATGTGGTCGCCAGTGATGGTGCCCGACTGCGTGAAGGTCTGCTGGATAAAATCAATACGGCATCAACAGTCTGGGCAGACACAATCTACTGCTCAAAAGCCAATGAAGACTTCATGGGCAATCAGGGTTTTGTTTCAAAGGTTCACAGGGAAAAGCCTCATCTCAAGCCCATGCCGCGGCATATCCAGCGGTCCAATGCCGGAAAATCCGTCGTTCGGTCCCGTGTCGAGCATGTCTTTGCCGATCAGAAAGCACAGACGGGACTGTTTGTCCGGACAGTGGGTATCACCCATGCCACCATGAGGATCGGG
>NZ_JABCQB010000046.1:0-868 GCF_015244525.1 Gluconobacter sp. R75690 | reverse complement strand
CTACGGCGTGTCGTCAGTTAAGCAGGATGATGATTGAGGCGAACTGAACCGCCGCGAGGAAGGTGGATTTCAGTTTGTCGTAGCGGGTTGCAATAGCGCGGAACTGCTTCAGTTTATTGAAGAACCGTTCGATAAGATTACGTTCCCTGTAAAGAGCGAAGTCGGTTTTCCGCGGCATCGCTCTATTGCGTTTTGACGGTATGACCGGGGTAATCCCGCGCTCTGTCAATCGGTCGATCAACCTGTCTGCGTCATACGCCCTATCAGCAAGGAAGGCATCCGGATCGATGTTTTCCAGCATCGGTTCCGTCCGGTTAATATCCGCATCCTGTCCCGGTGTGATATCGATCTCCACCGGATTGCCCAGAGCATCGCAGATAGCATGGATCTTTGTGGTCAATCCGCCCCGGGATCGTCCGATGGCCTGATCCGCGCCCCCTTTTTGAGGGCTCCGGCACTGTGCTGATGCGCCCGGACAATGGTGCTGTCGATCATCATGTATTCATTGTCGTGATCTGCTGCCAAATGGCGAAAGATCCGCTCAATAACACCAGTTTCACACCAGCGACGCAGACGTCTGTGCACGTTTTTCCAGTCCCCGAAACGGCCCGGAAGATCACGCCAGGGAATGCCTGCACGGTAGCGATACAGCACAGCTTCTACGAAAAGGCGGTTGTCTGCAGCAGTGCCTCCGACATGACCCTCACGACCCGGAAGAAAGTCTTTTATACGCTCCCACTGGTCGTCACGTAAGCCATAGCGCCGCATCTGTTGTTCTCCTCCAAAGCCGGAAAAACAGTCAGCACAGAGCAACAGAACGTACAACCCTCACTTCAAGCTCTCAGGTCTTAACTGACGACACGCCGTA
>NZ_JABCQB010000045.1:0-878 GCF_015244525.1 Gluconobacter sp. R75690 | reverse complement strand
TCGGCGGACAGGGCGGTCTGCTCGGTCGTCAGCACGTTCAGATATCCGGTCAGACCGGCCGTGAACAGCTTCTGCGCCCGGTCACGGGCCAGGCCGGCATCGACGGAGGCCTGGTTCAGCTCCTCGACCAGCTCGGCATTATGCCGCCAGTCGCCCATCGCGTCCTCGACATCCGCAAACGCCTTGAGCACCGTCTTGCGGTAGGTCAGGCGGCTGCCCTCGGCCTCGGCCCGGGCCTGCGCGATCGCGGCGGTGTAGCGCCCACCGTGGATGACCGGCAGCGTCGCCATCATCATGAAGCTCCACGCCATGCCGCCCGCCTGGAACGCCTGATAGGCGGCGGATGCGTTCGGATTGAACGTCAGCGGGATCATGAATTTCGGATAGAGGTTCGACACCGCAATGCCCACGCGAGCCGTATCGGCGGCGTATTCGGCCTCGGCCACGCGGATGTCCGGGCGGTTGGCGAGCACGATCGAGGGCAGGCTGTCGGGGAAGCGCGGCAGATCCGGGATCGGACGGCGCTTTTCCAGCTCTTCCTCAAGCTGGCCCGGCATGTCGCCGACGAGCACGGCGATGGCATGCATCAGCCGCTCTTCCTGCTCGTGCAGCGGGGCCAGACGGGCGCGTTCGAGATGTTCTTCCGTCTGCGCCTGTGCCACGGCCAGCGTGTTGCCCAGACCATGCGTGTAGAGCTTTTCGGTCAGTTCGCGCGAGCGCACGGCCACGTCGATGGCGCGCTCGGTGACGGTCAGACGCTCCTGCACGGAGCGCAGTGTCACATAGTCCGTCGCCATTTCGGCCAGCAGCGCGAGGAGGACGCCACGGCGGTTCTCGATCGATTCCTCGACGATCCGCTTGCGCTCTTCCACCTGCCG
>NZ_JABCQB010000044.1:0-1061 GCF_015244525.1 Gluconobacter sp. R75690 | reverse complement strand
GCTGATGGAAGATGAAGCAGCCCGGTTTCTTTGATGTTGAGGAGCGGCTGGCGCGTCTGAGCGGTCTTGGTGATCAACTTGAAGCCTTTTCCCGGGCTGTGGATTTTGAAGTCTTCCGCCCTGATCTGGAGCAGGCTCTGGCTTATTCAGACGGGCGCAAGGGCGGGCGTCCACCGTTTGATCCGGTGCTGATGTTCAAAATCCTGGTGATCCGATCCAGACGTTGAACAACCTGTCCGATCAGCGGACAGAATACCTGATCAACGACTGTCTCTCCTTCATGCGCTTTCTGGGGCTTGGGCTGTCGGATTGTGTGCCTGATGCCAAAACGGTCTGGCTGTTTCGTGAGCGTCTGATGCAGGCTGGTGCGATTGAAAGACTGTTTGAGCGGTTTGACGCGACCCTGCGTAACGCCGGTTATCTGCCAATGGTCAGGCCAGATCCTGGATGCGACATTGGTAGCAGCCCCAAAGCAGCGCAATACCAACGATGAAAAGACGGATCTGCGGGAAGGACAGGTCCCACAGGACTGGCAGGACAAGCCGTCCAAGCTGTCCCACAAGGATCGTCATGCGCGCTGGACGTTGAAGTTCACCAAGGCGAGACGGCAGGAGGACGGGACGATCCCTTCCACGGATCTGGCCATCCCGTTCTTTGGCTACAAGTCGCATATTTCCATCGACCGGAAGTTTCGGCTGATCCGCAAATGGAAGACGACAGATGCCGCCGCCAGTGATGGCGCGCGATTGAGAGAGGGCTTGCTTGATAAAACCAATACAGCCTCACCGGTCTGGGCAGACACAGCCTACCGTTCAAAAGCCAATGAGGACTTTATGGAAAAGCAGGGCTTTGTCTCAAAAATCCATCGCAAGAAGCCGCATCTCAAACCCATGCCCCGGCATATTCAGAGATCCAACGCCGGAAAGTCCGTTATCCGCTCGCGTGTCGAGCATGTCTTTGCCGATCAGAAATCACGGACGGGGCTGTTCGTCCGGACTGTAGGCATCGCTCGAGCCACCATGAGGATCGGTCTGGCCAATATCGTCTACAATATGCGCCGC
>NZ_JABCQB010000043.1:0-1091 GCF_015244525.1 Gluconobacter sp. R75690 | reverse complement strand
TGACTTGAACTCTGCCGCATACCGTTTCCGCGTAACCTTGCCCATAAAACCCGTCCTCGTTCAGGCCAGATGATAGCTTATCGCCCTGTCCGAAAAATGGGGACCACCTCTGGTCGTCCTCGGATGACCATGGAACTCAAGGAGGCGGGGCTCGATGTCGGCGAACGTCGTGTGGGGCGGCTGATGAAACTCAACGGGATCCGCCCAGTGTGCACCCGTCGCCACAGGGTCACAACTGACAGCCGTCATTCCCTTGGTGTTGCAGCCAATGTTCTGGACGGCGACTTTCTGACCAACGCACCCAACCGAAAATGGGCAGGCGATATCAGCTATATATGGACCACCGAAGGATGGCTCTACCTCGCCGTGGTCATCGACCTCTTCAGTCGACGCGTCATCGGCTGGGCGGCAAGCGACCGGATGAAAAAGGATCTCGCTATCCGGGCGCTCGATATGGCGGTGCGACTGCGCGATCCATCGCCTGGCTGTATTTTCCACTCTGATCGTGGCAGCCAATATTGCTCACACGATTTCCAGAAGGAAATGACGGAATACAGGATGATGCCATCCATGTCCGGCAGGGGAAACTGCTTCGACAATGCAGCCGTAGAGACCTTCTTCAAGAGCCTGAAGGCCGAACTGCTCTGGCGACAGACATGGCCCACTCGGCAGCAGGCAACCGCCGCCATCTTCCAGTACGTCAACGGCTTCTACAACCCGCGACGGCGCCATTCATATCTCGGCAACATCAGCCCTCTCGCTTTCGAGGCTAAAGCCGCCTAACAGGATCACATACCGGCACATAACCGTAGCAAGTCCAGTTCCTTGCCGTGGATTTGTGGACAGCCGCCTGTGTGAGACGCTCGCGGAACAGCCAGATCGTTATGGCATCCGGCACGCGGTCCGACAGCCCCAATCCCAGAAAGCGCATGAACGACAGACGGTCGTTGATCAGATACTCCGTCCGTTCGTCAGACAAATGGAGGGTTCGAAAAACTCTCTGGTTATGAGGCCCTGTGTGTGATTCCATCGTTCATCTTACGATGAGGGATGGATGATGATGCAGCCCGGTTTTTTTGATGTTGAAGATC
>NZ_JABCQB010000042.1:0-1113 GCF_015244525.1 Gluconobacter sp. R75690 | reverse complement strand
GTCAGATCGCCTCGTGCCATGCCTGTTCTCTCTGCTCCTTACCCCACAGGCAGGAAGTGAATCAGATCTCAGGCAGATCGTATAGATCTTTTGTCAACGTGACCTAGTCTCAGTCGCCATGCTTCTCGCAGAAATGCCAGAACTCGGTCGCATGACAGCGACCGAAGCTGCTGCCATGACCGGACTTGCACCAATGTCTCAGGATAGCGGCGCGATGCGCGGGAAACGTGTCATTTCAGGAGGACGGATCTCTCCGCCATGTCCTGTTTCAAGCCGAATTGGCAGCTTCATGTCATGATCCGGTTTTGAAAGCTGTGGCACAGCGCACGAAACAGCGGGGCAAGCCACATAAACTGGTCATCATCGCGATTGCGCGGCGTCTCGTCACAATCGCAAATGCTGTCCTCAAAACAGGCCTACCGTGGCGTGTAGGTTCCATCGCTTAAACACAGTTGCTAGCTCTCCTCACCCTTCTATTCGATAATAAGACCGACAATCTGATTATCCTGTAACTGGAATTTCATCGTTCCCACGCCGTTAAAACCTTTCCCCGTAACCTTGATGGTTACTGAATATCCCGTCGTTATCATATGGACTTCAAGGGGAACGAGATAAGCATGGACGCCAATGTTATCGCTTCGATTCCAACGGGCAATTCCAGCCTTTCCCTGGTAGTTCCGGCCCCAGTCAGCGAGAAATGCATCTGCTGTAAAACAGTTCAGGAAATTTGCTGTATCCCCCGTATTCGTCGTTTCAATAAAGTGCGCTATTGGAGGTGGAAGATCGATTGCCACGTGTTTTGCTCCTCTGGACGAATGAGACACCTTGAAATTACGTCTCTACTATTGAGATGCAGACTATTCCATTTTCTCTTTCCGATAATTACCACTTGTCCGGAAAGAAAATCCGGAGGACACGAACAATAAAAAAAGAGCGCCTGACGTCCTGCCGGATAGAGTACCCATAAATCTACGAGCGGCAGTTCTCACTCCCTAGCTGTTTAGGTTCTGTTGACAAAAGATGGTAGCCACAACTTGGCTGCGGCGAGGTTGAGAAAGGCGCGGAACGATTTTCTCGTCTGGTCATAGCGGGTTGCGATACGGCGAAACTGCT
>NZ_JABCQB010000041.1:0-1117 GCF_015244525.1 Gluconobacter sp. R75690 | reverse complement strand
GCCGTTTCGCAAGGAATGGCAGAAGATCGTTATCGATCAGGATGACAAGCCCAACCGGCGTCTGTGGGAAATCGCGACGCTCGCGCATTTGCGCAACAAGCTGCGTTCCGGTGATGTGTGGATCGAGCGGTCGGCCAATTATCGTCGCTTCGACAGCTACATGCTCAGTACGGAGCAGGCAAAACCGTTCATTGCCGAACTTGACCTTCCCCTGTCGGCGGATGAATGGCTGGATCAGCGCGCTCGCGAATTGGATAAACGCCTGAAGAAGTTTGCGCAAAGCCTGAAACGCGACGCTTTGCAAGGCGTACGATTCCGAGACGGGCACCTCCAGATATCGCCGATACGCGCAACAACGCCTCCCAAGGCGGAAGACCTGGCGCAACAGCTCAACGCCCTGATGCCGCCAATCCGCATCACGGAGCTGCTGCACGAGGTGGCGCAGGCCACCGGTTTTTTGAACGCCTTTACCAACCTGCGCACGGGCGAAGCCTGCCCCCACGAGAACGCGTTGCTTGCTGCCATTCTGGCGGACGCTACCAATCTGGGGCTGTCACGCATGGCTGCCGCGAGTCACGGCGTTACCCGTGATCAGCTCTTCTGGACCCACGACGCTTACGTCCGCGACGAAAATTACCGCAAGGCGCTGGCTATCCTCATCGACTCTCACCATCGTCTGCCATTTTCCCGCATCTGGGGTGAGGGTTCGAGTTCAAGCTCCGATGGACAGTTCTTTCGCGGGGCCAAGCGCGGTGCCTCAGGCGGAGACGTCAATGCCCGCTATGGCGTCGACCATGGGTTCAGCTTTTACACGCATGTGTCTGATCAGCGCGCCCCATACCATGTGAAGGTCATCTCGGCTGCGACACACGAAGCGCCATACGTGCTCGACGGCCTGACCAATCATGGAACGGGGCTTAAAATCACCGAGCATTATACCGACACGGGTGGTGCCACCGACCATGTCTTCGCGCTCTGCGCCCTGTTGGGTTTTCGCTTTTGCCCACGCCTGCGCGACTTTCCGGATAGACGCCTGGCGTCCATCGCACCGGCCAGTTCCTATCCCTCCATCAGCCCGCTGCTTGGCAAAACCATCCGCACCGACATCATTCGGGAA
>NZ_JABCQB010000040.1:0-1117 GCF_015244525.1 Gluconobacter sp. R75690 | reverse complement strand
GCCGTTTCGCAAGGAATGGCAGAAGATCGTTATCGATCAGGATGACAAGCCCAACCGGCGTCTGTGGGAAATCGCGACGCTCGCGCATTTGCGCAACAAGCTGCGTTCCGGCGATGTGTGGATCGAGCGGTCGGCCAATTATCGTCGCTTCGACAGCTACATGCTCAGTAGGGAGCAGGCAAAACCGTTCATTGCCGAACTTGACCTGCCCCTGTCGGCAAATGAATGGCTGGATCAGCGCGCTCGCGAATTGGATAAACGCCTGAAGAAGTTCGCGCAAAGCCTGAAACGCGACGCCTTGCAGGGGGTGCGCTTTCGTGACGGGCACCTCCAGATATCGCCGATACGCGCGACAACGCCGCCGCAAGCGGAAAACCTGGCGCAACAGCTCAACGCCCTGATGCCGCCAATCCGCATCACGGAGCTGCTGCACGAGGTGGCGCAGGCTACCGGTTTCCTCAGCGCCTTTACCAATCTGCGCACGGGCGAAGCCTGTCCCAACGAGAATGCGTTACTCGCGGCCATTCTGGCGGACGCTACCAATCTGGGGCTATCACGCATGGCTGCCGCGAGTCACGGCGTTACCCGTGATCAGCTCTTCTGGACCCACGACGCTTATGTCCGCGACGAAAATTATCGCAAGGCGCTGGCCGTCCTCATCAACTCTCATCATCGTCTGCCATTTTCCCGGAGCTGGGGGGACGGTTCGAGTTCGAGCTCTGATGGGCAGTTCTTTCGCGGCGCCAAGCGCGGTGCCTCGGGCGGAGACGTCAATGCCCGGTACGGCGTTGACCATGGGTTCAGCTTTTACACGCATGTGTCTGATCAGCGTGCCCCATACCATGTGAAGGTCATCTCGGCTGCGACACACGAAGCGCCATACGTGCTCGACGGCCTGACCAGTCATGGAACCGGGCTTAAAATCTCCGAGCATTATACCGACACGGGTGGTGCCACCGACCATGTCTTCGCGCTCTGCGCCCTGTTGGGTTTTCGCTTTTGCCCGCGCCTGCGCGACTTTCCGGATAGACGCCTGGCGTCCATCGCACCGGCCAGTTCCTATCCCTCCATCAGCCCGCTGCTTGGCAAAACCATCCGCACCGACATCATTCGGGAA
>NZ_JABCQB010000039.1:0-1198 GCF_015244525.1 Gluconobacter sp. R75690 | reverse complement strand
TGGAGGGTTCGAAAAACTCTCTGGTTATGAGGCCCTGTGTGTGATTCCATCGTTCATCTTACGATGAGGGATGGATGATGATGCAGCCCGGTTTTTTTGATGTTGAAGATCGCCTGGCTCGTCTGAGTGGGCTTGGTGACCAGCTCGAAGCGTTTTCCCGGACTGTGGATTTTGAAGTATTCCGTCCTGACCTGGAGAAGGCTCTGGCCTATGCGGACGGGAGCAAAGGCGGCCGTCCGCCGTTTGATCCGGTGCTGATGTTCAAAATCCTGGTGATCCAGACGCTGAATAATCTGTCCGATGAACGGACGGAATATCTGATCAATGACCGCCTGTCCTTCATGCGTTTTCTTGGTCTGGGGCTGTCAGATCGCGTGCCCGATGCCAAAACGGTCTGGCTGTTTCGCGAGCGTCTGACACAGGCGGGTGCGGTCGATGGTCTGTTCAATCGCTTTGATGCAACCCTGCGGAACGCTGGTTATCTCCCGATGTCAGGGCAGATCCTGGATGCAACGCTGGTCGCGGCTCCCAGGCAGCGCAACACAAATGCTGAGAAAGCGGATCTGCGTGAAGGGCGGATCCCACAGGACTGGCAGGACAAGCCGTCAAAGCTGTCCCACAAGGACAGGCATGCGCGGTGGACGCTGAAGTTCACGAAAGCAAAGCGGCAGGAGGATGGGACGATCCCCGCAACAGATCTTGCCATCCCATTCTTTGGCTACAAATCCCATGTCTCCATCGACCGAAAATTTCGGTTGATCCGGAAATGGAAAACAACCGATGCCGCCGCCAGTGATGGTGCGCGATTGAGAGAGGGCTTGCTGGATAAAACCAATACGGCCTCAATAGTCTGGGCAGACACAGCCTATCGCTCAAAAGCCAACGAAGACTTCATGGAAAAGCAGGGCTTTGTCTCCAAGGTTCATCGCAAAAAGCCGCATCTCAAGCCTATGCCTCGGCACATCCAGAAATCCAACGCCGGAAAGTCCGTTATCCGGTCACGTGTCGAGCATGTCTTTGCTGATCAGAAGTCACAGACCGGACTGTTCATCCGGACAGTGGGTATCACCCGTGCAATCATGAGGATCGGGCTGGCCAATATCGTCTATAATATGCGCCGCCTTCTCTTCCTCGAGAGGATTAACGCCCACGCGTAGCAGTCCAGCGGATGATCGTTCCCGATCTGCTCAAAACGCAG
>NZ_JABCQB010000038.1:0-1356 GCF_015244525.1 Gluconobacter sp. R75690 | reverse complement strand
CCGTCAGATCGCCTCGTGCCATGCCTGTTCTCTCTGCTCCTTACCCCACAGGCAGGAAGTGAATCAGATCTCAGGCAGATCGTATAGATCTTTTGTCAACGTGACCTAGTCCGGCATAACAAACTACTAGTGTCAGATTGGTCAGATAAACACCTAACCGTTCACGCAGCCAAGCCGCGGGCGTGTCGAATGCAATCCGGTAGATAAGGAAAAATATGATCGGAGGCATGACAAAAATGGAAATAATTGGGTTTTTTGAAAGTCTGTAGAAAAATCGCTTATTTAGGCCCATGGATTTATATTCGGCTACGGTAATGCAGTCTGAATAAAAATCAGAAATCCTGCCTCTGCTATCAATGTTGTTCCACCCGCCATGGTGGATCGAGTGATGTTTTTTCCAATGATCATAGGGTGTGAATGTCAGGAGAGAACATAGCCTGCCTACGCAGTTATTCATCCACGAACATTTAAACAAAGATCCGTGACTACAGTCATGTTGAAGAATAAATGTGCGGACAGCTAATCCCGATGCCAGTGGAGCGAGAAGAAGAACGAGTATATGGCCGTGCGAGACGCCCAGATACAGAATCACATAGCTGATCAAAAGTGCGCCGATCGTAGATACGGTTTGCCATAGACTGAATCCAAAATTCGAATTCTGATAGCTTTTAATGGAGCCCAGAGTATCCTCGTGAGGGCCATTGTTTACGGGTTCCTGAACGATCAATTGTCTCATAGGGCCTATCTGACGACAAAATTTACAGTAGATGTGTATGGATGACTTATTAAGACAACAAGCTAATCATAAGGATATTGGGACTTATTAATCCGGCGGCGCATAGAGGTCATACCAGACGTTTTTATGCGGGACATATCAGGGCGACACATAACAGTCTTTTCAGAAGGCGCTATATGTCTCGCTACAAATAGAGGTCTCGAAGATACGCTGAGTAATGTCCTCGTGGTCTATTTTTGGCTTGGCGGCCGATGAATGGAGACTTCGCTTCGCCATATGATCGCTAGTATTATAAGTAAATGTGGCCATTTCTTGCTTTTAAGTATTCGACGAATACGCACGAACCGGCGTCACTTTGACACTTCATTTTCTAGACATCAGAGGTCTGTCCAAGGGCAAGTCTTTTCGAACGTTCCACTAGCTTGAAAATTAGGGTCAATCTTTCTTCGATCCTTTCAGCTTCAAGATGTAGAGCCTGTGGCTCTAGCGCTCGTGGACAAAGCTTGACGGGGGTGCACGAGATTGATTCAACGCTGCCATTTGGAGATGGCTTTGGACGAGACGATCGGGGCGACGGATGCGGAATGGGCGCTGATCGGTCCTCTTCTGCCGTCTGAGAC
>NZ_JABCQB010000037.1:0-1961 GCF_015244525.1 Gluconobacter sp. R75690 | reverse complement strand
GCAATCCCGTCGCGTGTACGTTCTGAGATCAGTCGCCGCTCAAAATGCGCAATGGCGCCGAAGACGTGGAAGATCAGCTCTCCGGCTGCGGAGGAAGTGTCGATTTTCTCCTCCAGGCTGAGCAACGCTATTCCGCGTGAGCGGAGCATGGTCACCGTTGTCAGCAACTCTCCCAGTGAACGACCGAGGCGGTCGAGCCGCACAACCGCAAGCGTATCGCCCTTGCGTGCGTATTCCAGCAGCTCGTCCAGTCCTGGTCGCTCCATGCTCTTGCCCGACATCACATCGGTGAACACACGGATCGTACCGGCTTCTTCCAATCGCATACGCTGCCCGGCCACATCCTGATCACCGGTACTGACACGCGCGTATCCCAGAATGCCGCCCATGGCGCCGTCTCCCAAACGACCGTTCTGTGGACACTGAGTGAATGACCATTCCGGATCGACAATATCCGTCCACATAATGCGTCTCTTTACTCTCCGCTGTCCATAGCCGAGACTGACCTTTTGTGGACGGAATGACAGCGTGACCAGGCTCAAACATCACCTGCTGACAGCCCAGGAACGGGATCAGATGCTCGCCATCCCGACAGACCGGGACAGTCTGGTCCGCCTTTACACTTTCGAGCCATCGGATCTGGATATCATCGGTTCCCGGCGCAGGCGACGCACCCAGATGGGCGTTGCCGTGCAACTGGCGTTACTCAGGCACCCGGGAACAACACTGGCTCAGTTTGTGCAGGACGTCGGATCGACGCCATCCGCGTTGGTCGCCTTCGTGGCAGACCAACTTGAGCTTTCCGGCAGCGACCTCGCCGATTACGCCGCGCGGGAGCAGACGATGACCGATCATGCCCGCGATCTGATGACGATCCTTGGCCTGCGCGCGCCCCAGAGAGTCGATATCCCGTTCATGATCGAGGCTGCGGCAAACGCAGCCTGGGCCACGGACAGCGGCATCGTAATCGTCCGGGCCGTGATGGACGCGCTACGCCATGCCAAAATCGCACTCCCTTCGATTTCAACCATCGAACGCGCCAGCATTGCGGGACGGGCGCGGGCCCGACGGAAGACCGCGCAGGCGTTAACGCAGGGCCTCACAGGCGATCAGGTCACGGCGCTGGATCGGCTTTTCGCCACAACGCCTGAAGGGAGCATCAGCCAACTTGCCTCGCTCAAGACCATACCGGTTGCCGTCAAGCCGGATCACATCAAGCGCATTCTGGAATTGTTGAGACAGGTTCGACAGATCGGGATTGATCCCGTCGTCGCCAAGCGCATTCACATCGACCGCTTTCACCAATACGTCCGGGAAGGCCGGATATCTCCGGCCTCGATGATCGAGCGCTACACGCCATCACGCCGTTACGCCACGCTCGTCGCTTTCCTGATCGATGCCGAGGAACGTCTGACGGACAGCGCCCTGGACATGGCTGACAAGCTGGTCGGCAGCATCTTTACCCGGGCACGGAACACAAAGGCCCGCAGCTTTTCGGCAACGTCGAAGAACGTCGCACGCCTGATGCGCCTGTTTCAGGCGACCATCGATGCCTTGGCCGAGGCGGCCAGCGACGGCAGAGATCCCATGGAAACTCTGGATGCCACGGTCGGATGGGCGACCCTGTTGAAAGCAAGGTCAGAGGTTGGGGCGATCGCCAGGACTGCCGACCTCGATCCTCTGACAGCCGCTGCGGAGCGTTATATTACCCTTCGAAAATTCGCGCCCGATCTGCTGGAAACGCTGGAATTCCAGGCAGGAAGAGGAGGCGCCAAGACCCTGGCTGCGATCACGTTGTTGCGGAACCTCAACAGAGCAGGCAAACGCGATTTACCTGGCGACGCACCGATGCCGTTTCGCAAGGAATGGCAGAAGATCGTTATCGATCAGGATGACAAGCCCAACCGGCGTCTGTGGGAAATCGCGACGCTCGCGCATTTGCGCAACAAGCTGCGTTCCGG
>NZ_JABCQB010000036.1:0-2039 GCF_015244525.1 Gluconobacter sp. R75690 | reverse complement strand
AAGCAGTTCCGCGCTATTGCAACCCGCTACGACAAACTGAAATCCACCTTCCTCGCGGCGGTTCAGTTCGCCTCAATCATCATCCTGCTTAACTGACGACACGCCGTAGGTCCTGAGTGATACATTTTCTGACATCGGGATCATCCACGCCGCAGTCCATGAGAGGGCCAATATGGCCTCTAATGTCTCAGTGAACTGGCACGCTGCCTTCCCGTTATGCCTGATTTCACCTTTGGCCAGGGATTTGTTGCAAGCGCCATACTCGCGGCCGAAGGCATAAAAGTCAGGGAAGAGTGTTCAGACCATATCGAAAGCAGATCGCAGAAATCGATCACGACGACACGGAATGCAATGATGGCGCCCCAGCAGGAATGCCTGAACCTCTGTCTGCAAGCGTGCTGAACTGTTGGGACGGGAACGCAAACGCATCTGGACGCCAACAGGATCACCCACAGAAAAGCGCACCTTCGACCGGAACTACCCGGAGAGCGGCCATCCACTGGCATACACGCATAGGCTGACGCGACCTTCGCCTGCCAGATCAGGGCCCGTCAGAAGAATGGGAGATAAGGCACATTATTGCCATATAATTCCGGCACCGTCCTCACGCGGTAGCAGTCACAGATTCAATCCCTGTCGCGCCCACCATCACGGTCCTGCAAGCGCCATTCGTCCATGAAATGAAAAGAATGCCTGCACACGCTTTGCGTGCCCTTGTCACGACACCAGAAAACCATAGGACGCATACAGTTATCGCGTTATGAAGATGCAACCGCCTTTTTCAGAAAGTTGATCATGCATTTCCTGACGCCCTCAACTCTGACCTTCCCGCACACTACATGAATCCCTTTTCCCCCAGAAAGAGGATAACAGTGCCTTCATTTGCCGTCATGACAGGTGGAACGGGTGGAATTGGGTGTGAAATCGCAGGACTCCTGATGGAGCAGGGGTGGGATGTCCTTCTGCTAACGCGCCAGCCCCGCAAGGCGGAAGAACAGATTTCCAGCAGCAAAGGGCAATTTGAAGCTGTTTTCTGTGATTTGACAGAACCATCGAATCTTCAGTCTGTCAGTACTGCAATCCGGGACAGAAATCGGCCCATCGGGCTTCTAATTCATTGCGCAGGGAAAATACAGCCTGAAGCAACCAAGGATATCACGCAGCATAGTCTTGAAGAACAGATGGCCATTAATTTGACATCACCAATCCTCATGACCAGTCAACTGCTTCCCGCATTATCTCCCAATGGACATATCATGTTCATCAACTCCATTGCCGGTGTGATGCCCTTGCAGGGAAGCTCGGTATATAGTGCTACGAAATTTGGTCTCAGAGGCTTTGCCCGTTCGCTGGCTCTTGAATTCCGCCCCGGGACACTGAGGGTTTCCTCAATCTTTCTTGCGGCTGTTGATACCCGGATGCTTGAGCAGGAAACACAAGACGGGGGATCAGTCCTGAATTTCGTCAATCAACCCCTGTCGGCCCAATATGTGGCCAGAATGATTATCCGGACCAGCAAAGGGGCAGGACGTGAAATCTTCCTACCCAGGATAGACGGCATTTTTGCCCATGCCTGTCTGATCATGCCGTGGCTGCTGCACATCACGACGCCACTTCTCGAAAAAGTCGGACAAATCGGTTTGCGACGTTTCCTGAAACAGAAAGCCGCCGCTTCTCTCGTCGCACACAAAGAATAGCCCGCCACTGATTCGGTCCGAAGCAGAAGTGTAGGCTTTGCTCGGTCATGGTCATTATTTTGGGATAAACGTTACCATTAGACAAATACCGAAATCAAAGAATGCATGTCGTTAAAAAATAAAAAACACTACAGGTTTCATCGAAAAAAGAATTTAATGATTTATTGACGAAAAAACAGAAGTCTTTTACGCATCTGTTCCTGTTTTACACTTTCGGAAGGCTGTAACGTGCCTACGGCGTGTCGTCAGTTAAGACCTGAGAGCTTGAAGTGAGGGTTGTACGTTCTGTTGCTCTGTGCTGACTGTTTTTCCGGCTTTGGAGGAGAACAACAGATGCGGCGC
>NZ_JABCQB010000035.1:0-2109 GCF_015244525.1 Gluconobacter sp. R75690 | reverse complement strand
TCTGCTCAAAACGCACAACGAAAATCACCATCCAGAGCCATCAATACCAGCCTGCGAGCCCAAAATCAGGCAGAAAGGTCTTCAATCAACGGTTCTTCGAACCCTCCACGTTCGGCTCTGCATCGCTGCTTTCAGCGTCACGAGATCTCACGACTGCCGGACATGGAGGGAGACAAGCCCAGACGCCAGCGCTTCAAACGCTACCCGATCGGGTTCTTTCATCTCGACATGGCCGAAGTCCAGACCGCTGAAGGTAAGCTGTACCTCTTCGTTGCCATCGACCGGACAAGCAAATTCGCTGTCACACAACTGGTCGGGAAAGCCGATCGGAAGACGGCCTGGGAATTCCTCGAATATCTCCTGAGTATGATCCCTTACCGGATTCATACCATTCTGACCGATAACGGCATCCAGTTCGCTGAGCAGCCCGTAATCGCAATACGGCGTGGTCGCGCCCCATGCGCTTCGACATGATCTGCGAAGCCCACGGGATCGAACATCGTCTGACTAAACCCAATCATCCCTGGACGAACGGTCGGGTTGAACGGATGAACCGGACGATCAAGGACGCAACCGTCAAACGCTTTCATTACGACAGTCATGAGCAGTTGAGGACACACCTCAGCGACTGCATGACAGTCTATAATTTCGGGCGAAGGCTCAAGGCGCTGAGTGGCCTCACCCCTTACGAATACGTCTGCAAAATCTGGACTTCAGAGCCAGAAAGATTCATCCTCAATCCAACCCATCAAACCCCGGGACTAAACACCTAAAACGCAATCTTACTGAACTAATTTAGCAGTTGGAATTACGCTTCATAACCTTGAGGATGACTCTCGCGCCAACGAAGCGCTGTCTCAACTATGCTATCAAGATCTCCAAAACGCGGCGTCCATCCCGTCTCATTCCGCAGAGTTGTAGAGTCGGCAACGAGCAAAGAGGGATCTCCTTCACGTCGGGGAGCCGCTTCCCAAATAACTTTCCGCCCACTAACTCTTTCGACGCTTTGAATAACTTCAAGGTTAGAATAGCCCTGACCATTACCAATATTGTACGTAACACTTCTATGGTCGATCTGAAGCAATGCTCTCACATGAGCATCTGCCAGGTCAGTTACATGAATATAGTCCCGAACACAGGAACCATCTCGGGTGGGGTAATCCGTTCCAAACAACTTAAGAGCGGGACGACGACCCAGCGCAGCATCAATAGTCAGGGGGATAAGATGAGTTTCAGGGCGATGATCTTCTCCAGCCCGCCCTTGAGGGTCTGCGCCTGCAGCATTAAAATATCGCAGACAAGCACTTCTTAAGCCATAGATGGCGTCAGCCCAGTGTAGTACCCGTTCAATCATGAATTTACTTTCGCCATAGGGCGATCCAGGCTGCACAGATGCAGTTTCTGGTATAGGGTCCAAACGTTCAGGACCACCAAAAAGCGCGGCCGTCGACGAAAACACAATTTTCTTCACACCATGCTGAACACAAACCTGCACAAGGTTCAGTGCAGTTAAATAATTTTGCCTTAGATAATGGAAGGGGTCGCGCATACTATCTCCAACCAAGGAAAGAGCCGCAAAATGAAGAACTCCGTCCCAAGGTCCTTGCGCAACCACAGCAGAAGTCGCCTGAATATCCAGAAGGTCAACTTCGTGTAGGGGCACTCCTGCAGGAACGGCCTGGCGATACCCCGTGCTCAAATTGTCAAGAACAACAACGTTATGCCCAGCATCAAGTAGAGCCAGAACGATATGGCTGCCTACAAAGCCAGCCCCACCAGTCACAAGATAACGCATTATACTCTCCTGAAGCCCAAAATCGAACAAAATACTCAAAAAACCTTTCACCCACTCTAAATTAAGGAATCAAAAAATGCCAAATTTTTCTTAAAGAAAATTTTTCCTTAATATACTATATTTTCTACCACAAAACTTTTTTAAAAAAATTAATATAAATAATTAAGTTATTAACTAACATTTGAAAAATATTATTATATATCTAGGCTCAGGGCTCATATCCAGAAGATGACGGTTGCGGCGAGGCAGATGGCTGAGAAGAAGACATTCGGGCATCTGTCATAGCGGGTTGCGACCCGCCGCCAGTCCTTGAG
>NZ_JABCQB010000034.1:0-2276 GCF_015244525.1 Gluconobacter sp. R75690 | reverse complement strand
GGGCTTCGCCCCTGGCATCATTTCAGCCCTTACCTGTCCGGCCAGTATCTGCATGCTACGATCGATAATAATCTGGCTTCCGGAGGCGATCTGCTGCCGACGAAAGGCAAGACCGCCGTCAATACTCCGACCTTTAGCGGTGCGATCGGACTGGCTTATGACGACGGTTCGATTTTCGGAAATTTCAATTTGAATTATGTAGGTTCGCAATACGCCACATTCATGAATGACCAGAAGATTCCGTCCTACTTCACGGGAAATGTAACGCTTGGCTATCGCATGAAGAATTACCGGTTCGTGAAGCATCCCCATATCCAGCTGAATCTTATCAATCTCGGCAACAGTGGGTATCTATCCGGAGCCTCAAGTCTTGTCGGAAATGCCAAGGCGACCAAAGGCGTTTACGGGACGACCATTGCTGCCCAGACGCCTCTTTATTATGTGGGTGGTAGCTTTGCCGGGGTGGTCTCCATGACAGCCGGCTTCTGATCGTGAGTGTAACCGGATGTTTACGCCCCGGTTTCAGGCAGGCGATATGATATCGCATCTTGAGAGCCAGCTTTTCCTGCGTGACCGTATCATATCTGGACGGATCAGCTTTGACGGCCACATCCGTAACATCATGCCTCTGTCCCGGACCACAGAACGCTATATCCTTCCCAGCTTCATCGACGGTCATGTCCATGGCAAGGGGCGAACCGAGACGATGGATGGCGTGGCTGCCATTAAAACCCTCTTCCGGTTCCACCTTGCCCACGACACCACGCCCCTCCTGCTGACCACGATCACAATTCCTTGGGCAGAGGTCATGGGCACACTTCGGGCCGTAGCGGACGTCTGTGATTGGGGAGCGCAAGACGGCTCCCGCATTCACGGCGCACATCTGGGAGTGCCTTTCGTCAGCCCCACAAGCTGGGTACCCAGCCGCCGTTCGATATCGAACCGACAGGCGGCCATGTGGCCGAAGCGATCGCAACCGGCTCTGTCCGCGTCGTGACGAACACACCGGAACTCGCACATTCCATCAGCGCCATGCAGACCTTTGCCTGTACGGGCATCAGGGTCAGTATCGGACATATCATCACGGACCATGCTGGGGCGGAACGCGACATCTGTCTGGTCTGTGCGTCTGGCTGAGTGTGTGATGGGAAACCGGCTGCTGTTTGTAACGGACGCCATGCGCGGCACTGGCGAATCCGATGGCCCCAGCCAGCTTGGGGGTCAGGATGTGCTGATCCGTAAGACTTGGCACATCTGCTCGATGGGACACTCGTCGGGAGTGTCCTGCCCCTCGATCAGGCCCTGTGCAATGCCGTTGACGCAGGCATGTCCCTTCCAAAAGCCGCCCGGCTGGTAAATACGAATACTGCGACCTATCTTGGCCTTCATGAGCGTGGCGCCATTGCGCCCGATCTGCTTGCGGATTGCACGGTTCTTGATGAAAGACTTCAGATCATCGAAGTCTGGGTTAACGGCAAGCGCCGGGCATGAAGACCAAACAGGATTGACGCCTCAATGAATATCATCGTCACCAATAGCCCCGAACAGGCCTTCCATCGCGCTGCCGACATGATCGCGGCTGAGATTCGCGCTTCTTCGAGGCCGGTTCTCGGCTTGGCAACAGGTCGTACAATGGAGAATATCTATCGGCTCCTGGTCCAGCAATATGATGCCGGAGCACTGGATTTTTCCGGTATGACATCCTTCAATCTAGACGAATATGTCGGTCTTGGCCCCACGGACGCGAATTCATACCGTCATTACATGCAGGAGCATCTCTTCGCGCATGTGAATATGCCTCTCAGCGGGATTCACGTTCCAGGCGGCGCCGCACCAGATCTGGATGCCGAATGCGCCAGTTATGAAGTGGCCATCCGTGCATCGAACGGCATTGATCTGCAACTGCTGGGGATTGGTGAAACCGGTCATATCGGCTTCAATGAACCACCATCCGCATTCGACAGCCGGACGCGAGTCGTGGAGCTTGATGACATCACACGACGTCAGAACAGCAGTATGTTTGGTAACGACCCTAAGCGGGTTCCATCACGCGCCCTGACGATGGGTGTCGGCACAATCCTTGAAGCCCGACACCTCCTGCTGGTAGCAGTTGGAGGTGTTAAGGCAGCCATCATCAATGAAGCCCTGAACGGCCCCATCAGCGAGAACGTGAGCGCCACCGCGATCCGGCTTCACGATAACGTCACGGTCATTCTGGACGAAGCTGCAGCCAGCATCTACAACCAAGCAATAAAATGAGCCCTCTGCTTTCGCAT
>NZ_JABCQB010000033.1:0-3575 GCF_015244525.1 Gluconobacter sp. R75690 | reverse complement strand
TCCGTCAGATCGCCTCGTGTCATGCCTGTTCTCTCTGCCCGCTATCCCACAGCCAGAAAGTGAATCACATTTTGCCACAGACTGATAAGTCTTTTGTCAACGCAACCTGGGCTCTTGCTATCATCCAGCCTTCGAATCACAAAACCATAGAATTTTCTTATTTTTGAGTGGTAACCGGTAGAAGAGGGCGTTAAACAAATTTGAAAATGTTTTCTTGCATATAAGCCTTTATAATATAAGGCGACGAAATCGCTAGGAATTATGGACCCGTGCCAGCAACTACGAACATCCGGCAACTAATACATTTTTTCACTGTGCAATATAATGTTATCGTTGCTTTGATATTTCGTGAGCTTAATACGAGGTTTGGGCGGGAAAACATCGGTTTTTTATGGTTTGCTGGAGAGCCTGCACTTTTCTGCGCGGGTGTTGCAATTGTCTGGACCGCAATACGCTCACATTTCGAGCACGGTCTTCCGATGACTGCCATCGTCATTACTGGCTACGTCCCATTGACTATGTGGCGACATTGTATCGGTCGTGCGACTAAAGCTTTTGAGGCTAATGGCAGCCTGCTCTTTCACAGGCAAGTAACTCCTGTGGATATTATAACCGCTAGGATGTATTTAGAAATAATAGGGACTATTGCTGGCGGCATGGTTGTTTATTTTTCAGCGTTTGTTCTTGGTTATATTCAGCTTCCTGCATCTTGGGGGCTTGTTATTTTAGGTTTATTTTTTCAGTCTTGGTTTTCTTTTAATACCGGATTACTTGTTGCGTCACTTTCTGAACGTACAGAATTTCTCGAAAAAGTAGTTGGTATGTTTTCTTATCTGGCTCTTCCTTTGACAGGTGCTTTTGTCATGGTTGACTGGGTGCCGCAGAAATATCGCTGGATTCTCATGTCATCCCCAAGTTCGGAAGCAGTCGAGATGATTCGCGGCGGACAGTTTGGGTTCTATGCCCATGCGCATTATGATATCATATACACGATAGAGGTTAATTTTATACTAACAATTATCGGCCTTCATTTGACCATGACTGTTAAAAAATACATCACGATTCAGTAGCTTATTATTGTTATGGGCCTCATTAATCACGATTATATGTAAGTATGATGATTAAGTCGCAGGGTTCATTATAAACTCGGTGCATATTTTTATGCATTCCTTTGTGGTTTTAGTATTTCGTATATCTTCTTCCTGAGAGAGCGTAGATGGTCAGAAAATTATTCTTAGCACTGGCTGGGCTGATTCCCTTTGTGGCTAACGCTGAGCCTCATTTATCTGGGTCACTCATACAATCGGTGAACACCAATTTCTCGCATTATCGAGGTGGCGAACGGATCCGTATGGCGGTCACGTTGTCCAATCAAACAGGCGCACTTTTTACGGGGCGTGTAATTGGGATTGTCACCGGGCGGGGCGTTAAGATTGGCGATCCGGTTGCTATTTCTGTTTCCGGACTGGGGGTTGGTGCAACAGCAACGGCAGAATTCGATTTCCCATCCAGTAGTACGAACTGGCAGGGTTATTTCGTCGATCTGATTGCGGTCGATCAGAATGGACATCAGATTGATCAGGAAGCCAGCGCATTTGATGTCTCTTCCGACTGGTGGACCTATCCTCGGCAATGTTGGGTTGTCGGTGCGTACACTGATTGGGGAGGGTGGAAACCAAACCTGTTCGGAACACCTCAACAGGACTTACAGAGCCTTAATGCCTACAAGTGCAATAACCTCCAGTTCTATAATATGCTCTACAGATGGCATCAGCCTTGGGTTAAGAGTTCTTCTTGGATCAACGGTGACGGTGAGAATATCAGTGTAGATCTGATTCAACGACACCTCGCGGCAGCGAGGTCTTTGCGTATGGGTACTCTTATGTACATGCCCCTGTACGCAGCAAACGTCGGAATCGCTCCTAATTTCCTTCGTGATGGATCTGGCGCGCAGCTGTCATGGGGGGCATTTACGAGGGCTTGTGGATCTAACTGTAAGATCGCTGATCTGTGGCATGACGGGTTTTCCAATATAGGCGTCATGAACCCGAATAACACATCATGGCAGACATATTGGGGGAAGCAGGCAGAGATCATGCGCCAAAGGCTCGGCTTTGATGGCATGTTTGTTGATACTTATGGGACCATTAATACGCCACTTTGGGATTGGTCAGCAAACCGCATCATAATGGACAAGGCCTATTCCTCTTTCCTAAAAACGGTGCAGAGATATGTGCAGGGGCCAATGGTTCTTAACCCTGCTGGATCGTACAATGAGCAGGATTTGGTGCGGTCTGGACGTGAAACATATCATTTTGTCGAGCGGTGGAATAACCCTTCTGATATTGGAAATTTCAGCGATCTTATGACCAAAGCGCGACAGGTTTGGGGATGGGCGAACCGGATGCCGAATAATATCGGCCTCGACTGGGACATGGGTATGAACAAGACGGTCGGCGCGTCAAAGGCGTGCTCCATCAACGGCGGCCCCATTGCCTGTACCTTCAATACACCAGGAGTCCTATATCAGGAGGCGGCTGATCTCGCGACAGGCTCACATCATGCTTGGATTGTGGATGGCGAGCAGGAAGTTGGTGATGGTGCTCGCTTTATCAGCAATGATGATTTTCCGATCGGAAACATGCTTAGTCCGAAGCGGGATATGGTGCAGGGTGAGTATGATTATCAAAATTTCGGGGTGGCCTATGAAAAGCTACTGCGTCTGAACATCCACCCGTCGAAGGCATCGGCCCCCTCAATTGTGTCAGGTGCGAAAGGCAGTACGACTGCTGCAGCCGGGTCAGTGTGGCTTTTCCAAAACCATCGCAGCGGTTTTGATATCCTGCATTTATTAAATTACCAGCAGATAAGTAGCGCGTCGTTTAACGATGTGAATGATAACGCGGGCAATGCGGCCGCGCCGACTCCAACTGGTTCGCTTCAGCTTAAGATGTATTACACACCTGGCGGAAGGCTCGGCGACCTCTATACGGCTAGCCCTGATGTAAGTCATGGTGTGCCGGTTAAGCTGGCTTATGTAAAGGGCTCGAATAGTTCAGGTGATTATATCACCTTCACTCTGCCATCCCTCAAATTTTGGGACATGGTGTGGCTTGAAAACGGTGTGGCCTTCAGCGATTATGAAACGCCTTGATGGTGGGCATCATCAATCTTATGAGCGGGTTCTATACTGTAGGCTTGCTTACGGATTGTGGTGACACGCCCTGCGTCACACAAAAATGCGCCAATCCAGCATGCGTGAGACGTTCCCCGGTCACAGACGATATAGATCGGTGAGTGCGGCAGATCGTCGAAGCGGGCATAAGCGGACGGCAGTTCGTGCGCCTAGCCGGGTGGCGGTGTGAAGGACAGCGCCCTGCCATGTCTGGTTGCGGCTACGCAGACCTGGAGGGTTCGAAGAACCCCTGGCTCTGAACTGTTAGCTGTGATGCCATCGTTAGTGTGCTGATGGAAGATGAAGCAGCCCGGTTTCTTTGATGTTGAGGAGCGGCTGGCGCGTCTGAGCGGTCTTGGTGATCAACTTGAAGCCTTTTCCCGGGCTGTGGATTTTGAAG
>NZ_JABCQB010000032.1:0-3636 GCF_015244525.1 Gluconobacter sp. R75690 | reverse complement strand
CCGCAGGCGATCCATCTGTTCATCCGTCAGCCAAAACAAGTCGCTCATCTCCAGTCTCCTCGCAGAGCCTGAATCAGATTTCCGTAATCAAATCAATGGGTCCTGAGCCTAAGTTAGGCTGCCAGTGGGAGGTGGTCCATAGCGGCATAAAACTGTTGCTCGGCCTCGGCCGGGGTGAGGTTGCCGATGGGTTCGAGGATGCGTCGGTTGTTAAACCAATCCACCCATTCGAGAGTGGCATATTCCACGGCGTCAAACGAGCGCCATGGGCCACGCCTGTGGATCACCTCGGCCTTGAACAGACCGTTGATCGTCTCGGCCAGGGCGTTGTCGTAACTATCTCCGACACTGCCGACCGAGGGCTCGATCCCGGCCTCGGCCAGGCGCTCGGTGTGGCGAATGGCGACGTATTGCGAGCCGCGATCCGAGTGCTGGACAAGATTGCCTGCTCCTGACGGGCATCGGGCGTGGATCGCCTGCTCCAGCGCATCGAGCACGAAGCCCGCATGCGCTGTCCGGCTGATGCGCCAGCCGACGATGTATCGGGCGAACACGTCGATGACGAATGCCACATAAACGAACCCGGCCCAGGTCGCGACATAAGTAAAGTCCGACACCCACAGCCGGTTCGGCGCCGGTGCCTTGAATTGCCGGTTGACGCGATCGAGCGGACAAGGCGCGCTCTTGTCGCTGATCGTCGTGCGCTTCGGTTTGCCGCGGATAACGCCCTGCAGGCCAAGATCACGCATCAGCCGCGCGACTGTGCAGCGGGCAACCGAGACGTTTTCCCGACATAACTGACGCCAGACCTTCCGCACGCCGTAGGCACCAAAATGCTCCGAGAAAACGCGCAGGATCTCGGGTTTCAGGAACTCGTCACGTTTGCTCTGAGCCGATCTGCACTCTGGTTCACGCCGTTTGCGCAGCCGCTCATAGTAAGCTGATGGGGCAATCTGCAGCATCCTGCAGATCGGATCGACCCCATAGTCCTGACGATGTTCATCGACGAACGCGCTCATTTCCGAAAGGGGCGGTCGAGCTCCGCCTGGTCGAAATATGCCGACGCCTTGCGCAGGATCTCGTTCGCCTGGCGCAACTCGTGCACTTCACGCTCCAGCGCCCTGAGCCGATCGGCGGTCTCGGCCGGAATACCAGTTCGCTTGCCAGTCTCGACCTCAACCTTCTTGACCCACTCGTTCAACGTATGCGCCGAGCAGCCGATCTTGCCGGCGATCGACACCATTGCCGTCCAGCGAGACGGGTGTTCGCCCTCACTCCAGAACCAGGCGCACCGCACGGGAACGGACTTCAGGGGAAAACTTCTTCACAGGATTGCTCATCAGACCTTCTTCTCAGGTAGATAGGTCTCCGCCAATCCCGGGCCGGTTCAGAAGACTTCAAAATCCACAGCCCGGGAAAAGGCTTCAAGTTGATCACCAAGACCGCTCAGACGCGCCAGCCGCTCCTCAACATCAAAGAAACCGGGCTATCCTCCCATCAGCACACTAACGATGGAATCACAGCTAACAGTTCAGAGCCAGGGGTTCTTCGAACCCTCCACCTTTGTGCCAAAGCCTCCACGTGAGCGGCCAAGTGCCTCACGGTCTCGGCGGCGTCCGCTGGATTCTCTTTTTTTGGCGGCTCCAGCCGCTTTGTGATGGGCGCGGATCGTCGTGCCATCGAGAAAGATCATGCTGAGCGTCTGATCCTTGTCTTTACAAGGCGCTGCCACGCACTGAGCTTCGACCATCGGATGAACAGCTGTGTGGCAATCCACCAAGGAGCAAACTCAGACGGGAGGGCGCGCCATTTTGCGCCGTTCTGATGACGCCAGAAAATCGCAGGCATCGTTCGTCGAAGGTTTTCCGGTGGGGTCTTCCCCTTCGGACGGATTTCTTCGAGCAAAGGCTTCCACACGGACCAAGCCTGATCAGAAAAACAGACTGCATCATGTTCATTAAAAAACAGCTATGCAGTCCATGCCGTTATTCAAGGCCTAACGGACCCAAATTGGTTCACTAGAACCGATAAAATGAGGAAGTACTCTCTATTATTAGAGGTGGGCTGCCACATTCCATCTGCTTGCATCGCGGTATAAAAAATGAAGTAATGGATTGTTGATCAAATCTGAAAAAGGCTTTCAATTTTTTAGTCTATTTTCCAAATATTTCTATTTTTTGATAGTGTAAAAAATCTTCCATAGCCAAGGATTTAATGCGTATCTCTCTAGCCTTGAGAGGTTTTTCAGGGCGCCATACAAATGGAGTTCCATCAATTCCGCCAAACATGGTGTCATTATTTTTTTTAAATACAGTAATCCAATTTTCATTTTCAAGTATTTCTATTGAAAATCGCAATCCACGTTCTGAATCTCTATCAATTCTATTGTAAATTCTTATTTCTTCTATTTTTCGAATATCTTCCAGGTCTATTTTCCACCAAGGGTTACTTTCCAGATCTGTGTGGAAAGCATAAAATTCCGGAACATGATCGCTGACAGCTCGAGCGGAGTCTTCCTGCGTCGTGGTTCCCGCGGAATACTGACAGATTGAGCTTTGATCTGTTGGGCGGTTTGAAGCTAAATTAATACAACCGGGGGGTGAGGGAGCAAAAGGTACGTCACCTACTCTCAAATGGGCGCGCTTCATGGAAGCTTCGAAATTCCATTCTCTATCATCGACCCCATAAGTTGCCAGGATAGGCTCGAGGACCGAGCGGGCGCTCGCTGCATTAAAGGGTTTGGAAAAATCTAGAAAATTCTCAAGAAGTAAGGATAGGTAATTTTGCTTGTAACCCTTTTTTAGGTATGACGCCACAAGATGACCCGAGCCATTAACCATCAGAACAGGATAGCCCTGTAAAGAATATAGCCCTGCATGGGCAGTGTCCTGCCATTGGCGTGTACCATACAGAAGAACAGAATGGGCCTGCGCTTTTTGGTCTTCAGAATCAAAGGCCCAGTAACGGGGAGGGACGTCATTGCTCCAACTGGCCGCAAACTGGTTAAACGGATAGGCAAAACTATATAATGGGGAAAAAGCTAACGTCCGGTCGACCTTATCGAAAAATCGTGGAAAAATCAGAGCGCCAGACCCCCCCATGGATTCACCCAAGACGGCAATTTTTTTGTATGGCCTAACCATCTCCGCAACTTTTGCGAACATATCTGGTGTTTCGGGTTCATGAAACCAAGAGGCATCACGATCACGCACAAACAACATAGACACACCATACTTCCGCAAGGAGCCCTTAAACTCCTCGATGGGCCCTCCAAATCGGGCGCCTGCTGAAGCAAAAACCACAACTACGGTTTCCGGATTGTCGGCGTAATGAGAGAGTGTATAACGGCCGACCTGCTCAGTGGTAGTTGTTTCAGATCCAGAGAGCATTGAGTGTTTCTTTGGCAAAAGGGAATAGGAAATTTTGTGGTATGATAAGGTTATATTGATGATTTTCCAACTTAAAAATCTATAAGGTTTTGGTGGCGCCTAGGTAGGTTAAAGGTGTTTGACGGGTAGGGTTTTGAGGTGGCTCCGTCCATTCGGACAGTTTTGTGGGCTCGATAAGCTATACCCGGTTGTCATTATGTCGCCATCCTGACGTGCCGACGCCATCTGGCGTGCGTCCAGCCTGCGA
>NZ_JABCQB010000031.1:0-3832 GCF_015244525.1 Gluconobacter sp. R75690 | reverse complement strand
ACAGCCCCCAATCTGCTCAAAACGCACAACGAAAATCACCATCCAGAGCCATCAATACCAGCCTGCGAGCCCAAAATCAGGCAGAAAGGTCTTCAATCAACGGTTCTTCGATCACTCCAGGTCCAATCAATCGACCATTTCTGATCCGTCAGATCGCCTCGTGCCATGCCTGTTCTCTCTGCCCGTTATCCCACAGCCAGAAAATGAATCAGACCTTGCCCCAGACCGATAGGTCTTTTGTCAACGTTCCCTAGATCAAGACGATGCTTTATGTGAGAACCTCAGAGCAGCTGGATATCAGCAGGCGGCTCGATTTAGCATGCCATCCTACCAGAGGCGTTTCAGCGAAATGTATCGTACAATTCTCTCATCCACTCAGAACTGAAAGATTTGACCTTTGATGCGCCTCGGACATCTTAAATATGCTCGCCGCCGTAAAAACTCAGTGCAAACATTTTTAACCTGCCTGAGCAGTGTAGGAGCTTTAACTCTCAGTGGGTGTAATACCCTGCCCGACAGCGGTCCTACAGAAAGCAAGGTGCTGGAAGCTGCGCGATCGCAACAGCTTAATCCACTCGGCTTCCATATTATATCGGTAACACCTCAGGTGGCAGGTATCCTGTCCGCTGAAATCCCACCCCTGATTTCCAGCCTTGATACAGCGTCCTCATCCCCATCTCGGAACGACCGAATTGGCGCAGGCGATGTTCTGACGATTACCATTTTTGAATTAGGAAGCGGTCTTTTTGCTCCTACAGGAGGTCAGGCTGCTCCCGGTGCTGCGCCAGGACCTTCTGCGAATGTGACCAACCAGAATCTTCCTCCTACGCAGGTGGAAACAGATGGCACCATTAATATTCCCTATGTCGGACGCCTGCACGCTGCCGGATTAACGCCGCAATCACTTGCGGAAATTATCCGGGGCAATCTGAGCGGAAAATCCCAAAACCCGCAGGTCATGGTGCGCATATCAAGCGATATCGCTAATACAGTAATCGTTTCAGGTGAAGTTCATCATCCAGGACGAGTTGTCTTGAGCACAGCTCAAGAACATTTATCGGATGTTGTAGCCATAGCAGGAGGTGCCGTTTATCCCCCAGAAGACTCTCATGTCGAACTGGTACGCGGCGACAAAGTCGGGGCAACAGATTTGGGCACACTAGAATCTTTCCCACAAGAAGATATCCATGCTCATCCTGGAGACCGGATTCACGTTATTTATCAACCTCGCAGCTACACCGTCTTCGGCGCAGCAGGGGCGCAAGCCACGGAAACCCCCTTTAAATCCCCACATGTTTCTCTTGCCGAAGCACTGGCGCGCGTTGGCGGACCGAACGATAATCGTGCTGACCCAAATGCAGCCTTTCTTTTCCGTTTTGAAGATCCCATTGCAGCGAAACAACTTGGTCTCGATACGCCTCCTACACCTCAAGGCATACCAGTCGTCTACCAGATCGACATGATGAACCCGAGCAGCTATTTCCTTGCTCAGCGCATTCCCATGAAAACAAAAGATGTTTTACTGATAGCCAATGCAAAGACGAACAAATTCTACAAATTTGATCAACTAATCAGCACGCTGATTAGCCCTGCAATTACCGCAGCTTACGTAGCCCACTAAGTGATACATGAGGCCCTTCTCAAAGGGCCTCATACGCGGAAATGGCCGCGCTAATATCTTCATGATATTGAGTGAAGGTACCATTCGCAATAAGCGCTGCGCGGTTACACGTATCACGCATAAAACCCATATCGTGAGATACAAGAATCATAGCCCGATCTTTGCGCTTTACGAAAAGCTCTTCCTGGCAACGCTTATGAAAGCGTGCGTCGCCGACCATGATAACCTCATCAATTAGATAGCAGTCAAATTCAATCACAATTGAAAGCGCAAACGCCAAACGTGCGCGCATACCCGAGGAATAGGTCTTAACAGGTTCAGCCAGTTGTGCCCCGAGTTCTGCGAAGTCATCAACGTACGCCCGAGTAGCTGAATAATCCAAGCCATAGATTCTACAGATAAATCTTAGATTATCTAAGCCACTTAGACTCCCCTGGAAGGCCCCGCCAAATGCCAGCGGCCAAGAGATTGACATTGTCCGTTCAATACGACCGCTCGTCATAGGTTCAACACCGCCTATAAGGCGAATAAGCGTAGATTTTCCAGCACCATTCCGGCCGAGCACTCCAAGCTTCTCGCCTGGAGCAAGCTGAAAATTTACCTTATTCAGAATCCTGCGACGCCCATGCGCGGATGGATAATCCTTAGTAACATCTATGCAACGTAACACAGTCTAATCCACCTCAGGTGAGCTTATGCTCTCGCGCACCACTGATCAGCAATACGATCATCAGATACACACTGAATGTCGCAGCAAATACCACTGCGACATTAGAAAGTGCGTGCGGATAAGCAGCATAATCTGGCAAATTAGGCTGTGTAATTTCATCAAGATAAAGAAGTTGACGATCAGCTTGAAGCTTAGCAGCGGCTACAGCACTATCGGCAGCAGAAACCTCTTTTTCAAGAAGCGTTCTCTGGAAGACCAGATCTTCATACCCGCTAATCTTGGGCACAAAAGATGTATCCGAACCAGTTATTTTAGTTTCCGTATTCTTGATTTCCGCTTCCAAAGCAACAATACGACGTTTATGTACCTCTATCAGAGGACTTTTGGGAGTGGAGCGCTGTAACTGTGCAAGCTCAAGCCTCGTCGTGATCAACATAGTTTGAAGGCTAGCAATATCCTTCAAAACAGGTTGAGACTGCTGCGCTGGATTAAGCATAGCAATTTCATTGCGATATAAATCAATCTTTTCATTGACGACAGACAATTTCTCCAACGTCGCATGCAACTCATGGGATGACGCTGCAATCGTATTGGCTCGCTGGCGAGTATTCATGTCATTAACCAAATTTTCCGCCGAATTCAGGAGAGCCCTAGCTAATCTCTGGGAATCATTGGCATTGAACGTTCGAACCTGAAGTATTGATACACCTGTCGTGGTATCCAACTCTGCCACAACATGTTTCTTGTAATATTGATAAAAATGCTCAAAGGTGTGCCCAGAATAGAAATTCGGAAACCTTGCTAGCGCATCGGCAATAGGTGTGTCATAAACACTTTTTAAATTTTGCGTTCGCACCAGAAGCTGCGCAGCATCACGTGACGTTACATATGCTTGAACGGCATAGGTATCTTCGCTGGCCCCTCCGCCACCGCCCTCTAGCAGACCTGCCAACATCAGATTCGGCTGGTTATTTTGTCCTCGTACGACGAACTCGGCCTCTGAGACATATTGAGGTGTCGCTAAAAAGGCATAATACGCAGCTGACAACAAAGTGGGCAGAATAACGCCAATGCAAAGCCCAAGATTACCGCGCACCCAAGCATTAATACGCGGCATCTTGCTCTGAGCAAGACGTATGTGATTTACGGGAGGGGTATCGTCCACTGGCACCTGTTTCATAACTCTACGCCTTGCCCGAAACTGATGCATCAGGCAACTCTCCAAGAAATAAATAAATTTGAAAAAGTCCAGCCGATAAGGCTAGGTCGCGTTGACAAAAAAATTAATCCAGACCTTGCGACTGCGATATGGGGAAGCTCAAGAAGGACAAGGCTGTCTTGTCGTATCGAGTGGCAATTCGGCGCATCTGTTTGAGGTGGTTGAACATCCGCTCGATGCGGTTGCGGTCCCTGTAACGCCGCCAGTCTGTTTTCTGTGGGGGGCGTGGCGGCCTTTTCGTGAGGGAATAACCGGCAGAATCCCGTGGGCCAGCAGATTCTGGCGGAAACTGTCGCTGTTATAACCCCGATCGGCCAGCATG
>NZ_JABCQB010000030.1:0-5144 GCF_015244525.1 Gluconobacter sp. R75690 | reverse complement strand
CCGCAGGCGATCCATCTGTTCATCCGTCAGCCAAAACAAGTCGCTCATCTCCAGTCTCCTCGCAGAGCCTGAATCAGATTTCCGTAATCAAATCAATGGGTCCTGAGCCTAGGAGTGATATTTTATCGAAAATTGAAATTGTGTGATTAATTATTATAAGATTTTCAAAAATCTTATAGATGCAAAATTTTACCATAATCCATGGCGTGCTAAAGGCATTTGGAGGGATCGAAGAACCGTTGATTAATGCGCCTGGCTCCTGATTTCAGAATTGTGGTATGCGGATGGATGGCTCCCAAGGCCGTTTTTCATCCTGCGCTTTAAGAAGATAGGAAACGATCCTCCGCGGGATTGCTACGCGTGGACGTTAATTCTCTTCAGGAAGAGGAAGCGGCGCATATTATAGAGGGTTATCAGCAAGCCCGATCTCATTATGACGCGGGTGATGCCCATCATCCGGATGAACAGTCCCGCCACGGGCAACAGAGGTGATCCCCATTTTTCGGACAGGTGATTAAGCCATACCCAGCCCTGAGCGAGAACGGGTTTTATGGGCAACGGTACACGGAAAGGGTATTCGGGTGAATTCAAGTCTTGTGCTGCGCTGGGGCGCTCCGGGGCGAGCAGACGCTGGCAGAGCTGGCGTCGAAGCATGGTGTGCATCAGACCATAATTGCCCAGTGGGAGCGTCAGGCGGTCGAAGGTATGGGGACGACATTCTCTGGCAAGTCAATGCTGGATGCGACAGGCCGGCCAGCCGACGTGGAGAATCTGCATGCGAAGATCGGTCAGTTGCTGGTTGAACGTGATTTTTTACGCGATGCCTCTGTTTGGTTAGGCGTGATCAGAGGCGGCAAATGATCGACCTGAAACGGCGCCGACTTTCGGTCGTAACGACGCCAGGTTCGCATCAGCATGGATAGGCGCGGTCGCAGGCTGGACGCACGCCAGATGGCGTCGGCACGTCAGGATGGCGACATAATGACAACCGGGTATAGCTTATCGAGCCCACAAAACTGTCCGAATGGACGGAGCCACCTTAAAACCCTCATCACAAGATGAGAGATGGAATCATAGAGGACCCATCACAACCAAGGAGTTTTTAAAACTTTCCATCTTCAATATGGTAGCCCATGTAGGATAGCTTGCAAGCACCTCCAATAAAAAAGCGCTATCCACAAGCTTTCAGCAACAGGAAATTGTAGGTATTGAACACGCAGGAAGCTGTTTTAAACTTGAGCATCCAGCACTCCACAAGCAAGCCCGGACAACGCTAAGCATGAAAACACACCATAAGATCAAACACCTGCATCAGATTCTCATTCTTGACGCAGAAGCTCCAAAAACTTCAATTCCACAAGCCATAAAAAGAAACATTGAAGCTGCTCAGCATATTTATCCACAGGCGGAATACACTTTATGGAGCAATAAAGAAATCCGAGAACTTATAAAAGAATATTTTGATGATGATGTTTTATATTCATATGATTTATTAAAGCCATATTCTTATAAAGCCGATCTGGCAAAATTTGTTATTCTTTATGTATTCGGTGGACTTTATATTGATCTTGGCGTGCAAATTGCGCGGGAATGGAATATTCCTAACCATAAAGGCGTTGCGGCTTGCCGAGATGTGCCTTTCACGTCTCCTAGCTGGTCAGCCATCCAGACAGGACTTCTGTGGTCTTTACCAAAAAGAAAAGAATTTCAAATTGCCATTCAATACATAGTAGAAAATTGTAAATCAAAATATTACGGAGAAAATCCTCTCTATCCCACAGGGCCAGTGGTTCTGGGTCGCGCTTTTATCGCTGCACTTGCAGAAAAAGGGCAAGAAGCTACAGCTGATGACCAGTATGTTGGTAGTTGCCGGTGCGTTACACCGGATTCTGCTATGCTCAACGTGTCATATGTCTCCAAAGGTGGAGAAGTTATTGCTTTCCGCAACAAATTAATTGGGGGCGATTTGGCACACCTAGGAGTAGCAGGCAGCAACAATTACAATGATATGTGGAATCAAAGGATAATCTACGGCGAAAAGCTTTGCGAATGGACCTCAAATGACTGCCTTATTCAAACTGACTTCCCCATTTTCAAAAATGAGCGCGGGATCGTTGCGCCTCAAGATTTTGAAGGCGTATTAAGCTACGGTCCTTATACATCCTTGAATACGGGTGCCTACAAACTGCGTATCGAATTAGAGCCTGGAACAAAATTTAGAAAAATTGAAGTCGATATTACAGCAGATTTTCAAAAAAAACGTATAAAATCCTGCATTTTCTTCCCTGAAAACGTAAAAAATGATAACAGCATCACTATGCTTATCGAAATAAGGCAACCTGAAGATAAGGTTGAATTTGTTGTAAAAACGGAAACTGAATTTCTCGGCGCCGTTAAAAAATTTATACTTTATCCTATCTTTCTTCAAAAATGGTCGTTCTCTGATCCAGCCATCAAAACGGAAATCGGCTTCATAAAAGAAGATGGCATCTCCACGCATCTTTGGGCAAAGGGACGGCTTACTTACGGCCCATATGTCTCTTTGCCAAAAGGGCACTACAAGCTCCGAACCAAATTTTCTCCGGAAACTCGCTTTACCAACGCCGTCATTCAGATTGCTGCAGGTGAAGAACATAAAACACGTCAGACACTCAAACTAAAGCCTACCGATATGAAAAGAGGGTCTATCGAGACCTTTTTTACTCTCGATCAGAATGAAGAAAATGTTGAATTTCGGTTATGCGTAAACCGGCTCTTTATGGGTAAATTTTTAAGCTATGAAATTTCATCTCAATAAGAAGTGAACATAAGGAAAAATCACATGGAAAAATTTCATAAAGTAACTTGGCTTCACCAGGTTTTTATCGTCGATAATTTCCAGGTCCCAGCCAAGCTTCCGGAAAATCTTGAGCGCAATGCGCAACTTGCACGCGATCTCTACCCAGAGGCTCAATATAAATTATGGGGTGGAGAAGAATTACGCTATTTCATTGGGAAAGAGTTGGGAGAAGAAGTTCTTGCGGCTTTTGATGATCTTGCGCCGTATTCTTATAAGTGCGATCTCGCACGTTATTGCTTGATGTATGTTTATGGCGGCATCTATTTTGATCTAGCCATAAAATTGCTGAACCCTTGGAACATCCCGCAACACTACGGGGCAGCAGCTTTTATGGAAAACTACGATGGTATGGAGTGCTGGGTATGCACACAGACCAGCCTGCTGTGGTCACTGCCAGGTCGCCCGGAATGGAAAATTGCTATCGATAATATCGTGGCGAATACACGCAATCGTTTCTATGGACCGCACGATCATTATCCCACAGCAGGCGCATTGCTGGGCCGAAGCTTTTCAAAAGCTATGGCACTCAAAGGACAAACAGCAGATGCAGACGATCAATTCCTAGGAGAAGTTCGCTATATCACTCCAGAACGTCAGCCACAGAACGTTGTTTATGTTTCTCCCAACAAGATACTCGTCGGTCAGCGTAACAAGCTAAAAGCTGGGGACGTAACCGAACTTGGCATGACGGGAACGAACAACTACTGCGATATGTGGAAAGCTAAACAAGCCTATGGCGAAAAAGACCATATATGGCTAGCTAGCGACAGCAACATCGTTATTGATGAAGCTGGAATTCTAACGCCTTCAGGCATCGTCGTGACTCGTGGTGAGAAAGGCCGAGTTATGTACGGACCTTTCGTGAGCCTTAATGGTGGTCAATACAAATTAACCCTCGAGTTCTGTGATAATACAACTTTTAAAAATTTAGTAATTGATATTTCTTCAGGATATGGAGCCGATTCTGTAGCTCGTTACGAAATTCAGCATGATGAAGAGATAAAAGCTCACGAGCATGCAGTATTTTTTAGCTTGGAGCGGGCTGTCCGGGACGTTGAGTTTCGTGTGAACGTGTTTGGTGATTTCGAAGGGACTATTAGTAAGGTATGCCTACAAAACGTAAAAGAAGTATCCTGGCTAGCAACAGATAAATGTTTCACGGCAGATGAGGCCGGACAGAAAACGGACCAAGGTATCACGATACATAAAGGCCAGTCTGGTCGTGTCATGTATGGTCCGTTTATCAAACTCCCCCGCGGACAGTATAAATTGTTACTAGGCTTTAGTGAAAATACCATTTTTCGGGATATTTTCTTGGATGTAGCAACAGATTGGGGATCTAATGTTGTTGCAGAATTTAACCGAACGCACCACACTCGCAACCCTCGCGCTGAAGAAGCATTTGTCTTCAAGCTTCTTAGCAATGAAGATTGTGTTGAATTTCGCATGACTGTTTACGGTGATTTTGAGGGCACCTTACACGACATTCGACTGATAAATATGGATGCGATTGTCATTCCTCATACAGATCCAAGAATTCAATTAATCGATGTGAAGCGCACACGCGAAGGCATTATCATCGATAAATCGAATTCCCGTCGTGTCACCTACGGGCCATACATCACCCTTGCTCCAGGACAATATGAAGTAGAAGCTGTTTTTTCGAAAAAGAGCGATTGCAAAGGGATGACGTTAGAAGTTTGCAGCGATGGTGGTTCTAACGCGATTGCAAACCAGACGAACAAAAACAAAGGAAATACGCTAAAATGTGTCTTTGGTCTGGAAGAGGAAACTTCTGAAATAGAGTTCCGCTTGGAAACAGACGGTACATCCAATTCAATTCTAGATTTTTTCATTATTAGTACTTTGGATAGGGACGCCGGACATGATAATGTTCCTGCGGTATTGTCAGTTATTGAAAATAAAAAAACAGAACACAAAAATAATAAAGAAAAAAATTCTTTATTCGAAAAAATAAAGAATTTTATAAATATATAACCTATAAAATATTTAAAAAACACCCAGGGGCGCACATCGTATTCTTTAGGAGGCCTGATGTGCACCCCAAAAATTAGGGCCTGTCAGGTCTTGAGATGATCTGCGGTTGCGGCGATGCAAATGGTGGCCATGAAGGATATGGCAGTTTTTTCGTATCGTGTGCGACTGCCCCTCACTCCTTGAGACGTGCCCACAGGTGGAGGGTTCGAAGAACCGTTGATTGAAGACCTTTCTGCCTGATTTTGGGCTCGCAGGCTGGTATTGATGGCTCTGGATGGTGATTTTCGTTGTGCGTTTTGAGCAGATT
>NZ_JABCQB010000029.1:0-2500 GCF_015244525.1 Gluconobacter sp. R75690 | reverse complement strand
GAGTTTCTGTTTGCAGCGAGCTTAAGCCGTTAGGTGTAGGCGTAGCGAAAGCGAGTCTGAATAGGGCGAATGAGTTGCTGGCAGAAGACCCGAAACCGAGTGATCTAGCCATGGCCAGGCTGAAGGTGCGGTAACACGCACTGGAGGGCCGAACCCACGCCTGTTGAAAAAGTCGGGGATGAGCTGTGGCTAGGGGTGAAAGGCCAATCAAACTCGGAGATAGCTGGTTCTCCGCGAAATCTATTGAGGTAGATCGTCGGGTGTTTACCCTGGGGGGTAGAGCACTGGATGGGCTAGGGGGGCCCAAAGCCTTACCAAACCTAACCAAACTCCGAATACCCAGGAGTATAGCCCGGCAGACAGACAGTGGGTGCTAAGGTCCATTGTCGAGAGGGAAACAGCCCAGACCACCAGCTAAGGCCCCTAAATCGTGGCTAAGTGGGAAAGGATGTGGGGATTCCAAAACAACCAGGAGGTTGGCTTAGAAGCAGCCATCCTTTAAAGAAAGCGTAATAGCTCACTGGTCTATTAGAAACCCTGCGCCGAAAATGTAACGGGGCTCAAGCCACGTGCCGAAGCTGTGGGTGCATTCTTTGAATGCGCGGTAGCGGAGCGTTCCGTAAGTCTGCGAAGGAGACGGGGTGACCCTCTCTGGAGATATCGGAAGTGCGAATGCTGACATGAGTAGCGACAAACAGTGCGAGAAACACTGTCGCCGAAAGTCCAAGGGTTCCTGCGCAAGGTTAATCCACGCAGGGTGAGCCGGCCCCTAAGGCGAGGGCGAGAGCCGTAGTCGATGGGAACCAGTTCAATATTACTGGGCCTGCCAGAAGTGACGAATGAGAGATGTTGTCTGTCCTTAACGGATTGAACAGGCTTTTCAATCATTCCAGGAAATAGCTCTGGCGTATAGACCGTACCCGAAACCGACACAGGTGGACTGGTAGAGAATACCAAGGCGCTTGAGAGAACGATGCTGAAGGAACTAGGCAAATTGCTCGTGTAACTTCGGGATAAACGAGACCCGCTCGTGGGCAACCATGGACGGGTGGCACAGACCAGGGGGTAGCGACTGTTTAGTAAAAACACAGGGCTCTGCGAAATCGTGAGATGACGTATAGGGCCTGACGCCTGCCCGGTGCCGGAAGGTTAAGAGGAGGTGTGCAAGCACTGAATTGAAGCCCCGGTAAACGGCGGCCGTAACTATAACGGTCCTAAGGTAGCGAAATTCCTTGTCGGGTAAGTTCCGACCTGCACGAATGGCGTAACGACTTCCCCACTGTCTCCAGCATCGACTCAGCGAAATTGAATTCCCCGTGAAGATGCGGGGTACCCGCGGTCAGACGGAAAGACCCTATGAACCTTTACTGCAGCTTTGCAGTGGCATCAGAGACATTCTGTGTAGGATAGGTCGGAGGCTTTGAAACCCGGGCGCCAGCTCGGGTGGAGCCATCCTTGAAATACGACCCTGAATTTTTCTGATGTCTAACCGAGACCAGTAAGCCTGGTCCGGGACCCTGCATGGTGGGCAGTTTGACTGGGGCGGTCGCCTCCCAAAGTGTAACGGAGGCGCGCGATGGTGGGCTCAGGCCGGTCGGAAACCGGCTGTCGAGTGCAATGGCATAAGCCCGCCTGACTGTGAGAGTGACAGCTCGATCAGAGACGAAAGTCGGCCATAGTGATCCGGTGGTCCCACGTGGACGGGCCATCGCTCAACGGATAAAAGGTACTCTAGGGATAACAGGCTGATCTCCCCCAAGAGTCCACATCGACGGGGAGGTTTGGCACCTCGATGTCGGCTCATCACATCCTGGGGCTGGAGCAGGTCCCAAGGGTTCGGCTGTTCGCCGATTAAAGTGGTACGTGAGCTGGGTTTAGAACGTCGTGAGACAGTTCGGTCCCTATCTGCCGTGGGTGTAAGAGACTTGAGAGGATTTGTCCCTAGTACGAGAGGACCGGGATGAACATACCTCTGGTGCACCGGTTGTCACGCCAGTGGCACAGCCGGGTAGCTAAGTATGGACGGGATAACCGCTGAAAGCATCTAAGCGGGAAACCCACCTCAAAACGAGGTCTCATAGAGCCGTGACAGACCATCACGTTGATAGGCCGGGTGTGAAAGTGCAGTAATGCATGCAGCTAACCGGTCCTAATCGCTCATACTTCTCACATCAAACACATGCACAGAAATCAGCCACACACTTCACAACGCACCAACCACCACCCTCTCTCAAAAGACAGGGTGGGCTGGAAGACCTGGTGGCCATTGCGAGGGCCCTACACCCGATCCCATCCCGAACTCGGCCGTGAAATCCCTCAGCGCCTATGATACTGCACCTTAAGGTGCGGAAAAGTCGGTCGCCGCCAGGTCCCCCAGCCTACCCAACACACCACAAAAAATCCCCAACATCATCACACACCACCGCGGGGTGGAGCAGCCCGGTAGCTCGTCAGGCTCATAACCTGAAGGCCGCAGGTTCAAATCCTGCCCCCGCAACCA
>NZ_JABCQB010000028.1:0-6282 GCF_015244525.1 Gluconobacter sp. R75690 | reverse complement strand
CCAGTGCGTAGGATGTGCAGCATACCATTGAGAAAACGGCGGTTATCTCCAGACGGGCGCGCCCAACGTCCACGCTCAGAAGGCAGAAGCGGACCAATTATCGCCCATTCCGCATCCGTCGCCCCGATCGTCTCGTCCAAAGCCATCTCCAAATGGCAGCGTTGAATCAATCTCGTGCACCCCCGTCAAGCTTTGTCCACGAGCGCTAAAACATCTTATGTGTCTCCAGCCAGTTATGATGACCTCATGAACGGCCCTTGGCCAAGAGCGGTTCATGAGGTGAGATACAGCGCTTAAACACAGTTGCTAGCGGATATTTCGGAAAAAAGATGATACGGGATACGGAGCTAACAGCCGTACCGATCGATAGAGCCACAGGAACGCCCTCTGGACGTAGTAAGAGACCGAGCAATGGCATAAGAACCAGTCCGGCCCCTGGAAACTGCACTCAGAGCAAATTCAATGAATGCGATGCTAAAGTAAGAGAAACCAGCCAGCCATTTCTCGGCACTCCGTCTTACCCGTCTCTTATAACAAGAGAAAATGACCCGATGTGTTGGCGATAAATTCGCTGGATATATCAATACCCTCTCAATCGATCGCAAACGCCAACAAAATATACGACCATTTTATAGAAGATAATTTGCCATATCCACATAATGCCATACCCACCCCAAGAAATCGAAACAGAATAATTCAATTACGGCAAATATAATAACAAATGCGCCCGATCCGGGATCGAACTATTTTATTAATAATGCCCAACATTGTCTATCTTTCCTTGTGAGTTGAGAATGCTTCCTCGAGTATGCAGAAAGCATCCCAGATACTGGAGTGCATGAGAATAGGACAAAGATTAAGCCGAATGACAAACTGGTTTATATCCAGGCCCATAGCAACGACGCTACTTACAATCGCGCTCTGCCTGTTTGGTATAATGGGCTATATATCATTACCTGTTGCCGATCTTCCTAATATTGATTTTCCAGTTATCCAGGTACAGGCCCTTCAACCCGGTGGAACACCTGAACAGATCGCGAGTTCCATTGCGGAACCTCTCGAGCGTCACCTAGGATCTATTGCCGGTTTGGAGGAAATGACATCACAGTCCAGTAGTGGAATGCTACGGGTTACGCTCCAGTTTTCGCTTTCGCGAGATATCAATGGAGCGGCTCGCGATGTTGCCGCTGCCCTGCAGGCAGCTCGCGTTGATCTGCCGCGCACTCTAAGACAGAATCCGACGTATTCGAAAGCCAATCCTAATGATCCTCCGGCCCTGATCCTTGCACTAACGTCGCACAATCATACGCTGCCGGAATTATACGATCAGGCGACCAACAATCTGGTGCCACTGTTATCACATATCCGTGGCGTTGGACTGGTACAGATCACTGGAAGTGCCTTGCCCGCAGTACGCGTGGAAATCGATCCACTATATTTATACAAGTATGGCCTTGGATTTGAAGATATCCGCGCTGCATTGGCGTCAGCCAATGCCGATACCCCTAAAGGGGTTGTTGATACCCACGATCAGCGCTTTCAGATAGTGACCAATGATCAAATTCACCATGCTGCCGACTATCAAAATCTCATCGTGGCGTGGCGCAACGGCCGGCCGATTCATCTGGATGATGTCGCGCAGACTATCGATAGCGTCGAAGACGTTCGCAATGCCGGCTACTATGATCGCCAACCGGCTATTGTGATGCAAGTATATATGCAGGCCGGTGCGAACATCGTCGCGGCGATGGATCAGGTACACAGTCAATACAAGCAGATGCAGCGCACTCTGAAGTCCGGCGTTGACCTTCATGTGGTCATGGATCGATCCGTCGTCATTCGCGCCTCTCTTATGGATACACGCATGACGCTCGGTATCTCAGTCGTGCTGGTCATATTGATCGTTCTTCTATTTTTAGGATCTCCCCGTGTGGTCCTCGTTCCGGCCATCGTCATCCCTGTATCTCTTCTGGGAACGCTCGGCTTTCTGTGGATACTCGGCTATGGCCTCGATAACATGTCGCTGATGGCATTGACGATCGCCACCGGGTTTGTCGTTGATGACGCTATTGTTGTCGTCGAAAATATTGCCCGGCACGAAGAAGAAGGCGTCCCCGTTTTGGACGCCGCAAAGCAGGGGGCATGCGAGGTTAATTTTACAATTATCTCGATCACAGCATCCCTCATCGTGGTTTTTCTTCCGATCCTGCTCATGGGAGGGCTGACCGGTCGCCTATTCCATGAATTCGCCATAACCGTCTCGATCTGCCTGTGCGTTTCAGCCGTATTGTCTCTGAGCCTCACGCCAATGATCTGTGCACATCTGGGCACACAAGGCTCGACGAGTACGTTTACTCAGGCTCTGGACCGATGTCATAACCGCGTACTGCATGCCTATCAGCGCACCTTGATGGCCTCTTTTCGTCATCCGATTATGGTCCTACTGTCCATCCCGGCTACGATCGGTCTGACACTCATACTCTACCAAAACCTGCCACGAAGCCTCTTTCCCGACGAAGACACAGGAATGCTTCTGGGACGTATTCTAGGAATCGAGACAATCTCGTTCCAGGCGATGGAGCAGAACATGAGCACTGTCCAGACGCTCCTTCTGCAAGATCCTGATGTAGCATCCGTCGCGGGCTTTCTTGGCGGGCGGGGATCGTCTAATCAGGGGAATATCTTCATACGCCTCACAGACAAGGCAACACGCAGCAACAGTGTTGCTGAGACCATGAAACATCTGGATGCTCGCACGCGCGTTCTCAAAGATGCGCGCTTCTTCGCGCTTCAGCGAGGCGCCATCCGGATTGGCGCGCGCCCTAGTAACGCGGCTTATCAATATACCCTACGGGCAAACGATGCTCACATGCTTTACGAGTACACACAACGCCTTCTAACCGCTCTGACCAACGAACCCACGTTGATGGACGTCTCCTCAGATGTTCTTCTGGGAGGCAGCAGTATGGACGTCCATATTAATCGTGACATATCTGCCCGCTTACAAATCACACCTCAGCTTCTTGATAATGTTCTCTATGATGCTTATGGCCAGCGCGCCGCATCCGTCATCTACAATCCACTCAACCAATATCGTGTCGTTATGGAGGTCGCGCCACGCTTCTGGCAGTCTCCCGAGATGTTGGCCCAGACATGGATCAGTACGTCTGGAGGCGCGCCTTCGGGAGCGTCACAATCAAATCGCATTCGTGTCCGATCCATTAATTACAACTTCAGCAACCGTGATGTGTTCCAGAGCGTCGATAATCTTCTGGCGAACAGTCTCGCAGGGGGAGCATCAGCATCCTCGGGTTCGGCAGTCACGACAACGGTGGAAACAATGGTGCCGCTATCTGTCGTATCGACCCGTCAGGATAGCGCAACAGCGCTCGCGGTCAATCACGAGGGCCAGGCCATCGCCGCCACAGTTTCGTTCAATCTCCCGCCCGGTGTCTCATTGGGCCAGGCGATGAACACTGTTGATAGAGCCGTTGCGCGCATCAAGCTTCCGCCGTCGATTCAAGGTAGTTATGCCGGAAATGCCGCACAGCTACGCAGCTCGGCGGGGAGTGAACCACTTCTCTTCGGATGCGCTGTTCTGGCGATTTATATCGTGCTGGGCATATTATATGAGAGCATGATCCACCCATTGACGGTTCTCTCCACTCTGCCGTCCGCAGGTGTAGGGGCAATGCTGGCATTATGGCTGTGCCACGAAGAATTTTCGCTTATGGCGATGATCGGCCTTCTTCTTCTGGTCGGAATTGTCAAGAAGAACGCGATCATGCTGATTGATTTTGCGATCGAAGCCGAGAAGCACGGAGCAACAACCCGGGATGCCATCCTGCGGGCCTGTGAATTGCGCTTTCGTCCCATCATGATGACGACATTTGCGGCGGCATTTGGCGCCCTGCCGCTGGTTCTGGGGCATGGCTATGGTGCCGAGATGCGTCTGCCACTCGGCATTACCATTCTCGGAGGCCTCGCTCTAAGTCAGGCACTGACACTTTATACCACACCCGCCCTGTATGTCGCTCTCGCTCGCCTCGCGGTCATGGCAAAGCGCGTCCTTGCGCGTCAGCATCCTGCTGGGGGCGCCCCATCATGAGCCAAGAAATTCCCCATTCTGTCGCACACATCCTCCTTGTTGAGGATGACGTCAACACGGTCGAATATATCGAGTGTTTTTTCAGAAACTCACATGTCCATATTACAACGGCCACTGACGGTCTCAGTGGCCAAAGTCTGGCGACATCCCGTTTATGGGACTGCATTATTCTCGACCGCCGTCTTCCTGGAATGGACGGTTTGACAATTTTAACGAACATAAGATCTCAAGACATTCAGACACCTGTTCTCTTTCTGACGACCATGGACGGTATTCATGATCGTGTTAGCGGGCTGCGGAGTGGTGGAGATGACTACCTCGTCAAACCGTTTGCATTAACGGAACTCTCGGCAAGAGTAGAAAGCCTGCTTCGGAGATCAAGAGAATTTTCAAACGAAACCCGCCTCTTATTCGCGGATCTCGAGATAGATCTTCTGACCCGTGAAGTCCGTCGCGCCGGGGCGAAGTTGTATATTCAGGCTCAGGAACTCAAGCTCCTCGAATATTTCATCCGGCATCCGCTCGTCATTTTTTCACGTGAAATGCTTCTGCAAGCTGTCTGGGACATCGACTTTCCCATCCGGACAAATCTCGTTGAAACGCATATTAGCCGGCTGAGAGAGCGACTGGGGCGCGATGCTCCGCAGTTGATTCATACCGTCAAAGGAAAAGGCTATATTCTGCGCGGTCCTAAAACATGAGGAATGACGTCGTCACGCCTTCTCAGGGGCCATCTCCCTTTCGCAGTTCGTCTTTTCGGATCGTTGCATTATTTGCGGGTTGCTTCGTCATCAGTGGTGTCACTGTGATGGCTTTCTCCGGCTACCATAGCCTGAACCTTCTATCGCAACAGATAAAGCAGTCCGTGGCCAATGAGCGTGACGAGGCCCTTTCGGAGGCGCGCATTAAGGACGTCGCGCATCTTGAACCCGTCATGAGCGAACTCGTACGAAACGAGCCTGGATTTTATTATCTTCTTCAGAATGCTTCAGAACACATTGTCGTCGGTAACATGCTTCACCTGAGACACGTTCCAGGCTGGCGAACACTGTCCTGGACCCATCGTTCCCTACCCCCTGACTATCACCCTGTGATCGGATATGGTTTGATATTGCAGGACGGCGGATACCTGTTCGTCGGAATCGATGCCAGACCGGTGCAAACTCTTCGTCGTGACCTGTGGTTCATGTTGGGGTGGAGCGCCATCGGCTTTATCCTGATCGGTGTGGCCGGCGGTTTGGTTCTCAGTCGGCTTGTTCTAGGAAAGATTGAAGTCATCAGCCAGACGGCGCGTGACATCATGCGTGGCGACCTGTCTCGCCGGCTCCCCTTGAATGCCGTAAATGACGAGTTCGATCATCTTGCGGTCAGCCTGAACGCCATGCTCGAAAGAAACGAGACCCTCGTTGCCAGTATACGTCAGGTCACCGATGACATCGCTCATGACATGAGGCGCCCGCTTGCCCACCTGGGTCAGCATCTTGAGAGCCTTTCAAGAATCGCGCTGCCTCCCGCTGGAGCGGGCGTCCTCAATCAAGCTAGACACAATCTGGACGAAGCCTTAGAGATTTTCGCTTCCTTGCTGAAACTGGCTCAGATCGAGGCCGATGATCGTGTGCGCGATAAGCAGATGCTCGACGTCAACGAAATTCTGCTCACGATTTCAGACCTCTATCGACCTATTCTGGAAGATCGTAACCAGAGCCTCAACCTGAGTATCCCGTCTCACACCATGCATCTTGACGGCAACAGGGTGCTTCTGACCCAAATGCTTGCCAACCTTCTTGAAAACGCCACAAATCATTGTCCTGCCGGCAGTCAGATTACCCTTTCGTCCTCCGCACTTCCCGGCATTGTAACCATTGCAGTCTCCGACAACGGGCCGGGCATCCCCGTTCACGAACGGGAACGTGTCTTTGAAAAAATGGTCAGGCTCGACAGGAGTCGCTCCGTGCCGGGAACCGGACTTGGCCTCAGCATGGTAAGGGCTATTGTTCGGCTTCATGGAGGGCAGATCCGTCTTCTGGATAACGAACCTGGCCTCCGCTGTGAATTGAACTTCCCTAGCGCCCGTGGACAAAGCTGATCCAAAGGAAGGCTGAGGCGATCGAAACAAAGCCGAGGTAGGACTGGGCGGTCTTGTCGTATCGGGTAGCGACACGCCGCCAGTTCTT
>NZ_JABCQB010000027.1:0-6987 GCF_015244525.1 Gluconobacter sp. R75690 | reverse complement strand
AGCGCCGCATCTGTTGTTCTCCTCCAAAGCCGGAAAAACAGTCAGCACAGAGCAACAGAACGTACAACCCTCACTTCAAGCTCTCAGGTCTTAACTGACGACACGCCGTAGGAGTGTTCAGGCTTTACTATATGCTTACCATTGATGATGGTGGAGGAACGTTATGATCGCATACTTGAGGAATTCGTTTAAAATAACGACGTGTATCTCTTTGATCGCTTTGCTTTCTGCGTGTGGCACGACGACAGATCGTCGACTCAGTGAGGACAAACAAAGTTGCCGGAGCATGGGGCATACTCCGGGAACGGCTGAGTTCAAGAACTGTCTGGCGGATTTAAATGCCCGAAGGTGTGCCACTTCCCGGCAAAAGGGGTGGGGAGAACATCACGACGTATCGCTGGACTGCACAAGGTTGCCCTAAATACGTCGTCCAGTAGGTTTTGAAACATCGTTTGTGTATATCATGATGTAATTAATAGGTGTCATGATGTCGCGATCCGGCTTCAGTCAGAAGCGCCGAATGGCGAGGCGTCGTTTTTGTTTGAGACATTCGGTAGCTTTTTCTGTGGATTACACGGGGCCTAGCATATTCTGTTGACGGTGCGGTTCATGTTGGTGTTTTGATTCAGATACAGATCTGAACATCACATCTTTTGCGATGTATACTGCGAGTACACATGTCCAGTTTCGAGGAGCAGATAACGCAGGCTGGACGACCGACAAGAGGATGGTTAAGGACTTAATCGGCCTCGGGTTTTTCATGAAAAGTCAGAGGGTGGGAGTGATTTCGTGACGGATAAAGAGGGGGGAGAGAGTCTTCCGCCGGTCCGTCACGGAGTGTCCCGCCATGGCGAGCGCCATCCAGAAAATCGCCCTCAATGCGTCCCGTGATATCCCTTTCAACAGGCTGGTGCTGTCGCAGTCCAACGTGCGGCGTGTGAAGGCCGGCCTGTCGATCGAGGAGCTGGCCCGCGATATCGAACGTCGTGGGCTGCTCCAGAGCCTGAACGTCCGGCCCGTTCTGAACGGCGAGGGGGCAGAAACCGGCACCTATGAAGTGCCAGCCGGCGGTCGTCGCTTCCGCGCGCTCGAACTGCTGGTAAAGCAGAAGAAACTGGCGAAAACGGCCCCGGTGCCCTGTGTCGTGCGCGAGGCCGGATCGGCCATTCTCGCCGAGGATGATTCCCTGGCCGAGAACGTGCAGCGCGTGGCGCTGCATCCGCTGGACCAGTTTCGTGCCTTTCGCGACATGCTGGAGAAGGGCATGTCCGAGGACGAGATCGCCGCCGCGTTCTTCGTCGTGCCCACCGTGGTCAAACAGCGCCTGCGCCTGATGACCGTGTCCGACAAACTGCTCGAGATTTACGAGCAGGACGGCATGAAGCTGGAACAGCTCATGGCCTTCTCGATCAGCGACGATCCTGCGCGGCAGGAGCAGGTCTGGGAGATTATTGCCCAGAGCCATAACCGCGAGCCCTATCTGATCCGCCGCATGCTGACGGAAAAAACCGTGCGCGCATCGGATCGCCGCGTAAGCTTCGTCGGGCTGGACGCCTATCTTGCGGCTGGCGGTCCCGTCATGCGTGACCTGTTCGAAGCCGACGATGGCGGCTGGCTGGGCGATCCCACTCTTCTCGACCGGCTGGTGATGGAAAAACTGGCGGCAGCGGCCGAGGATATCCGAGCCGAAGGCTGGAAATGGGTCGAAACGGCTCTGTCCTTCCCCTGGGGACACACACGGCAGTTCGCGGAGATCGACGGGACGACCGTTGAACTTTCCGATGAAGAAGCGGGCCGTCTGACCGCTCTGCACAGCGAGCAGGAAACCATTGAGGCGGAATACGCGCAGGCCGATGAGTTCCCGGAGGACGTCGATACGCGGCTGGGTGAAATCGAGCAGGCTATCGAGGCGCTGGAAGAACGCCCTGTTTCCTTCGATCCGGCGGACATGGTCCGGGCCGGTGTCTTCGTCAGCCCGGATACAGACGGCACGCTGCTGGTCGCACGGGGTTTCGTCCGGCCGGAAGATATGCCGGTCGAACTCGAAGTCGATCAGGACGAATCAGACAGATATGACGACGCCATTGACCACCGCGGCGATGGCGATGATGCCGAAGGGGATGGGAGGGAAGGCGCACCCGATACCGACCCCGAGGAGGAAGACGGACTGAAACCGCTTTCCGATCGCCTGCTGACGGAACTGACGGCCTGGCGCACACTGGCCCTGCGGGATGCGTTTGCCAGCAATCCGCATGTCGCGCTGACCGAACTGCTTCACACGCTGGTACGCGATCTGTACTGGCAGGTTTCGGGCGCAGATTGCCTGGAAGCCTATGTCCGGGAAATCCCGCTGCAGGTCCATTCCCCCGACATGCCCGGCAGCCTGCCGGCCCACGCGCTGCGCCAGCGCAACGAGGGCTGGAAGCACGATTTGCCGGAAGACGAGGCTGCACTCTGGCTGTGGCTCGACCGGCTGGACGACACCAGCCGTCTGGCCCTGCTAGCGCATTGCCTGTCTTTCGGGATCAACGCGCTGCATGAATCGTCTCATGGTCCGTCTCTGGCACGCAGCGTCAGGGAGCGGCTTGCGCGAGCAGGCCGTCTCGCCACTGCGCTCGCGCTCGATCTGGCCGAAGCAGGCTGGCAGCCAACGGTGGAGAACTATCTCGGCCGCGTCACCAAGGCCCGCATCCTCGAAGCCGTGCGCGAGGCGCGGGGAGCCGAGGCGGCAGAGCGTATCGCCCATATGAAGAAGGGTGACATGGCGCAAGCGGCTGAGCGGCTGCTGGAGGGCTCCGGATGGCTGCCCGAGGCATTGCGGACGAGGAACGTGGCGGAGCGAAGTGAAGGGGGAGCAGGGGTAGCTCATATGCCCGATAGCCCGGACGCGGTGGCGGCCGAGTGATGTCAGCCCGCTGACTGGTATTGGCGCCTTTCGGTCTCCGGAAGGCGCCTTTTATATGGGAACGACGACATCACGCCGGAATGGCTGTCGACGGTGGTCAGTGACGGGTCACCGGCTGCAGGTGTCGATCCGTTTCAAGCCTGAGGGCCGCTGTCCATAAGGGTGTTTTGGTATAGAAATCCCGCCTGTTGAGGCCGGTACCGGTTCGGTGCTCGTTGAGCAGTCCTGCCCAGCACAGTGGACGCAGGACATGGACGTACAGACTGGCGGTCAGCTTGAAATCCCGGTGACGGATCTCCTCCTCTTCACCCCCGTAGAGAACCGAACATAGTCGCTCTTCGGTGACGGCAGCCTGGGCTTCGATATTGATGACGTTGAGAAAGATATCCCAGTTGCCGAACAGCGGCTCATCGCTTCGGGTGTAAGGACTGTGGTCAACGACAAAGAGGAGATGGGTCGTTAACAGCATCCAGAGCCGGGCAGGCTCCGATCTGAGTTTTCTCGCCAGGTCGGTCAGCCGCAGGGTTCCCTTGAAATGCCGTGCGAGCTTCGCACTGAGCAGAACCTCATGCAGGATCACCAGCGGCGGGAAATCGTGTTCATTGAGGACTTTGTTAACGGCGTAGAGGTCTTCGACCGTATAGGCTGGCCAGTCAAATGCCTCGGCGGCCCACGCGACAAAATAGCGCTTGAGCGCCTTGGTGGGCGTGAGGCCGATCGGGCCGTTTTCCTCAATATAGCCGATCGTCAGCAGCGCGGCCTTCAGGATGAGGGCATGCGACAGGGGGAGGTCGGTGTCGGGCGAACGAAACGGATTCATTACATAAACAATGAACCAGGTCGGTGCGAGTTGCCAGTCTGGCTTTGCGACGTAGGGACGATCTCCGTCCCGCGTCCTTCATTGTAATGTCGGTTGTCGCCCTATCTAAGACATAGAGAGTAGTTCTTGTTTGCCCGAAAACGGACAGGCGGATTTTTCATAAATAGGATAACAATCGATCTGTTATCTTTCGTGTCTAGCAGTGAGTGGACGCACAGCCGATTATGAGAAAAATATCGCTGAGCAAAGTCAGTCAAAAAGATGCTGTTGATCTTGTTAAAGCAAATATAGAGAGCCGTTCTTATCATGATCCTTGGTCTCAACCCTTCATAGCACGCGAAGGCTTTGATACTTGGTTCGATGAACAGATGTCCGGTTCCAATATGGGTTTTGTTGCGCGAGATCTGGATACTGGAGGTATTGTAGGCATCACCCATCTCAGCCAGATTTTCATGCGTGGCTTTCAGAATGCATACCTGGGCTATTATGGAATGATAGGGTTCGCTGGACGTGGTTTGATGACTGAAGCAGTACGTCTGACGATACAGGCTGCTTTCAATGATGTCGGGCTGCACCGCTTAGAAGCAAACATTCAGCCCGGGAATATGAAGTCCATAGCGCTAGTCCGAAGGTTGGGTTTCCGTAATGAAGGCTTCTCACCGCGTTATCTTCGCATAAATGGGGAATGGCGTGACCACGAACGCTGGGCGCTGCTGCGAGATGAATTCTGATTTCTGGGTGTTGGCCTTCTTTTATTTTTCTCAGAAGGCCGATACCCCGATTCATCAGTTTAATTCGTCTACCTGCCTGTCAAATCTAAACAGACGGGCGGCAGTCGCCCTTTGTCGGACGTCAGAGCGCGGCACGATCTTTTCTCGAAGCAGACGTGTCTCATGGCGTGCAAAGACTGATTTTCGGCCGATCCTGACGCCGTTTAACCGGCGGGACGCCAGGGTGTCGGTCGTCGCCCTGACCCTCCCCGAACTGCCCGCGTAAGACGCCGGAATTGGACATCTTCCATAACGCTGACGTGGCGGCCCGGCTAGATTCAGGGGCGTTGGTCTGCAGGTGCCGAGACGGGCGAACCGCGGCTCCGGCCCGGTCGGCTAGCGCTCTCAGTGGTGCCAGGCGGCGCCTGTGTAGAAGAAGCGGCCGAGGCCTACGGTGAAGATCAGGCAACCATAGAGACTGTGTTCTAGGCAAGTCAGGCGCAGCGACCGGTGTCGTGCGTAGTCGAGGGCGAAGAGTAGGCCGCCGATGGCCGTCATGGCGATTGCGATCCAGTTCAGGAAGATCACATGGGCGAAGCCAAAAGCGAGGGCGCTTGCGATGATGATGCCTTTGTCGCTGCGGAACAGCGGGCGATACCGGGCAAACAGGAATGCGCGGTAGAGCACTTCCTGCGGCCATACCGACAGCACGGGATAGAGCACCATGATCAGCAGCCAGAAGCGCGGTTTCTGAAGCGGCAGGCTGAGGAATGTCTCGGGCCAGAACCATGCCGTCAGCGCCACGATAACCGGCGCGAGGATCGCGAAACGCAGGAAGATGACTCGCAGTTCGCGACGTACGTCATGAGGTTGTGGCTTTTCGCCCCGGATCGCGAGAAACGCCGCGATAGCCGTCACCCAGATGAGCCCGAACAGGATGCCGGGGCGTCGGAGTTCGAGTATGATAAGGGGGCCACCGAGATAGAGGGCAGCAAATTCGACGGCGAGGCGAAGGGGAGGCATGTGTTTCGAGTTTGGCACAGAAATGTAGCCGCAGCTATCGCCTCTTTACGGTCATTCCAAGTCTGTTAACTTCATCGCGAAAGCAGACTTCGATGGTGGTCGGTCTGCAAATAGGGGGCTGATAACGTTGGAAATTGATACGCAGTCATGCGGCGCAGCTGAAATTATTCGTCGGCAGTTGGATGCCTATAATGCACGTGACATCAAAGCCTTTATGGCATGCTGGGCACTAGATGCCGAGGTTTATGCTTGGCCGGATACTTTGCTTGCTTCGGGTGCTGAGGCCATCAGAACACGGCACGTTGAACGCTTTAAAGAGCCAGATCTGTTTGCCAAATTGATCAGCCGAGTGGGTGTCGGCGGACTCGTGATAGATCGTGAAGTCGTGACCCGGAACTTTCCCGAAGGGCGCGGTACGTTGGATGTCATTGGCATATACGAGCTGGAAGACGACAAAATAAAACGCGCTTGGTTCAAGCAGGGTGCGCCTGTGTTAACAGGTTGAAGATACGTTGGCTGCTGTCGCCTCATCTCGGTCATACAGAGGCTCCCATCAGCATCCCGATAACGGACATGACCGATCCAAAGCTATCAGCCGGCTTGCGCAGTAAACGGACCTTCGGCAGCGAGGCAGGTGATCGCAAGGCCGAAGGTGTTGGACAGTCGGCGCACCGTCAAGGATAGGCAAGACGGCACAGATAGCGGCGGGTCCAAAAGCGAACCATGCGTAGTTAATCAGCACTACATTACAGCTTCTGAGGGCCAGGTATCTCCAATTTCAGGCTTTCGGAGTCACTCCTCCCTTCTTCAGAAGGGCTGCGCCAATACGAAAGAGGTCGGGCATGTCGTAACGCCCGTCCGGACGGCTGGTTAAGACACCCATCATGATTAAGCGATCAGCGAGGCCGGGCTCTTGATCCGACAGATCAGATTTCCGAGACGAACCGATCAGCACTGGCGGGAGGGCATGCTCTCTGCGTGCGATTTTCACGGCGGCTTCCACTGTGGCATTCTCTGCCCAAGCGTGAAATAAGACCTGTGGCTCTGCTGGCACCCGTAGACCCGCAAGCGGTTGAAGAACCCGCTTGATCCATGGGTATTCCGTGTTGAGCTGTTCGATGCGGACTTTTGAGGCTGCACGCAGCCCATCCCGGATCGTTTGCGGCAGAAGAATGAGGGAGCCCGCATCTCGGGATTGGGATCGTTCTGTAGCATTTTGCATCAGGATGAGAAAGCTGCGTGGCGTCACATCTCCGAGGCCATCTGCCAAATGGTTATATGGCCAATCAAAGGTTTTTCCCTTTCGCGGTCCTGCGCCCATGAAGTCGCCCGCCATAGCTACGAAAAGCTTTTCTTGCTGGCTTTCATTGCTGGATAGTTTCCAGGTCCGAAGCTCCTCTTGCTTTCCGGGCACTTTGCCTAAGTCACGTTGACAAAAGAGCTGATCCAGAGCCTTGCGGCGGCGATATTGAGGAAACTCATGAATGACAAGGCGGTCTTGTCGTAACGGGTTGCGATGCGGCGCATCT
>NZ_JABCQB010000026.1:0-9995 GCF_015244525.1 Gluconobacter sp. R75690 | reverse complement strand
GATCTTCAACATCAAAAAAACCGGGCTGCATCATCATCCATCCCTCATCGTAAGATGAACGATGGAATCACACACAGGGCCTCATAACCAGAGAGTTTTTCGAACCCTCCACCTTCTCAAAACTCAAGGCCTTGCTGCGCGCCAGAGCCGAACGGACTGTCCGTGCTCTGTGGGATACCGTCGGCGCGCTGCTTCCGGCTTTCACATACAGTGAATGCGCCAGCTTCTTTACAGCCGCTGGATATGAACCAGACTAAAGTGGAACCGCTCTAGAGCACTCAAATGAGCAAAACGCTTCTCAAAACGGAAAACAGACCTTTTCAGGACTCATTTTCTCCAATCAGTGCATGGAATTGTAATCATAGGGCAGGTCTTAAAACCAGAGAACTTTTCCAATCATCTATTTTTTTGCGTTATATCCACTCGCATATAGCGACAGTGGCGGGAATGACGACGACCATGCCGAGCGTCGTGAGCAGCATGATGCTGGCTGTTTCTACCTCGCACTTCCCATACTGCTGGGCAAACAGGGCAGACGGTGTGGAGGTAGGCATTGCACTTGCGACAAAAGCTGCTTTCGCCATAGCGGATTTTAGTCCCCATGCCTTGAGGGCGACGAAGAAGACTGCTGGTTGCAAGACGACACAGACGAGCGATCCCAGTATAACGGTCCTAGATCTGAGATTAAGGGAATAAGACGCAAGCGCGAGCCCGCAGGCGAAGATCGCCGCTCCTGGTGCGCAGACTGCTAGAGGCTTGAGCACGGACACGGAAACCGGCGGCATCGTCAGACCGGACAGAGACACGATGGTGCCCAGCACCGGTGCCCACACAAGGGGGTTCTTGATCGTTTTTCCAAGCGTTCGGGCCAACGAGGGTCTCGACGTTTCTGACCTGGACGCGCTCTCGAGCAGGTAGATGACGACTGAAACCTGTAAGAGGTTTGTGACAACCGCAGCCAGACCGACTACGCCGCCGCCGACCGTATCGCCATAGATTGGATCGAGGACCGTCAGGCCATAGATCGGTGCGGCTGTGGAGGACACCGCATAGCCGAGGAGGACTGCGGTCAGCCGGTCGCGCGTCATCATGCACAGGACGAGATAGCTCACGCCAAAGAAGAGCGAATATCCGATGATCATGACCACAACGAGTGGCCCCTGCTGAAGGAGCAAGTCGCATTTGACGGACGCCATGCTGAGGAAGAGCGCAACCGGCAGGGCATATTTCAGCGCGAAATGACTGAAACCGATGGCCTGATCGTGATCGAAATCCTTGTACTTCCCGGCCAGATAGCCCAGCCCGAATATGAGGACAACCGGAGCGATGGCGGCGACGAGTATCACGAGATTCACGGATCTGCTCCGGGTTGGTGAGAGAAGGCGTCATCATCCCCGGTGATCGGCTCGAGCCGATCACCGGGGATGACTTAGGTGTGTCAGAGTTCCTTGTAGACCGGCTTGTAGAGCAGCCCCTCGATCCAGGCGCGGATATTTTCCGGACGCTCGACGGTGGCCTGTCCACTATCGAAGATATGCTCCGCAACCCGCGTGGCGGTCGTCACTTCGGTCTCCAGGATGTTGGCTTGGAGCGGGAACAGCATGCCATGCTCGCGTGCGCTCGGCCCCACCTGATCCGCTGTCGCGGCGGCGGCGGTGATGAACATATCGTCCGTGATCCGCGCGGGACGGGTCGCGTAAACGGCGAGGCCGATTGCCGGAAAGATATAGAAATTGTTGGCCTGTCCCGGGTGGTAGCTCTTTCCCTGATATTCGAAGTCCGGAAATTGGACTCCAGCGGCGTATAATGCTTTGCCTTTTGTCCAGGTATAGGCCTGCTCGGCCGTACATTCCGCCTTGTTCGTCGGATTGGAGAGCGGGAAGATCACCGGCCGCTCGTTCAGTTTTGCCATCTCGCGGACCACCTCCTCGGTGAATGCGCCGCCGATGGTGCTGACGCCGATCAGAATGGTCGGCTTGAAGGTTCTGACGACCTCGAGAAGATCTTTCGTCGGTTTCGCCTCGTGCGCGAACGGCTTCTGCCACTCGTTGAGATCGGTCCGGCTGGTCTCGATCAGACCGTTGACATCGATCAGTACGATACGCTCACGCGCTTCGGCCTCGCCCAGACCCGCTTCGACCATCGCCGAGACAATCATACTTGCGATACCGATCCCGGCTGAGCCTGCGCCCAGAAAAAGGACGCGCTGATCGGCGAAAGTCTCGTTCTTGATCTGCAGTGCCGTGGTCAGGCCTGCTACCGCGATCGCTGCGGTTCCCTGAATATCGTCATTGTAGCACAGGACCTTGTCGCGATAGCGGGCGAGAAGCCGCATCGCATCGGTACCTTTCCAGTCCTCGAAATGAATGCAGACACCGGGAAACACGTCTGTAGCGGCTTCGATAAATGCCTCTGAGATCAAATCCACCTCCGCTTCGTCTGGCGGGAGCTCGCGCAGACCAAGATAAAGCGGATCGGCCCGGAGCGCCGCGTTCGTGGTGCCTATGTCCAGTAGCACAGGCAGCAGCGCCTCGGGCGGCACCCCCGCGCAGGCGGTGTAGAGCTGGAGCTTGCCAATGGGAATGCCCATGCCGTTAGCGCCGATATCGCCAAGACCGAGAATACGGCCGCCGGTGGACACACAGATGAACCGAACGTCTTTTACCGGCCAGTTGCGCAGAATTTTTTTGAAGCGACCTTTCATGTCGCGCGTGAGATACATGCCCGCGCTGCCGCGATAGATATGTCCGAATGCCAGACAGGCATCAGCCACGGTCGGATCATAGACAATCGGCACAAACCGCGCGGGGTCGGACATCAGCGTGTGGTAGAATAGCGTCTCGTTCCTGGCCGCCAGGCTCATGAGATAGATGTAGCGTTCGAGATCATTCGGCTTTGCGGCGAGTTGCGTCTGAACCCTCTCCAGTTGCCGGTCGATGTTTTCCACAGTCGGAGGAAGCAGACCTTCAAGGCCGAGCGATTGACGCTCAGTCATTGTAAAGGCGGTTTCCTTGTTGCGGGCGGGGTTGTTGAGGATTTCCTGTCCCCGGATCGTGCTGGCCTGGCTCATGTGTTCTCCTCGCGGTTCGACGGCGTGCGGAAGTCATGCGCTTCGTTCGGAACGGCCGCCGCTGGATGACTGAATGTCATCTTGGGCCCACCCGAGCTCCAGCGCATCCGGAAAACTACGTACGTAAAACCTCGTAAGGGAAACGACCCGTCCTGATTTCAGGTCGACTGTGTTATCGCGGCCGCTCCGTGGCTGTCAGCGTCATCCGCACGAGTTCAGACAGGCTGCGAGCGTCCATCTTTATCATGAGATTGGCCCGATAAATCTCTATCGTGCGCGGGCTTATCCCAAGCTCCCGGGCGATGACCTTGTTCGATTGACCGTCGACGAGGCCACGGAGAACCTGTTGCTCCCGCGTCGTCAGAGCGGCGATCCGCTGGCGAATGACATGTGCATGCGCGCGTTCGGCGCCGTTCTCGTCACCGCACCGCAGAGCGGAGGCCACCGCGTCGAGAATGGTATGATCGTCGAACGGCTTTTCGATGAAGTCGCGGGCGCCGGCTTTCATGGCCTGCACCGCTAGGGGGACGTCAGCATGCCCCGTGATCACAATGACCGGGAGAACCGTCGCGCGCTTCTGGAGACGGTCGACAAGAGCGATGCCGTCCATGCCCGGCATCCGGATATCCGTTATGATGCATCCGCACTCGACCCCGTCGAGGATAGCGAGGAACTCATCCGCCGATGCGTGGGTCCTCGCGGTATGTCCCGATGTCAGCAACAGGAAGGCAAGGGATTCGCGTACGGCTTCGTCGTCGTCGATCACATGGACGATACCATCCGGGTTCATTCGCCAAACTCCTCTGTCCTGGCGCAGGGAAGAGTGAAAAGAAAGCACATCCCTCCCCCGCGTTCCCGCTGCGCTCCGATGCGTCCTCCATGAGCCTCCACGATGGTGCGGCAGATCGACAGCCCGACTCCCATGCCATGATCCTTCGTCGTTGAGAAAGATTCAAACAGCCTGCCCGCAATCTCGGGGCTCACACCGGGGCCAGTATCCGTCACGCGGATCCGTGCCATGCCTTCGAAAGCGTCGACCGCGACGACCAGACGCCGTTCGTCACAGTCCTCCATGGCCTCCACGGCGTTGCGGATCAGGTTGAGGAGGACTTGCTGGATCTGAATCTTGTCCGCGATAACCTGATCGGCCCCAGAGTCCAGCTGAAAGGATACGTCGATCCCGCGCTCCGCAATTCCGACCAAGGCCAGCGTTGCCATCTCTTCGATAAGCGCCCGCAGGCTTTCCAGTCCCGGCTCACCTTCTCCCCGAGACACGAAGTCCCGCAACGACCGTATGATCCGACCGGCCCGCAGCGCTTGCGCGGCCGCCTTGTCCATGGCCTCTTGCACGCGCGTGCTCTGCCCGTTCTCGGCTTCCAGGAGACGGCGTCCGCCGTTGAGAAAGTTCGTGATGGCCGTCAGAGGCTGATTAAGTTCGTGAGCCAGTGTGGCTGCCATCTCGCCCATGGCTGACAGGCGTGAGATATGTGTGACTTCGGCCTGCAACTGTCGCACGCGTCGGTCCGCTTCCTCGCGTTCCGTGAGGTCGCGAAGGAACGCGATTGTAAAGGAGCCCTCTCCTGATGTCAGGCGTCCGGTAGACAGATCAACGGGGACAGTCGTCCCGTCTTTCCGACGGGCGACTGCCGCTATTCCGTGCCGATCGGAGACTGGAGCCGTTCCGAGTTCGGGGACGATGTCTGCGATATTCGTCCCGATCGCCTCTGCCGCATTAGACCTCAGAAGTGTCTCCGCCGCGTTGCTGAATGATTGCACGATGCCGCGCTCGTCGAGAATGATGATAGCGTCGGGAACTGCGTCGAGGATGGCGCTGAGATGCGCCTCCCGCTCAAGGATACGCTGCGCCATCGCGGCCGTGCGCCGACGGGCACGTAGCAGCCATTCGCCACCACACGTGATCAGGACGCAGAGTGTCGCGAACAGGATCGTCTCGACCCAGTTTTCGATCGGCGGCGCGCCGTCATGCGCGAGAAGGAAGCAGCCGATCACTGATGCAAGTGTGGCTGCGGCTAGACCGGAAAAGAGACCGCCGATCACCGCGCCGACGAGCACTCCCGGAAGCAGTAAGAGAAACAACGTCCTGCCGCCGAGAAACGGATTGATCAGGAAACGTATGAGCGTCCCCAGTATCACGAGCCCGAGCGCGTACGAGGAGGCGGCCGCGAAACTGCGATGGCGTGCCAGCGCACCGGTCTCTTGAGGCGGCAGATCCCAAAAGTCCCTCAATGACGTTCTCCTCACCGAATGGTCGGCGAACGACCTCGCCAAGGCGAGTCAGTATTACTACGTAATAGCCTCATTCATCAAAACATTGCACCTGTAGGGTGAGACTGCGCCATGAACCGTCATGGTTCTAAAAGGCAGAGAATTTCGGCCTTGTATAAATAGTTAAATGTTTCCTTCGGATATTTTCTATAGCGTCACTAACGGCGTCAATGCACTATTTATATCATTATCAACCAAGTATCGGGATAGATACATAAATAACTCAATGGGTGAGGAGAGAATAGGTGGCATTACTTCATGCGGAGTTAAAAATAAATAGGCGACATCTGTTGCTCGGCATGAGCGCGCTCGCCACCGTAGCCAGCTTTGCACAGTCGAAGGGTTTTGCGGAACCATTACATCAGTCCGATAGCGTATCACGCTTTATGTCTGTATCGAAAATTCTCGTCCCTCATCAACTGAACCCTGTTGTCGGCCATAGAATTTACGTCGCGCTTAATGATGTCGAAGAAAATTTTGATAATACGATACACGCAATTCACAATTTCATAGTAAAAACTGCTTCAGTGGATGTTGAACATCTTATGCCAGCATTGACAGATGAGAAACTGCAAAACTCGGCACTGAAGATAATATCGGCGTGGTATTCGGGTGTTGTGCACGGAAAATCTGGCGATCATGTAATCGCTTTTGAAGATGCGCTCATGTACAAAGTAAGCAGCGATGTCATGACGATACCATCTTACGCAAAATCGGCGCCCAATGCCTGGAATGCGACAGCAGTTCCGCTCCTTAACATGCCGTCATTCTGAATTTCTCCGGAGAATTTCTTATGCCATCCGATCTCAATAGCGATGTCGTCATTGTAGGTACTGGCGTAGTCGGCTGTCTGATAGCAGAACAGGCTTTGGATGCCGGGTTTTCGGTGCTCATGCTTGAAGCTGGGCCCCGTGTCAGTCGCGACACAATTGTCGAAAACTACCGTAATCTGGCGCCCACATTGCGCAACCACTGGAATGCGCCGTACCCGCCCAAGCCGTGGGCGCCTCACCTTGAGACACGCACTCCAGACGAGGCCTCTTCTTATCTTGATCTGACCGGACCGAATGCAAAGGCCTACGAGCAGGGGTATGTCCGCTACGCGGGGGGTGCCACCTGGCATTGGGCAGGTATCTGCTGGCGTATGACGCCTGACGATTTACGTCTCAAAAGCCTCTATGGAGTAGGACGCGACTGGGCTTTTTCTTACGATGTGCTGGAGCCTTATTATGCGCGCGCCGAACATGCGATGGGTGTCTGTGGCCCCGGTGATCCGGCTTTACAGTGGCCTCCAAATACAGCGCGTTCGCGGCCCTACCCGATGGGACCCATTCCCTTCGGGCCTGGCGAACAGCGGTTGACCGATGTCGCTGCGACCCTTGGCATGCAGAACCTGCCGGCGCCCCAGGCACGTAATAGTGGCGTTTCGTTTGACGGCCGCCCTCCCTGTTGTGGAAACAACAACTGTTTTCCGGTCTGTCCGATCGCTGCCAAATATGATGCTGCAACAGCTCTACCGCGCATCGAAGCAAAGGGCGGTCAGATCATCACGAACGCTGTCGCGTACCGTGTTGAAACGAATAGTCAGAAGAAGGTCGCGGCAATCCATTATTTTGATTCCGACAAGAATTCACACTCAGTTGCCGGAAAGATCTTCGTTCTCGCTTGCAACGGAATAGAAACGCCCAAGCTGCTCCTTCTGTCGGCTGACGAGAAAAATCCCTCTGGTGTCGCCAATAGTTCGGATCAAGTCGGTCGTAATATGATGGATCAGCCAAAACTGGTTGCGGATGTCGAAATGACTGAACCGCTCTGGACCGGCGTAGGACCTGTCCAGAGCAGCAGTATCATGAACACGAGCCAGGGCGAGTTTCGACGCGACTATGCCGGTGCAATGTTCCGTATGGAAAACATGGCACGGAGTACACTCGGTGGTCTGGCTGCTCTGGAAAAAGGTTTATACGGAAAGGCTCTTGATCAAGAAATTCGCCGGCTGTCGGCCTGCACGGCGCGCCTGACAGTTGAGCACGAACCTCTGCCGCTACCATTTAACCGGCTGACTCTCTCTGACAAACAGGATTGGCTGGGTCTAAGCCGTCCGCGCATCCACTATGATGTCGGCGACTATGTGCGTCGAAGCGCCGAGCAATACACAATACCGCTTCTAAAAAAGCTGGCGGCAGCCCTGGGAGCGACAGATATCAGGATCTCGCCTGAGTTTTTACACAGTGATCATATCATGGGTGGCGTCATCATGGGCAATGATCCGAAGGATTCCGTCGTGGACGTAGATTGTCGTGCCCATGACCATGAGAATCTCTTTCTTCCCGGTGGGGGCGCAATGACCACGGGCGGCAGCGGAAATAGTACAATAACCATGGCGGCATTGGCCATCAAGGCCGCAGATGCGATCATCGGGCAACTGCATCATGGCTAAAATGATGCATAGCAGATTGCCAGACAGGATAACCCTTCTCGGAGCTTTTTGCACCTCGATATTTCTTTACGGCACGGCTTCGGCACAAAGCGACGGATCAACTGATCGAGGCGCCTACATAGCTGTGACCTCCGATTGTGTGGCCTGTCACACAGCGCCTGGCGGCAAGCCGTTTTCTGGCGGCCTGGCAATGAAAACACCGCTTGGCACGATGTATTCGACAAACATTACGCCATCCAGAACATTCGGTATCGGTGATTACAGCGAAGCAGATTTCTCGCGTGCTGTGAGAAAAGGTATTCGCAAGGACGGGCGCAATCTTTATCCTGCCATGCCCTACACGGCATATTCGTACATGACAGATCAGGACGTACACGACCTGTATGTTTATTTCATGAAATCCGTTCAGTCAGTAGAAAGCGCTCCGTCGAAAACGTCTCTTCCCTTTCCGATGAACATTCGGGGTTCGATGATGTTCTGGAATGTGCTTTTTCGTAACGACAGGACTTTCCAACCCGATTCATCCCGCTCGTCAGAATGGAACCGCGGCGCGTATCTTGCGCAAGGACCGGCGCATTGTGGAACATGTCATACTCCTCGAGGATTTCTCATGCAGGAGAAATCCTCCAAGGATTTGGGTGGCGCGAGCCTGGGTGCATGGTATGCACCTAATATAACTTCAGATAAAATAAGCGGGATAGGCAACTGGTCGCGTGAAAATATAAAGACCTATCTAAAAACGGGCCATATTGACGGGCTCGCGCAAGCCGCCGATGGAATGGGAGAAGCGGTCGAACACAGTTTCCAGCATTTGACAGATGCCGACCTGAACGCGCTGGCAACATATCTTGCGACCACGAAGCCTGTTCGTGACCCCGCAGACGGAGAAGTTTCACGCTTCGTGCTGGGAAAGCCTACTTCCAGCGCTGATGAGGTCAGAGGAGGTCGACCTATCCGCTCAGATGATAATCCAAATATATCTGGTGCGGAACTGTTTATGGGCAACTGCGCATCCTGCCACAATTACCGGGCACAGGGCAGTCGGGACGGTTATTACCCTTCATTGTGGCATAACTCCGTCACAGGGGCCTCCAGTCCAGACAACCTGATCGCAACCATTCTGTTCGGTATTGACCGGCATGTGTCTGACGCCGAGGCTTTCATGCCTGGTTTTGGCGGCAAGAAAACAGATGCCACTCAACTGAATGATTTGGAAATAGCAAAGCTTTCGAAATATATCTTTGATACCTACGGTAGGAAAAATGTCTCCGTGTCGGCATCGCAGGTCGCTCTCATCCGTCATGGTGGTGCTCGGTCACCACTGCTCGTTTTAATCCGTGTCGGTATGGCAGCGGGCGCCATTCTCTTAGCACTCGGGTGCTTCTGGCGTGTACGGAAAATTGTTAAATAAATAATCGAAAGAGGGCTAGTTCTCATGGTCTCAAAAACTCGCACTTCGAGACACTTCATATCCTTGATCGTGGTATGCGCGATCACCGTGGTGTTCGCAGCGACTTCTGCATACGCGCAGGATACAAAAAAAACCGCCGATCTCAAGAAGGACATCGTCGGTGTCTGGGGGCTTGTTTCTTACAAAGTGGAAGACAAAGAGACGGGGCGAACGATTGATGCAATGGGTTCTTCCCCTCGGGGGCGTGTCATTTTTACACCTCACGGGTGGGTCGCATTTAACCTTGAGGGCAGCGATCGACAGCCGCCAAAGACAGATGTGGAGCGCGCCCATCTTATGAAGACTCTCGTTGCCTACATTGGGCGCTACAGGATCGAAGGAAACCAGTGGGTCACGAATGTGCAGACTGCCTGGACGCCCGAATGGGTCGGGACGGAGCAAAGGCGTACCATTGAAATTAATGGTGATTTTGCAAATGTTATTACACCTTGGCGAATAATGCCAAACTGGGACTCGGGGAAGCTCTCCCGCAGTATCATTCGATTTAAACGGATCGAGTGATCTAGGTCGCGTTGACAAAAGGTCTATACGATCATCCTGAGATCTGATTCACTGGTTGCTTCTACGAAGGCGATAAGGTGAAGCGGGGATGGCACGAGGGGATCTGACGGATCGTGAATGAGGCCATCGTGTGGATGGTACGCTAAACAACGTTTGGCATGAACAATAAAGGAACGATCAGGCGGCACGAGCCTGTTTCGACAGATTGAGCGTCTTGCGGCCCGCAGAAG
>NZ_JABCQB010000025.1:0-12133 GCF_015244525.1 Gluconobacter sp. R75690 | reverse complement strand
CAAGCAGATGCGCCGCATCGCAGCCCGTTACGACAAGACCGCCTTGTCATTCATGAGTTTCCTCAATATCGCCGCCGCAAGGCTCTGGATCAGCTCTTTTGTCAACGTGACCTAATTCTCCCATGCTGACTGTCCCCCTCCATCGTAGGCCTGTGAATCACAATAACTCTCTCTCATCTCAATGAGTTAATAGGTCCTAAGCCTAAAAAAGCATGGTGTGAGGATTTCGACTGCCTCTCACTTCCTTCACCTCGGCAGGGGATGAAAGGCGGTTATTTTATCAAACCAGCCCCAGGCGTCGAACTGATTGAAAAGATCGGCATCCAGATAGCCGTCTTCTCCTTCGGTGATGGAAAGCCCCAGAGATGTCACACAACATATCACATTTATCTATGATAAATCACATATAAATGTGTTAAACATATCATTTATTGTGTTATGAGTGCTCATCGTTTTTATCGCTCGATGATCTGTCGTGCTGTCTGGAGGGTGTTCAATGCGCCAGGATTTCACCATCGGAATCGACAGTGGTTCCACGACGACCAAAGCTGTCGTGTTTTCGCCGACTGGTGCGATCACAGGGACGGGGCGTCGTCGTGTTCCACAGCATATGGACCGGCCGCACCATGTTGAGCGGGATATGCATGAGACCTGGGAGGCCGTCATCGGTTCGGTTCAGGACGCACTGGCGGATGCAGGGATCGATGGTTCGGCGGTTGCCGCCGTCGGGCTGACTGCACATGGGGACGGTGTTTTTCTGCTTGACCGCTCAAGTAACCCGTTGGGGCGGGGGATCATGTCGCTCGACAGCCGTGCTACCGCGCTCCATGAGCGCTGGCAGCGCGACGGCCTGTCTGATCTGGTTCTCCCGGTGGCGGGTCAGCGTCCTTATGCCTATTCGGCCAACACGCTTCTGGCCTGGATCCGGGAGAACGAACCGGAGCGTTATGCGACGATCGGGTCTGTCATCTTCGCCAAGGACTGGATCCGGTACTGCCTGACGGGTGAGATTGCGACGGATCTGACGGAAGCCAGCACGTCTTTCACGGATCTGCATACACAGAACTACAGCGATGAACTGCTGGAAATCCTGGGATTGCAGGGCATCCGAAATGCGCTGCCGGAGATGCGGCTGTCCTGTGAAAGCGGTGGGGTCCTGACGCCTGAGGCTGCTTCCCGGACCGGCCTGAGGGCTGGAACGCCTGTTTCGGTCGGGCTGCATGACGTCACGGCCGCTGCGGTCGGTGTGGGTCATACGCAGGCCGGGGATCTTTCGATTACGGCGGGTACGTTCTCAATCAATGAAGTGTTCCGGGACCGGCCGGTCATCGGGGAGGGCTGGGCCTGTCGCGCCGGATATCGGCGGGGCCTGTGGAACTGCATGGCCATTTCGCCAGCGTCTTCCAGCAATCTTGACTGGCTGGCCCGGCTTCTGAAGCCCGACGAACAGGACGCGGCCCGGCAGCTCTCGGCGGAAATGGAAAGCCGCCTGTCAAAGCCGGGCGGACGTCATCAGGTTCCGCTGTACCATCCCTTCCTGTTCGGCTCGCCCTATGAAGCGCCGGCCAGTGCTTCGCTATTCGGGGTCCAGTCCTGGCACGACCGGGCTGACCTGTTCCAGGCCATGGTGGAAGGAACGATCTTCAATCATCGCGAGCATGTCGATGCCCTGCGCCAGACAGGCCCGGTCCGCAGGATCGGCGTATCGGGCGGCGGGAGTGGCCAGCCGGTGATTGCACAGATGTTCGCCGATATTCTGGGAGCAGACGTTGAAATACCCGAAGTGCGTGAAGCAGGCGCGCTGGGAGCTGCGCTGACAGCCAGTGTCTCTATCGGACGATACGCCGATCTGGAAGAAGCCGTATTCTCCCAGATCATTCCGATGCAGACATACAGGCCCCAGACCGAACGGCGTCGCGTCTATGAAGGGATTTACCGGCGTTATGTCGCTCTGACCCAGGCCATGCGGCCTTTCTGGTCGGATCTTTATGATGGTGGCCCGGCTCAGGCAGAGCCCGTTACAGAGCCTGTCGGTGTGGAGACGGGCGCTGTCCTGAATTATGCCGCAATGGGCTTCATGCCGCAGGAGGCCAGACCATGACGGGGCTCGCCACCATACCGGACAATGCCACGTTCGATGTCGCGATCATCGGGGCCGGGATCAATGGGGCTGGCCTGTTCCGGGAACTGTCGCTGCAGGGCCTGCGTGTCCTTCTGGTGGACCGGAGTGACTTCTGCTCCGGTGCGTCATGCGCGCCCTCACGCCTGATCCACGGGGGCATCAAATATCTCGAGACCGGCGAATTCCGGCTCGTGGCGCAGTCCACGCTGGAGCGCAACCTGCTGCTGCGTAACGCGCCCCATGTGGTCAAGCCTCTGCCGACCGTCCTGCCGATCCGTTCCTGGTTTGGCGGCATCGTGCCGTCGTTCCGGAAATTTCTGAGGCTGGGCGGCAAAATGACGGATCGCGGTGCGCTCGTTCTGGAAGCCGGGCTGCAGATTTACGATTTCCTCGGGCGTCGTGCCCGGGTGATGCCGCGTCACAGCCTGTTCCTCAAGCGTCAGACACGGCAGGAATGGCCGCATATAGCGGCGGATGTCATGGCGACGGCCCAATACTATGACGCTGCCATCACCCAGCCGGAACGTCTCGGTTATGAATGCGTGCGCGACGGCATGGATGTCGGGACGGGCTGCGCGGTTTCGACCTACACGGTGCCGGTGTCTTTTGCAGATGGGGTTCTGGAGCTGCGGGACGAAAAAAGCGGTGAGACGCGCCATGTCCGTCCGCGGCTCATTGTCAATGCGGGTGGAGCGTGGATCGACCGGATCAACGCTGATCTGGGTCACCAAACCCGTTATATTGGCGGAACGAAAGGCAGCCATCTGCTCCTGCAACATGAGGGGCTTCTGCAGGAACTGCGTGGCCGCATGATGTATTTCGGAACGCCGGACGGACGCATCTGCCTGGCCTATCCGTTCTATGGCCATGTGCTCGTCGGTTCGACCGATCTGCGGATTGATGATCCTGACACCGCCGTCTGCACCGATGAAGAACAGGACTACATGCTGCGTATGCTCGGCGGCCTGTTCCCGGGCTTCCGGTTCAGCGCGGAGGATGTGATTTACCGCTACAGCGGCGTCCGTCCGCTGCCTGCGACCAATGCAGCCGATCCGGGAGCCATCAGCCGCGATCACATCATCCATGAAGACATTCTGGACGGCATACCGCTCCTGTCGCTGGTTGGCGGGAAATGGACGACGTTTCGTGGGCTGGCGGAAGAAACGGCAGACAGGGTGCTGGAAATGCTGGGAGCGGGACGGCACCTGTCCACCCGGGACTTCCCGATCGGTGGTGGCCGCGACTATCCCCCCCCGGAACGGTATTCCGCCTATCTGGACGAGTTCTTCGTCACGCACGGCCTGCCGAGAGCACGGGCGGCCCTGCTTCTGGAGCGTTATGGATCGCGGGCCCGGGCGTTTGCCGTGTTCTGTCAGGAAAAGCCGGATGCGCCGCTGCGCAGTCTGCCCTCCTACACGCGGCGTGAACTGGCCTTCATCGCCACCGATGAACTGGTGCGCACGCTGTCAGATGTCCTGTTCCGCCGCACGCCGATTGCGCTGAGCGGCCTTCTGACGCCGGACGTCGTCCGAGAAGCCGGGGCCATCGTGGGGGAAGCCCTAGAGTGGAGTGCTCAGGAAACAGAGCAGCAGTGTCTGCTGACCTGGCGGGAAGGGCAGGAGCGCCATCAGTTGAAAGGTGAGCTTCCTGCCGCATCGTTTTCACATACAGCCCTGAGGGCATGAACCATGAACCGTTACGAAGAAAAGATTGCCCGCATGGTAGCGGGTCAGGACAGCCGGACCGATTTCATCCTCGCGGATGCCAAGGATTCCGATATGGCGGCCGGAATCAGCGCCACGGGTCTGCATCGCCATCCGGTCTCCATGCAGGAAAAGCGCTCGCGCTTCCGCACCCGGCGCGACTATGTCGATGTGATCAGGACGATCCTCGATCAGGACGTCGTGGACATCATGCTGACTTCGGCTTCGATCCTGGAGACCCTGCTTCAGGAAGATGCCTTCGCCGGGACGCGCATCCAGTCGGCCATCCGCGCCAATGACACCACGGACCTGTGGCGGGGCCGGGGAAGCAGCTATCAGAGCCAGAAATCGGTTCCGTTCCGTTCGGCGTCCCTGATGAAAGCGCAGACCAATCTCGGCCTGTATTCCATGACCTTCAATGGCGATGCCGAGCAGGATAGTCTGGCGCTGGAAGAATTCGCCCGGTTTCGCGAAGAAGCGGCGGAGCGGCGTTTTTCGTATTTCCTGGAAGTGTTCAATCCCAATGAAGGGCGCATTTCCCGGGCGGATCACGGTTTCTTCCTCAATGACATGATTGTCCGCTGTCTGGCCGGTTTGCGGCGCGAAGAGCGGCCGGTTTTCCTCAAGGTGCCGTTCAATGGCGCAGAGGCGCTGACGGAACTCTGCGAGTTCGACCCGTCTGTGATCGTCGGCATCATGGGCGGCGGAAGCGGTACGACCCGCGACTGTCTGGAACTTCTGCATCAGGCCCAGTGCTGCGGCGCCCGTGCTGCCCTGTTCGGCCGCAAGATCGTGGACGCAGACGATCCCGTCCTGCTGATCGAAGCCATGCGCAGTGTCACGGATGGCGCACTCTCGCCCATGGAAGCCACCCATCTCTATCATGAAAAAATGGGCAAACGCGGACTGGTCGCCGGGCGCGATCTGGAGATCGACAGTGTGGTGACGGAAACTGTCCTGCTGGAGCGGGCTGCGTGACGTTTGCGTGAAGGGTGGGGAACCTTTCGGATGTATCGTTATTTTTGACGATAATAACAGTTTTAATGTTATAGTTTAGCGATAAAGTGGTTTAGATATCATTGGGCTGGGAGAATCGTCATGAGCATTCAGCCAGTTGGTCAGTCTTTCGGGAGGTTGGTTGTGGATCAGAAGAGCGTCTGGATCGGGACGAGCTGGAAGATGAACAAGGGACCGGCCGAAGCGATTGCGTCGGCGCGGGCGCTTGAATCCTTCCAGCCTCCGGAAGGGATCCGGTCGTTCGTGATTCCGCCTTTCACGTCGCTGCGGGATGTGTGCTCGGTGCTGGAAGACAGCGCACTGCTGGTGGGCGCGCAGAACATGCACTGGGAGGACAGTGGCGCCTGGACCGGGGAGGTTTCCGCGCCGATGATCGCCGAGTGCGGAGCGTCCATTGTGGAAATCGGCCATTCGGAGCGCCGACAGCATTTCGGCGAGACGGACTGGACGGTGAACCTCAAGGTGAGGGCTGCGCTGCGGCACGGTCTGCGTCCGCTGATCTGCATTGGCGATACGTCGGATGAATTCGAGTTCGGGGTTTCGCAGGAGACGCTGGCACGTCAGGTGAAAATTGCGCTGCATGGGGTGTCCAGAAAGGATCTGGGACAGGTCATGATTGCGTATGAGCCGGTCTGGGCCATCGGATCAGCGGGACGTCCGGCCGAGGCGTCGTTCGTGTCCGGGATCCATACCAGGTTGCGTGCTGTCGTGCGTGAACTGGCGGGGGACAGTGGCGTGCGCATCCCGCTGCTTTATGGCGGCAGCGTCTCGCAGGCCAATATCCGCGATTACGTCGCACTGCCGGATGTGGACGGTGTGTTTGTCGGGCGTGCGGCCTGGGAGCCTGCGGATTTCATGACGCTGGTGGAAAGTGTGAGCGGGGTTGTGTCCCGCAAAATTGCCGCGTGATGACGGTCATCACGGGATCACGTCCTGTTTCCGGCTGCGGAACAGTCTGACTGAACGTCAAAGAAACGGAGAACAGTCATGCGTATTGCGATTGGTGGAGACAGTGCAGGCGAAGGCCTGGCACGGCTTCTGGTGGAACATCTCTCGACACTGGGACGGCATGTCGTCGTTGACATGTCCCATCCCGAGGACGAGCGGGCCGAACTGTATTCGGAACTGAGTGAGCGTGTGGCGCTGGCTGTTCTGCATGGAGAATTCGACCGGGGCATCCTGTGCTGCGGGACGGGGATCGGGGTGTGCATTTCCGCCAACAAGATCCCGGGCATCCGGGCCGCGCTGACCCACGACACGTATTCCGCAGAGCGTGCGGCGCTGTCGAACAACGCGCATATCATCACGATGGGATCGCGCGTCATCGGGCCGGAAGTGGCGAAATCCATTGCCGAAGCCTGGCTGGCCTGCACGTTTGATCCGCGCAGTGCCTCGGCACGGAATGTGGCTGGCATTGATGCGCTCGGAAAGAAATACCGCCAGCAGGCTCCTGTCGGCGCAAGTTGCTGAAGTAAAACTCCCGGTCCGGAACTGATCCGGCTGGTTTTTTGAAAGAATACACTTATGAAAACGGCATTTGCTTTTGCCGCAATGCTGACGGCTGCGCCATTTCTGGCGCCGCTTGCAGCAGGTCAGGCCCATGCAGCGGATAACAGCGCACCCCTGCGCTTCGTGCTGATCCCCAAGACCGTGCATCCCTGGTTCGACAAGGCGAATAATGGGGCACAGGCGGCTGCGGCGATGATCTCGCAGGCGACGGGGCGGAAGGTCGAGATCGAATACCGCGCGCCGCAGACGGCGGATGTGTCGTCCCAGAACGACATTATCGAGCGTGCCATCGCGACCCATCCGGACGGGCTGATCCTCGATCTGCTGGACGAGAAGGGCAACCGCGCCACCATGGACGAGGCGGTGGACGAGAAGATCCCCATGACGGTGTTTGATTCCCTGCCGCCTGAAGGCATGGATATCACGGCTGTGGGCGCGGATTTCTGCGAGCAGGGCACGATGGCGGCCGAGCGGCTGGCGAACCTGGTCGGCAAGAAGGGCGAAGTGGCGATCATGATGGGGGTGCCGACAGCGCCGAACCATACGCTGCGGGCCGAGTGTGAAAAGAAGGTCTTTGCCAAATACCCGGACATGAAGGTCGTCGCGACCGGCGTGGACAATGACAGCATCGAGACCGCGCAGAAGCAGGCCTCTGCCATCATGCAGGCACATCCGGATCTGGTCGGATGGGTCGAGTGCGATGCCTCCGGACCGGTGGGCGTCGGCCAGGCCATCCGCGAGAGCGGCAAGACGGGCAAGGTCAAGGAAGTGGGGCTCGATAACCTCAATGACATGATCCAGCTCATCAAGGATGGGGTTGCTGAGTCCTCTGCGTCGAGCCGGCCGGAAATGCAGGGTTACTGGGCCGTCGTGTCTGCCTGGCAGCGGGCGATGGGGCAGAAGACGCCCAAATACATCGATACCGGCATCGATCTTCTGACGAGCAAGAACCTCTGACGCAGCAGGACAGGAAGGGGAGTGACGGTCATGACAGTTCTTCAGATTGAAGGCGTCCGGAAGACCTATCCCGGTGTGGTGGCGCTCGATCATGTCGATCTGACGCTGGAGCCCGGGAAGATCCATATTCTTGCCGGGGAGAACGGCGCCGGGAAGTCCACGCTCATCAAGACGCTGACCGGGCTGGTCGTGCCGGATGAGGGAACCATCCTGATCGAAGGACAGGATGCGCTGCATGACCGGACACTGTTCGAGAAGGTCGCCTATGTCCCGCAGGAGCTGAACCTGTTCGGGCCGATGACCGTAGCCGAGAACATGTTCATGCCGTTCAACCGTTCCGGGTTCGGGCATCTGACAGTGTCGCGCGGAGCAATGGAGAAGGCGGCGGCGGAACTGATCGAGCGGTTCGGCATTCATGCGAAGCCGGGGCAGCTCGTAAACCGCATCAGCGTACCGGACCAGCAGCTCCTTCAGATTGCGCGCGCGGCATGCCGTGAAGAATTCAAGGTTCTGATCCTTGATGAGCCGACGTCTTCGCTGACGGCCAATGAGACGGAGCATTTGTTCCGCATCATTCACCGGCTGCGCGATGAAGGCTGCGCGATCGTGTTCGTGTCGCACAAGATGGAAGAAATTTTTGCGCTTGGGGACACGGTGACGGTGTTGCGCAATGGCCGCAGCGTGGGAACCTATCCGATGCCGGAGATGACGGAGGTGCACCTGATCCGGCTGATGTCGGGCAGTTCGGTCTCGCTTGAGGAGAAGTTCCAGCCGCGTATGGCGGCGTCTGAATCCGACGTCATCTTGAGCGTTAAAGATATGTCGGGGCCGGGGTTCTCGGATGCATCCTTTGTTCTGCGGCGGGGGGAAATCCTCGGGTTTGCGGGGCTTGTAGGCGCCGGGCGCTCGGAGCTGATGCAGACGATCTTCGGATATCTGCGTTCGACGGGGGGGCATGCGTTTCTTGAGGGTGAGGAGATCCCGAAGGGCCGCACTGACCGGGCCGTGGCTCTGGGGATGGTTTACCTGTCCGAGGAGCGCAAGCATCACGGCATTTTCCCGCTTCTGAGTGTGCGGGAAAACATCAGCCTCTCGGTTCTGGACCGCATGAAGCGCGGCGGGATTATTTCTCCGGCGCGTGAGAACGAGGTCGTGGCCGATACGATCCGCCAGTTCGATGTGCGGACGTCCTCGGCCGGCAAGAAGATCGCGCATCTGTCGGGTGGGAACCAGCAGAAGGCCATCATTGGTCGGGCGATGGCGCGGCGGCCGCGTGTGCTGATTTTCGACGAGCCGACCAAGGGCATCGATATCGGCACGAAGTTCCAGATCTACCGCATCATGCAGCAGCTCGCGGAAGAGGGCGTGGGGATCATTCTCGTCTCGTCCGAAATGACCGAGCTCCAGCGCTGCGCCTCGCGGATCATCACCATGTATTCCGGCCGGATCACGGGATCGTTCGATCAGGCCACTACTGACGTCAACACGCTTGTCGGCGCGATCATCGGCGCCCCGGAGACCCGTCATGTCGCTTGAAACCACTGTTCCGGCAGCCCCTTCGCAACAGCCGCCGAAGCTCCCGCCACTCAAGGCGCTCGTCTCCCGTCTGGCAGGAAATCCGCTGGGGGGCGTGATTGCGGCGCTCGTCATTATCTTCGGGGCGTCCTGTGCGCTTTCGCCGCACTTCCTGACGACGTTCAACATGATGATCATTGCCCGTGCGCTGGCCTTTATCGGGCTGGTGACGATCGGGCAGTCCGTCCTGATGATCCTCGGCGAGCTTGATCTGTCCGTGGGTGCGATTGGTGGGCTTGCAGGCGTGGTTGGTGGCATCCTGATGGTTCAGCTCGGGCTCAATCCCTGGCTGTCGCTGGGTCTGTGCCTGCTGATGGGTGGGGGGTGCGGATTGCTGAACGGGGCGCTGATCACGCAGCTCCGCCTGCATTCCCTGGTGCTAACGATTGGTATGGCCGGCGTATATGGCGGCGCCAACCTCGTTGCGACCAAGGGTGTTGCGATCACGGGTGTGCCGCGGGACATCACGTTTCTGGGGCGAGGGCTCGTGATGGGCGTGCCGGTGCCGTTCCTGGTGCTGCTGGTCTGTCTGGCGATCGTGGCATTCATCATGCTGCGCACACCGGTCGGGCGTTACATCTATGCCATTGGCAGCAATCCCGATGCGGCGCGGATGCTGGGGATCCGGGTCAATGCGATCCGTATGGGCGCGTTCGCGCTGGCCGGGTTCCTTTCGGCGCTGGCGGGCATCCTGATGGTGGCGCGTCTGGGCACGGCCCAGCCTTCCATTGGTGACACCTGGGTGCTGGGACCGATTGCTGCGGCCGTCATTGGTGGTGTGGCGACGACGGGTGGCATTGGCAGTCCGATCGGGGCGGTTCTGGGTGCCGTTATCATCGGCATCATCGAAGACATCATCGTTCTGTTTGGCATCTCGCCGTACTGGCAGTCGGTCGTCAGTGGAGGAATCGTCGTGCTGGCGATTTCCTTCGATGCGCTGGCCCGCCGCTACCTCAACCGTGATGCCGTCTGAAATCTGACAGGGAGACGTTCCATGACCAAGATCTGCGGTGACGCATCGACTTTCGCAGCGTCCGCCCTCCGGGGCTTCAGTCTGCTTCATCCCGATCTCGTGCGGCATGTGCGCGGCGGTGTGCTTCGGGCCACGCCGGGCCGTCGCGGCAAAGTGGCCGTCGTCCTCGGCGGGGGCTCGGGACATTATCCGGCCTTTGCGGGCTATGTCGGTCCGGGCTTCGGCGATGCGGCGGTGGCAGGGGACATCTTCGCCTCGCCGTCCACGCAGGCCATCAAAAGCATTGCACGTCAGGCCGATCTGGGAGGCGGGATCGTCCTCGGTTACGGCAACTATGCCGGGGACGTGCTGAACTTCGGGATCGCAGCGGACCGGCTGCGCGAAGAGGGCTATGACGTTCGCGTTCTGGCGACGGCGGATGATGTGGCGAGTTCGGACACGTCCACACGGGAGAAGCGGCGCGGGATTGCCGGTGATCTGGTGATTTTCCGGATTGTGGGGGCTGCTGCCGAGGCGGGGCTGACGCTCGATGAAGTCGAGGAAGTCGCGCAGCGGGTGAACCGCCAGACCTGCACGTTCGGCGTGGCGTTCGATGGTTGCACGCTGCCGGGCGAGAAGGAAAAGCTGTTCGAGGTTCCGAAGAACCGCATGGCACTCGGACTGGGCGTGCATGGGGAGCCGGGCATTGACGAGCAGGATATCCCGGACCCGGAGCATCTGGCGCATATCCTGTTCGATCGCCTGCTGGCAGAGCTTCCGGAAGGGGCTTCGCGCCGGGTAGCTGTTCTGCTGAACGGTCTGGGCAGCACCAAGCAGGAAGAACTGTTCGTCCTGTGGGACCGGCTGGTTCCTATGTTTGAGAAGGCAGGTCTGACGCTCGTGGCGCCGCTGGTGGGCGAGTATGTCACAAGCCTTGATATGGCGGGCTGTTCGTTGACGCTGACTTGGCTCGATGAGGATCTTGAGCGGTACTGGCGTTCGCCTGTGGAATCTGCCGCGCTAAGCCATGGCCAGTTGAGCGGGGACGGGATCACGCGGCTTGAAGTGCCTGAGGAAACCGAGATCCTCTACATGCGCTCCGGAACGGCGCAGGGCCGTCGTGGCGGGGCGTGTGTGGCCGCTGTCATGGATCATCTGGCCCGGACACTGGCTGAAGCGGAGTCTGATCTCGGGCATATTGATGCTGTAGCGGGTGACGGGGATCATGGTCAGGGCATGGCGCGTGGCTCGGCGGCGGCGGCGAAGGTCGCGCGGGCGGCGGCAGATGCCGGCGCTGGTCCTGCGACGGTTCTGGCCTCGGCGGCGGACGCCTGGGCGGACAGGGCTGGTGGCACGTCTGGCGCTCTCTGGGGCGAGGGACTGCGGGCCTTCAGTCTGGCGCTCGATGACAACAGTCTGCCCGATGCGCGACAGCTTTCAGGGGGCGCGCGGAACAGCATGGAGCGCATCATGGAGCTTGGCCGTGCGAAACCGGGCGACAAGACACTCGTGGATGCGCTGGTGCCGTTTGTCGAAACGCTGGAGCAGGCGCTGGCTGCGGGGCATGGACTTGTGGATGCTTGGCGCATGGGGGCGGAAGCGTCTCACGAGGCTGCGCAGGCCACGCGTGATCTGCTACCCCGGATGGGACGCGCTAAAATGCACGGCGAACGCAGTAAGGGGCATCCCGATGCAGGAGCACTCTCGCTGGCACTTTGCGCGCGGATTGTAGGTGAGGATCTGGGCAACGGTCTGGCTCCTGCGGGTGGAGACAAAGACCGGATAGAGGCGATTCGTCTTGTGAAGGCCGGACGGTAATCTGCACCCTGTCCTGATAAAGGACGGACTTTACAGGTTGCCACCAGAACTTGGAAAAGGCCGCTCCTGCGAGCGGCCTTTTCTGTTGTTCGGACCCATGACGGATCTCAGAAGTTCACTCCATGCCTACAGGAAAAACGTAATGCCCCATGTGGAAATGGCCATATAGCGCCACCTTCACCGGCTCGAAACTGCCTTTCAGCGTAATGCGCGCCATGCTTGCAATTCCTTCTCATACGTCACTAGAATTCTTCTCATGGCATGCGGTGACACGGTGATATTCTGGCCGCCGCAGCACCGCATCGTGAGGTGGAGGGTTCGAAAAACCCGTTGGTTTTGAGCCGGTCTCTGTAATTCTATTTTCCCTATGTGGATTAGGGATAGATGGCATGAAGCAGCCGGGTTTCTTTGATGTTGAAGAGCGGCTTGCTCGGTTGAGTGGGCCTGGTGATCAGCTCGAAGCCTTTCCCCGGACTGTGG
>NZ_JABCQB010000024.1:0-12656 GCF_015244525.1 Gluconobacter sp. R75690 | reverse complement strand
GCAGATGCGCCGCATCGCAACCCGTTACGACAAGACCGCCTTGTCATTCATGAGTTTCCTCAATATCGCCGCCGCAAGGCTCTGGATCAGCTCTTTTGTCAACGTGACTTAAGGCATTCGACACTTTGCTTCACAGACGAGCTTTTTATACGCCTCGAAAACAATTGTCGCTTTCTTATTCAAAGTATCGATTATTTCGACATATCGGGTTTGGTTCTGACGACGTAGATCTATGCGTACATTCAAGCGTCCAGGATCGGCAGTTTGAGAAACATTCGCGTTCAGAAAGGAAAGAAAATCTTTAGATACCGAAAGTAAATCTAAACGTAGACCCTCAATTTTACGATCTGAAAAATATTTTTCAGGTCTCTGATCATATACAAAACAACTAACGCCGTTAAGAGATGAGGATTCAAATGAATCGCCAAAAGCGAATTCACGGATGAAATGCAAACCATTATTTTTGTTAAACATATTTATTATCTCATTAAGCACACATTCATCAGCTTTAGAAATACTTTGCAATAAAGTTGGGCCACTTTGTTTTGACATGGATAGATCAACAGAATTATTTATCAGGGTTTGCAAAACTCCAGCACTAGACATCCACAGTTCGGGATGCATCCTCTCTACATCTGGATATTTTCGAAGCAAGGCATTAAGATCTTCAGGTCCCCAAATATCTTCTATGCTTTGGAGGGAGGGGCCAATAATTTCTGAAAGAATAGCCTTATTATTTGGCGTTAGACCAGTCGATGTCACTAAAATATAGCGTTTTGCCTGAAGTGCATCGACCACCTGCCGCTCTTTTTTCATAACGGCCTTGAGTTGAGCAAAACCCGATCTTTGGTAACGTTTCGCCTGTAAGATAATCGTGCCGCCAACCGAGGCATACCGACCATCTATTCCATCATCCCGGCCCGCGGTGAAGGCCTCGAACCGCAATCGTAATTCTCGCCCAAGTAGGTCCCGTGCAAGATCTTCAAAGTCGGTAGGAGATATTTTCGAGAAGTCATAATTCATTTTGGATTATAAATATCGAAGAAATTATATAGTCAACCCCTTTAATCATCAATTACCCTTCAAAAAAAATATGGCATATTTATTATTATGCCAGAATAAATTACATCAACCCCGCCCTCCGTTACGTCATCCTTAGAGTTTTGTAAGTATCTATCATGTCGTAAGAGCGGTTTGTGCCGCTTTTAAAGATCCATTCTCAATACAACTCATTCGCCTCTGCCTTTCTTCTTCCTTCGAGGAGGCTTCGGTGGGACCATTCCCTTCACTTTAAGGGCCTCTTCGTTCAGCCTTTTACGTTGGGCCGGCGCAATAAATGCCTCATTTATGAAGTGCTCTAGGACATCCATCATTGTTGCCAGATCTACCAGATCAGGCAGCCATCCGCGATGAGCCGACGCGCTTCCGGCGTCAACAATCACCTTGAGCCGGTCTTTGTCCAACGGACCAATATGCTTTTCGTCCACTAGAGCATCCAACTTTTCGCCGAAGCCAAGAGTCGGATCAATCCCGAGTAATTCACTGGCAATGTCATATGCGGTTCGGATACCGATAGCCGCCAGCATCCTTAAATCATTATTGAGTGCGCCATAAAGCTCTATGAGAGCTGCACGTAAAACTCCCATATTCTCCGCATAAAAGCCATATTCTGACATCCACTCTGGTTTTTTTCTCTGAGAAAGCGCTGGCCAGTATTTGATGGTCTCGATCATTGTTGTGGTCATCTCACCAGAGCCGTCTAGAGAGTATTTATGATCGTATTCTTCTGAATTTGTGTCTACAGTTTCCACAAACACGTTCTCGCAACCCCGACATTCCAAGATATACCAGACCGTCTGACACCAAAAATGCTCCTCGTGGTAGCTCTCCGTATGCTTGCCGTGGATGTCGCAGTTGCGTACCCCACCGCACTTGCTGCATTCCGCCTTGCGGATGATTGGTTTGGGAGACGACGGGGCACGATCAGTCATTTCTGTAGTTTTACCAGGGAAGCATCGCCTTACAAGTCATCGGCGTTCCAACGGCCAAAAGCGGATCCGAGGTCGATATCGAAGTCATAGGACACCAAAATGCCGGTGAAAGACAGGCCTACGTCTTCATCTCATGGCTTTACGAGGTCGAATCCGACATCACTATCAAAGCTTCAAAAAGGTCACGAAGAGGAAGTCACACCGCCTGACCACGGCCAATAAACGAAGGACCAGTCCTTCAAATTCCTTTTGCCCCATCCGATAAGGAGATCAGTAAGACTGTTTTGAAGGCTCCAGCCAAATGCGAAAGGTCAGGGAAATCAACACAGCCCCTGTTTCCCTAAAAGGGAGAGTAAAACATTATGCAAAAAAACAGATAGAACGACTTATCCCCGACAAAAAAACCAATTATATCAGCTAGTTATAATTTAAACTAATCGGCCTTCACACGGCAGGGGTCACAGGTTCAATCCCTGTCGCGCCCACCATCCTGACTGGCTGTTTTTAGCCATTTCCCCCTACATAAACGACTGCTTGGCCCGTTTGCTTGGGCATAGCCTACCCCATTCATACCCCAGTCGTAATGTTCCCATCTGTGGCAGAGCCATGCCGTCTCCTGAGTTGGGTTAGGCGTATCGAGCCAGTGCTGGCGGATAGGGATATGCGGCAATCTTGGCTGCTTACACCTCATTCTTTGAAAAGCTTGTGTTGAAGGCTATCCCGTTCGACAACAGCGAATGACCGCACCTTTTGTTCCGGCCACTGCCCATGTCAGACGCTTCCTGAAATCTTCCGCCGGTGGAGCATCCTTTCTCCTGCTTGCGTCTATTGCCGGGTTTGTTCTGGCCAATTCGCCATGGGCGGCGGGCTATAGAACCCTGACGACACTCCCGCTGAAATTTCCCTTTCTTGGAAAGCGGGGTCCCGACAATATCGCCGCATGGGTTTCTGACGGGCTGATGACCCTGTTCTTTCTGGTGGTCATTCTCGAAATCAAAAAGGAAATTGTCTACGGACATCTCTCATCACTCCGACGTGTCGCTCTGCCACTGATTGGAGCAGTGGGTGGGATGGTGGTGCCGGCACTGACATATCTGCTGGTGACAGGGGGACACCCGGAAGCAACGTTTGGCTGGGCCATTCCTGTTGCAACGGATGCGGCTTTCACCCTGCCGATCATCCTTGCGCTTGGACGGCGTGTCTCGCCCGGAGCACGAGCCTGGCTGATGGCACTTGCCATTTTCGATGACGTACTGGGGATTGTGGTGATCGCCCTGTTTTATGGCAGCGCTCTGTACTGGCCCGCACTGCTCGCGGTTGTACTTGTCACGGCCGCATTGATTGGAGCGAACAGGGCAGGGATCAGAACACTCTGGGCTTATGGGTCGGGCGGCGTTCTGCTCTGGACTACGCTTCTGGATTCCGGGCTACACCCCACACTCGCGGGGGTCATCGCCGGTCTGTGCCTGCCCGCAGGGGACGCGAGAGGGGCTGCCCCTCTCAATCGGGTTTCATCTGCGGTCACACCCTTCGTCACCTGGATCGTCCTGCCACTTTTTGGTTTCATGAACGTGGGCATTTCAGTGGCCGGCATCAAACCGGACATGATGCTGGAAGCTGTTCCGCTCGGGATCATACTGGGACTGATGATTGGCAAGCCTGTCGGGGTATTTGGCGCAACACTGCTCTCGATCCGGCTGAAGGTCGCCATGCTTCCAGCCGGCACCTCAACCGGAATGCTGTTCGGTCTTTCGCTGCTGTGCGGCATTGGCTTCACGATCAGCCTGTTTGTAGCAAATCTGGCATTTTCCGGATCAGATCTTATGACCCCGGCGAAGATGGGAATCTTCGCCGGTTCAACCTTGTCGGCTCTGATCGGGTGGCTCTGGTTGCGTTTTATACCGCAGACAGTAACCCGGCCATCCGAAGAGGGCGGCTTCCCGCGTTAAGCGATGGCGTCAAGACGCACGCGAGCATCCTCGGGGAGTTCCAGCTCTGCTGCTGCCAGGTTTTCCGACAGGTGACGAAGATTCGAAGTTCCCGGGATGAGGAGCAGATTGGAGGAGCGAGCCAACAGCCATGCCAGAGCGACCTGTAACGGTGTAGCCCCGATATCTGCTGCAACTCGGGACAGGGCATCGGACTGGATGGGGCTGAACCCACCCAGGGGAAAGAACGGCACATAGGCCACGCCCTGTGAAGCCAGCGCGTCGATCAGCGCATCATCCTTCCTGTGGACGAGGTTATAATGGTTCTGCACGCAGACAACTGGGGCGATCGTCTGCGCTTCAGCGACCTGGGCAGCCGTTGCATTGCTGAGACCGAGATGACGGATGAGCCCCTGTTCACGCAGCGCAGCGAGTGCCGAAAACGGCTCCGCCAGCGAGCCTTCTTTAGGTGCAAAGATGTCCCCCATCAGTCGCAGATTGACTACCTCAAGCCGGTCCAGCCCCAGATTGCGCAGATTGTCATGTACGGCTCTGGTCAGGTCTTCCGCGCTCTGGGCGGGCTGCCATGATGCATCCTCGCCACGCACCGCGCCGACCTTGGTTACGATCACGAGGTCATCGCCATAAGGGTGCAGGACCTCCCGGATGATCTGGTTCGTGACATGCGGGCCGTAAAAATCGCTGGTATCGATATGATTGACGCCGGCTTCGACCGCCGCTCGCAGTACAGCAATAGCGGCTTCATGGTCCCGCGGTGGCCCGAAGACACCAGGGCCGGCAAGCTGCATCGCCCCGTACCCCATGCGGTTCACGACGCGGTCGCCGAGTATAAAAGTTCCTGCATTGGCCTGACTGCTCATTGGTATCTCCTGGATAAGGGGGCACACCAAACATGGACGGCGCTCGAATGATCGATAAGCTGCTCAATCCTGAACGGCCCGTACGGAAAATCGCACAATGTCTTTCGAGCTTGATGATCTTTCAGTCTTCGTTGCGATTGCGCGGGCAGGCGGTTTCCGGGAGGCGGCGCGTGTTTCGGGTCTTTCAGCATCCGGCCTGAGCGAAGCTCTGCGGCGGCTGGAAACCCGCCTTGGTACACGCCTGCTTCATCGCAGCACACGCAGCATTTCACTTACTGAAACGGGCGCCCGACTGTTCGAACGGCTTTCACCAGCTCTGGCCGAGATCAGCGCCGCACTCGATACGGTCCATGCACAAACCGACCAGCTTGCGGGCACCATCCGCCTCAACGTGCCGGCCAATGTCGCCCGGACTGTACTGCCGGGTATTCTGTCGCCTTTTCTGATCGCTCATCCACAAATCCGTGTGGACGTGACGGTAGAGGACAGTTTTGTCGATATTCTTGCTTCTGGCGCGGACGCAGGCATCCGTTATGAGGAACGTCTGGAACAGGACATGATCGCGATCCCCATCGGGCCTGCCACTCAGCGCGTTCTTACTGCGGCCGCGCCATCCTATCTGTCTGCGAAGGGACGTCCTCAACACCCGAGCGAGTTGCTGGAACACGCCTGTCTGCGTCTTCGTTTCGCCGGTGGAGCGCCAGCCATGTGGGAGTTCGAAAAGGACGGAGAGGTTATTCGCCTCGATCCTCCAGGGTCCTTACTGGTCCAACCCGGATCGGCCTGCGATCTGCTGGTTGAAACTGCTCTGGCAGGTCTGGGTATCATCTGTCTGTTTGAAGACTGGCTGGCTCCTCACATCCTCAGCGGTGCGCTTGAGATTGTGCTGGACGACTGGGCCGCACCTTTTTCGGGGCCCATGCTTTATTATTCCGGCCGCCGCCAACTGCCACCGCCGCTGCGCGCGTTCATCGATTTCATTCGTTCGCATCAGTCATCGGCACAATAAACACCGACACGATACCGAGGGGGAAGCAATCGAAGCGCTGTGAAGGAAACCACCATTCCTTACCGAACCAGTGAAGCCAGCCCATCAATCTTGTCGGCCAGCGCTGCAACCATGTGCTTGATCTCATCTGGCGCACCTGATTTTTCGGTCGCAGTGCTCAGGCGTTCTGCATCATTCTGCAGCTCGGACATCAGTTCCTGGATTTCCGAGCCGATGCCGTTTTCATCATCGTCACGATCGTGTCGCATGCTGTGCTCTCCTTTGCGTGAAAAGAGTGGAACCTGGGGAACAGGATGTCCAGCTTTCCAGCAACACTTTACTGCTGCTCAAGGTGTCAGTGACTGGGGAATGATCGTAGAGTGCTTCCATTCAAATTTTAAATCAGGACCGGAAAAACGTCCTGATTTTACTCTCTGTTCATATCGCTCCGGTATCCGGGAAGAATTCTCGGGAGACGTTTCCACTCATGATGCCGGTCTATCCATTTTCCGCCGCTACACAGCCCTATCCGCGCCAGCAGTGGTACATTGCCGGCTGGAGTTCGGAGATCACCACTACCCCTCTGAGACGACGGTTGCTTGGGCAGGATATTCTGTTGCTGCGGACTTCAGGCGGGGACGTACGAGCATTGAAAGCCCTGTGCCCACACCGTCAGATGCCACTATGCGCAGATCATCAGGACAGGGAGCACCTGATCTGCCCTTATCATGGGGCGGTTTTTGAGACGTCAGGCCAGTGCGTCAGTCTCCCCTTTCAGAAGCATATTCCCAAAGTCATGGATCTGAAATCTTTCCCTGTCGTCGAACAGAAACCGTTCGTCTGGATCTGGGCGGATCTGGAAACGCCCGCAGACATGAGCCGCCTGCCGGACACGACTTCCCTTTTTTCGCATGGCACAGAGAAACTCCTGTTCGGAACAGGCACCTGTCATGTTGAGGCAAGGTCCCAGATCGTGCTGGAGAACCTGTTCGACCAGTCGCATATCAGCTTCACGCACCCTGCAAGCCTGGGCATTCGGAGCTGTGAGGATGGCCCGGCAAAGGCCTGTTCAATGCTCGCAGAACCAACGCGTCTCTGTTTTCACCATCCTTTGAAAGCTTTTCCCACGCCAGATGCCATGACCGTCTTCTTTCCCGAGATTGGAAGCACCATGGGGATCAGGAGCCAGGCAGAACTGTTTGGAGTTTCACTGGTCGTGGCAGCCGGATCTGAAATCGTTTCCTGTGACGAAGAAGGGCATGTGCAGGACAGTATGGGTCAACTGGCGTTCCTTCACGGAATTACTCCGGAAACGGATACGACCACGCATTATCATTTCGCCATCCTGCGTGATTTTGCCACGGGTTCCGAAGACATTTCGGAACAATATGCCAGCCGGAACAGGGATGTGATTGCCGAGGACGTGCGTGTTCTCAATGTCATTGAACCCTGCCTCGATCAGACACGAGCCTGCGATGAGCCCAACTTCGTGACGGATGCAGAAGCGATTCATGTGCGCAGAAGAATCGAAAGACTGATCCTTGAAGAGGAACATCTTCGTACCAGTTCGGCTGGCTGACAGCCCGACGCTGATTGGGTTTGTTTTTGTGTATATCGAACCAGCTACGGGGTAGGGATTTGAATCGCTGGACAACAGGAGGCGACCATGTTCGCTCAATCCGGCAACACGCCCATCAATCCGACAAAAGCTCCCGGTTCTCCAAGCGAAAGAGAGCCTTTCGATCCCTATCCCGACAAGAGCCCGATCATAGACGAGCCTCCGGAAGAAGATGAGGAGGTTGAAAAGGACTATGATCCCGCGAAAGGGACTTCATCGTCCCAAATCGGGCAGTCGGCCGGCTTTCTTTTTGCTGCGAGCAAACCGCCGTTCCAAAACAGCTTTGAAGCATTGTCACCCCTGCAATGGAGATGATGATGCTCTACCCTCAAAGTGCCAGTGAGCTGCCCAATCCCCCGCCACCAATGCCACCCGACCCGCCACAGCCCAATCCATATCCGCCACCGAGTGAAGATCCTCCACCCATGCAGGAACCTCCCAATCGGATAAACTGAAAGAAGCCCGGTGAAAGCCGGGTTTCTTTTTGTCTCAGGTGAACCCCGGGCTTGCAGAGCGCTTGAATCGTTTTGCAGGAGGGCAGATCATGTCCATTCCAGTTGATGAGCGCAGCACGAAGCCCATTCCGCCTTCAGAGCTTCACGATCCAGAACCATACGACGCGAATAATCACAAGAATGACGAAAATCGGCCGCTGCATCCGCATCCTCGGCGAGGAAAGGTCCACCAATATCGCATCCGGCCTCTGGGTAGGTTTCTTCCGCCATGGACGCGCCACTGAGACAGGATGACGTCTACTCAAGTCAGGAAATTGTAACCATAGCTATCACAAACGATGGAAATGTATCATCCTGAATGAAGAACGATGCGCAGGAGGCGAATTTGAAGCATTTTCTATTGTTGATAGCTGTATTGGCAGCGCCAGGTATAGCCTGCGGCCAGGAAACGAAATCCAATCCTCCACAGTTTATGAAAAACGGACCTGTGTATCCGGAAAAACTGGTCAGGGAAAATGCCACAGGCCAGGTCAAGATGATGTTTGATATTGATAAAACCGGGCATACGGTGAACTGTCAGGTAGTTTCCAGTACAAACCCTGAATTCAACGCAAGTGCACTCGATCACTGTCGGCGACAGCGATATGCCCCAGCGACCGTAAAAGGCGTTCCCGTAGTTGAGCATCATCACCAGACAACGGTAAATTTCAGTCTGGATAATTAATTCACACGCTTGAAAGCATGGCGGCGACACGAGCCAGATCAACCCCAGGGCTGCCCTACCGTGGCCGCCGCAATCAGGGATCGCTCATATTTCATAGAGTTCGAGCGGAAGATCATCCGGATCCGCGAAAAACGTGAACCGGCGTCCCGTATAGGGGTCTGTGCGAATTGGCTCCGAGACAATTCCGTGCCCCTCTAAACGTTGCACGACCTGGGCAATATCCTGAACACGGAATGCGAGATGGCGCAGTCCACAGGCTTCTGGTCGCGAAACCCGAGGGGGAGCCTGCGGAAAGGAAAAGAGCTCAATCTGGGCATCACCGACCTGAAGATCACACTTCCATGAATTACGCTCGGCGCGAAAATTTTCAGCGATGACCTTAAAACCCAGCACATCAACATAAAACGCTCGGGAGCGCTGATAATCAGATGCGATTATAGCGACGTGATGGAAACCAATAATATCGCCAGCATCATGCTTCATCTCATCTGCGCTCCTGAACGTCAGCCTCAACGACGATAGTGTCAGCAATTGGTAAAATCTACCATGCCAGACCGATGACGGCCATCTCCACTCATCAAACAGGTCGTAGCCAAAGAATCGCCAAGCTGAAAAATTTTTGGCAACGGAGCCTAAAAAAGGGCAGCTCGTAAGAGCTGCCCTTTTTTGTTCTGGCCAGAAAATGATCTCAGAAATTCACGCCAGCCTGCAGGAAGACGTAACGCCCCATATAAAGACTACCATACAGCGCAGAAGCGCTGTTATCCGTTGCGCTGGCAACGAAAGGTGGCTTCTTGTCGAGGAGATTGTTCACGCCACCCTGGAAGTTCCAGCGGTTCCAACGATACGTTACCGTCACATCGTGGGAGAAGATCCCCGGGGTGCTGGTACGACCGTAGCCGTTGGCACGTGTCAGATCCTCGGTGCCGTCGTTCCAGCGCATGCCACCGATATAGTTCATCATGTAGGTGAAGCCGATAGCGCCATGCTGCCAGCCAACCGTGGCATAGTCACGAACACGCGGCATACCGTAACCGGATTGATAAAGCATGCGTCCCGCATAGTTGTACCATGAACCACCGGGCTCATACTGCTGAAGATAGCTGACGAGCTGCTGGAAGTTGTTGGACAGCGTCAGCACGTCATGAGATGTGATGCGGATACGGTAATCGAGGTCGAAGTCGATACCGCTTGTCTTCAGGCCGCCGATATTCTGGTACAACGCCGAAACGGAGTTGAGCTGACCCGTGCTCGAATTGCGCGTGATATCACTGCAATACGATGTATCAGCTCCCGTGTAGCACTCATCCATGATGTACTGCGTAGGCAGGTATGAGATCATGTTCTTGAGCGTGTAGTGCCAGTATTCGACAGATGCCGAGAGACCCGGAATCCAGCGCGGGGTAATCACCGTACCAAAGGTATAGGTCCGACCCGTCTCAGGTTTGAGGGTGCTGCTACCACCATAAATGGTCGGGGTCTGGCCGGAATAGGTGGAGCTGAATGTGGACGTGTTGATACCCTGCTTGGCGCAGTTTGCGGCCACGGTCGCAGCCTTGGCGCCATAGGTGGCCGCCTGCACGGAGTCACAGGGATCCGTCGCGGATGCATAGCCGAGAGACTGACCGCCATACAGTTCATACACATTCGGCTGACGGTAGGAGGTGCCGAGCGTCGCACGGAAGCGGATGTCCTGGATCGGCGCCCAGTTGATGGAGACCTTCCAGTTCTTCGTGCCGCCGAACGTGTTGTAGGACGAATACCGGCCCTGACCGTCAATCGTCAGATCCTTCGCGAGGAACGCGTTATGCAGCAGCGTAGCCTTGCCTTCAAGATACCCTTCCGTGACGTTGAACCCACCACCCGTGTAGGAGGCGGAGTTGGTCAGCGTCTCACCGGCTTCGACCAGCGGATCCGGATGATAGGCGAGTTGTTCGCCACGGTGTTCCATACCCAGCGCGATACCGAGATCGCCACCATTCGCCCACGGCATGTGAACAACATGGTTGTTGTTAATACGCAGGTTCAGGTCACGCATCTGGTAGTAGTAGTTCTCATGCGTGGTGTAGTTGGAATAGGCCGCAGCTGCCGAAGAAAGCTTCTCATACGGGTTGGACAGCACACATCCCGCGGATGCATTGCAGACAGACGGATCGTAGACAAGCGCACTGCTGGAATCACCCGGCGTAACCTGACGCAGGCCGTATGTTTCCAGAAGCTTGGTGTAATTGCCGACGCCCTCGACCTGGTTTGAAACCTGGTTCCAGCCATAGGTGTAGGACAGGTCATAGTTCCAGCCATGAGTGATTTCACCCTTGACACCGGCAATGCCAGTATAGGTATCAGAGGCAGTTTCAGTGCGGCGGTCACCCCACTCGCCCATGCGCTTGTACATGTACTGGTCTTCACCAGACGTATTGTACGGGTCGTTTGCCGGAATATAAAGCGTTGTAGGCAATGTGGACGGATAGATACTACCCGACACTGGCTCCGGCGCCATCGTGGTCGACGAATTACGGTGACTATAGTTGAAGTTCAGGTACGGCGTAAAATGACTGTTGATGTCATAATGCGCATCGAATGACAGCGTCGCGTCCTGAAGGGAGTTCGTCAGGGACTGGTCGTTGCCATAGTTGTAGCGATCCGCGCTCGTGAATGAACTCAGCGTCCCGTTGCTGTTCGCGATCATGTCGTTGCCGCTGGTCGCACCGATGAAACGGCCTGCCGTCGGATAACCTGAGCCATAGGTAAGGGCAGAAGCATCGGAGGAGTCATTCTGCTGGACAGGCGTCGCCCAGGAGCGGTTTTTCTGCTTGATGCCGCTTTGTGTCATGTAAGAGCCGGAAACCGTAACGTTGCCCTTGCCATGATCGAAATTCCAGCCCTTGTAGCCGGAGATCATGCCGGTCTGGCCGTCACCCACATCCGTGATACCACCACGGACCGTAATGTTACCGTCGCTCAGGTTATGCTTCAGCTTGATGTTGATGACGCCGGAAACAGCATCGGCACCATACAGTTCAGAGCCACCATCCTTCAGGATTTCAACACTGGCCACCTGATGGATATTGATGGTGTTCATGTCGAAACAGCTGGACTCACCGTTAATGGCGGCACGCTTGCCATCAACCAGCACCAGGACACGCTGCTGACCCAGATTACGAATATCCGTGCAACTGACACCATCCGTACCGTTGGTCTGACTGTTCGTCGTTCCTTGCGAGCCGATCGAAGGCAAACGTTGCAGATAGTCACCAAGCGTGGTGGCTCCTGTCTGTTCGATCTGCTTGCTGCTTATGATCTGCACCGGATTGGCGTTCTGGTTGTTGGAGGTGCTCAGTGCAGATCCCGTCACAACCACCGTTTCCGCACGCCCGGTTTCAATGGAGTCAAGAGCGCGATTATGACGGTTCTGAGCTGTAAAGGCGGGGGCAGGTGCCCTCGCTGCCACGGTAGAAGGAGCTGTTGTAGCAGCCGTTACAGACGGTCCGGCTTCAGTTTTGCTGGCAGTTTTAGTCGCGCTCTTTTTAGGAACAGACGCACCATGTGAGGACACACGATGATGCGTACTGGTCGCTGTCTGGGCTTCTGCTTTCGCAGAGATTCCCAGCCCTGTTGCGAGGATGGAAGCGCACAAAAGCAGTTCCCTGCGTCGATAAGGAATCATAATGGGCTCACTGTCAGACGATTTTTTAAGCTCCTCAGAAGTAGTTTTCCATGCGGAACCTTGTCCATCCGAAAACAAGCATGGTTAATAGTATCAAAAAATGCTGTTGCATAACTGCCATATGGAAGTTACAATAATATACATTTGATTTCTCCTCTGTTATTAATGAGAATTAAAGACATAAAACAATTTTATACAGAAATAATATTAACAATTCGAGATTTTATTGGTTTTTATCGAGAAATGGTTCGCAATCTAAAAATGTAGAAGACCGGAGTTAAGAGGAAACCTCTTACGGCGTGTCGTCAGTTAAGACCTGAGAGCTTGAAGTGAGGGTTGTACGTTCTGTTGCTCTGTGCTGACTGTTTTTCCGGCTTTGGAGGAGAACAACAGATGCGGCGCTA
>NZ_JABCQB010000023.1:0-13660 GCF_015244525.1 Gluconobacter sp. R75690 | reverse complement strand
TTGTTCAACAAAGAAACAGCGGCTTGCCCTCAGGCAAGATCACGCTACCCAGACGTTCTTCTACTGTTCATGCTAAACGTTGTTTAGCGTACTTTCCACACGATGGCCTCAAGAACACTGTTGCTGCCATTGTGCAGAGGGAAAGGTGAGTTTATCGGCCGTTGAATATGGGTTGCTTTCTGTCGTTCTCTATTGTCGGTCTAGTAGGTTATCGCGTATGACTGCATGCAAACATGCGGTCATGTAAGGACGTTCACATGCCAACAATAGCGATTATCAGTCAGAAGGGTGGGGCTGGAAAAACCACTCTGGCTTTGCATCTGGCTGCGGCTGCTGAGGATACTGGCCATACGGCATTGGTGATTGATGTGGACCCACAGGCAACCGCGAGCCAATGGGCGGCATGGCGTAAGGATGCTCCGCCGGTTGTGATTGACAGTGCTCCGCCGCGCCTCGCGGCTAAGATCGAACAGGCAATGAGTCAGGGCGCTAAGTTCATCGTGATTGATACTCCGCCTCACGCTGATAGTGCGGCTAGTGCTGCCGTTGAAGTCGCCGATTTAGTGTTAATTCCATGTCGGCCGAGTGCATTCGATCTGGCAGCGATCAAAACTACTGCCAGCCTTATAAAAATGCGTGGCAAACCAGCCTTCGTCGTTTTTACAGCGGGAAGTCCGACCGCTCCGCGTATGTATGAGGAGGCCACACAACTCGTAGAAAGCTACGGGCTAAACGCATGCCCACATATTATCGCTGATCGTGCAGTTTTTCGTCATGCGGCGGCGGAAGGGAAAACTGCAATGGAAATAGAGCCAAAAGGCAAAGCGTCTGATGAGGTAAGGCTGCTTTACAAGTGGACATGCAAGCATGTAAACATGCAATCATCGAGAAAGCGGAGAGCTAGTGCATGAGCCGGAAGGGGTCTCTACTGTCGTTGCGGGATCGTGCTTCCGCAATATCGTCGGCTGTAGCCACATCAGAAAGCAAGATTGCTGCCACAGACAGCAAGCCGGTTGCGCCGAGCCGTCAAGGAAAGAAAGCCATGACGGGCTATTTTAGCCCGGAAATGTCGTTTGCCATGCATATGACCGCCAGAAAGCATGGGATGAGTTTACAGGACGCGATGGCCGACGCGTTTAACGACTGGCTACGCAAGATGGGAGAAAGTCCTGTAGGCAAGTAGGTAGGTGTAGCTAAGGTTATGTTTGCATGCACGCATGTACACTTGCCAGCATGCGCTGGAATCAGCGCATTGGGCTGCGTTCGTGCCGTTTTTTGCAAAAGCCAATAAAGGCACCGGCAGGGCTTTTAAGCTCGGGTTTCCCCATGTCGTGCCACCATGAAACCCATTCGTCATGGAGAGCATAAATATCATATCCTGGCGCAACGGTTTTAGCGTCATGCATGGTTTCGGGATCAATGTAGGGGGCATCTCTGACGGGGACAATAACGTCGGCCTTTGTGTTAAGGCTCAAACGGTTGCGAAATAGAATGATGTCGTCGGCCATTGTGATGGCATAGTCAGGAAAATGAGCATGGCTGGTGTCATGCGCACAAACTTTCTTAACCAAGGATCGAAAGACGCGAAGCGGGCTATTTGAGCCACATTTTTTTTGCAGCAGCTCTAATCCGATCTTCCATTCATCTTTCATACCGCAGTGTTTGCGGGCTAGCTCGTACATGCGTCGTTCGAATGGTTTACGAAGTCGGAAATAGTCTCGGTGAAGTGTTAGGACGTTCTTGCTGATGACTGAACGATAGACCCAATCTGACAGAGTGATTTCGAGATCAAGCATTCGGCCATCAAACGTCTTACGGGTGATTCTAGCTTCTTCGATCAAACCGAAAATTCGCGTCTCTTCAATGCCGCCTGTTTGAATGTTGGTTCGCACGGTTGTTCCGCGCAAGCGCGTCAACGCGTCGGTCAGTAGTCTATAGCCTGCTCCGCTGGTTTGACGGTTGGTAGCGACCAGCATGTCATAAGCTTGAAGGCGGAGTGTTCGGCCTGGTTGTTCGCCGTGATTCATTTTCGCAACGAGCTGAGAGATGCAGTAGATTAGGATATCCTTGTCATGGATCGTTGCCAGCCCTTTGCCAGACGGGATGATCTCTATGATATTCCCATTGTGTTCATAGCGTCGCATCCGAGTGTCAGGCTTGGTCGAGAGCGAAAAAACAGGATGCTCCATTGACGCCATATCATCTTTGGGAATGGCATCGAGCACGTCACAGATGAATAGGTCCTGATTTGGATGGCGGACTGGTAGGAGGGGTGTGCGATCTTCACCTTCCATAGCCAGGGAAGGCGCAATGTCGAACAAGGAAGGAGAAGATTCTATCGTCATTTCAATTACAGATAGCTACTATCGTCACTTCACATACGCAAGCTAATTATCGTCATATTAGATTCAGTTTGAGCTTATCGTCATTTCAATTACGCGTGCTTGCTATCGTCATAGTGGATTCAGTTTATCGTCATAGTGGATTCAGTTTATCGTCATAGTGGATTCACAAGACGACGAAATCGTCTAATAAAACCATTATTATTCAATATGTTATCCTAACTCCGAAAAACCGTAACACTACTTAAACACCTATTAAACACTCTAAGGGTGTGGATAACTTTTTATCGCTTAAAAATTTCTAGCCACATTAAACCCAAGCCCCGCCTCTTGGGGGCTCCGCCCCCGCCGGCTCGCGGCCTACGGCCGCCCCGATCGCGCATGCGCGATCTCCCACCCGGCATCCCCCTGCTTGGCCCTTTGGGCCTGCGCTAATACGGACACACCTACAGCGCGAAATTATAATCTAACGATACAACGCATCGTCTCGCCAGTTGCACCTTACCTCCCCCGCGTCGGCGCCTTTGGCGCCCTACGGGGCTCCCGCTCCGCGCTCGCCCGACGCCTGCAACACAAAAAAAACAGGGCAAGACCGTAATCTGCTCAAGACGCACCGATGTTCAGACGATCATTCAGCAAATCACGTGTTGCAGTATGCCCGCCAGACGCCGCAGGATGACCTTACAGGCGTTACCATGTGTAATGGCTAGGTTGTGGGCGATAACGGGCATTACGCTTTGTGCGGCCTCCTATGGCGCTCTGCTGGCTTTGTCAGAAGTTAGTGGGCTGTCCATTTCTGTCTGACCGTCCAGATATTCTCCTCCTGACTTTCAATGGAATGGTTCTAATTGAAAAACCCAAGCGTTAGGGATATGATGAATTATGCCGACGCTTCTACGCATCAATGGATTTCGTGTCGTGATTTACACGGCAGATCATGTGCCAATGCACGTTCACGTCATAAGCGCGGATGGGGAAGCGGTAATTGAAATTGGCAGGAAAGCCCGCCTGATACGGGCAGGTGGCATGAAAGATAAGGTCTTACAGGAAGCCCTTATCATCGTGCAGGACCACGCTGAGATGCTGGCGGAAGCATGGGAGAAGATACATGGCGAATAACGTGAACTATCAGGCCGCTCGTGAAGCAGACGCGCTTCATAGAGCGACAGTTCCTCATGCGGTCTCCGCAAGGTTGATCCGTGCGCGCCGCGCCCTTCATGTCACGCTCTCCAACGGTGTTGAAATGAGCGTGCCGGTGGATCTGTTACAGGATTTGCAGGGCGCTTCTCTGAATGATCTGGCTGAGATCGAGATTACCCCGCTGGGTAATGGGCTTCACTGGCCCCGTCTCGACGCTGATGTTCTGGTCGAAGGTCTGATCCACGGTATCTACGGTTCCCGAAGCTGGATGGCGGCACAGATGGGACGTGTGGGCGGATCGTCCGCCAGCCAGGCAAAGGTGGCGGCTGCACGCCGGAATGGTGCGAAAGGCGGTCGGCCCAGAAACGTCGCGTAAGAAAGACTACTGATCACTGTGAGCTAGACAGGCCGGTGAGCATGGTGATTGCTGAAACCGCAAAAGGTTATTACATTGGTAATAACATTGAGGGGATTCACCATGGTCGAACTGAAAGTGCGAAAATTCGGAAACTCACTCGGGGTGGTGCTGCCCAAAGAAGTGATCTCACGGCTAAACACCCAGGACGGCGCGCCCCTGTATCTGACCGAAGCATCAGACGGCGGATATCGGCTCGTGCCCTATGATCCCGACTTCGAAACCAAAATGGCGAAGGCTGAGGATATTATGCGGCGTTACCGTGATACGCTGCATGTTCTGGCGCAATGACAGTCTTCGTCTGGATAGACGAACGCGAAGCCCTGATCCTGCATGACCGGCTGTTGGGGGTGCATGGGGGCGCTTCCGGCGTACGGGATGCAGGTCTTCTGAAATCCGCGCTTGCCCGGCCACAGCAGCATGCGGCCTATGCGGATCTGCTGGATCCAGTGCATCTGGCGGCCGTCTATACGGCGGGTATCGTCAAAAACCATCCTTTCATCGACGGGAACAAGCGTACGGGCTTTGTGCTCGGTGTGCTGTTTCTGGAACTGAACGGCTATCGTTTCACGGCAGCCCAGGAAGATGCAGCAAATGCAGTTCTCGCGCTGGCGGCAGGTCAGATGGACGAACTGGGCTATGCGGCATTCCTGACCGCCAATGTCGCATTCGAAAGGGTATGACGGTAGGCGAAGAACGCGATGGGCGTGCTTTTTTCGTTTCCTGAGGTGGTCCTGGCGACATTTGCCTTGATAGACCAGACTAACATGACTAAGTCTTTTTTTGGTAGACTCAGGAGGCTTCCGTCATGCGCACAGTCAACATCCACGAAGCCAAGACGCATCTGTCCCGGCTGATTGACGCCGCCATGAAAGGAGAAAGCTTCATCATTGCCAAAGCCGGCCGCCCGATGGTGCGGGTTAGCCCGATTACGGCTCCTGAAGCACCACAGCAACGCCGTCTGGGATTTATGGCCGGAAAAATCCGGGTGCCCGAGGATTTTGATCGCATGGGACAGGACGATATTGTGTCTCTGTTCGACGGTCCGACATGAAGCTCCTTCTGGATACCCATCTGCTGCTCTGGGCGGCCGGAGAGCCAGATAAGCTGTCAGCACGGGCGAGAACCCTGATGGAAGATCCGGGCAATGATCTGGTCTTCAGTGCGGCCAGTCTCTGGGAGATCACCATTAAGACCGGGCTGGGACGGGCAGACTTCCAGGTCGATCCTCATCTGCTGCGACGAGGTCTGATCGAAAACGGTTATGAGGAGTTACCGATCACCAGCCAGCACGCCTTGGCAGTCGGACAACTGCCAGATGTGCATCGGGATCCCTTTGATCGGATCCTTGTGGCACAGGCCACGGTGGAAGGATTGCTTCTGCTGACCCATGATCCGCTGGTAAAGGCTTATCCAGGCCCGATCGAAGCCGTCTGAAGGAGATCGACCAGTATGAGCTACAAAAATAGGTCCATGCCCTCGCTGCACAGTGACGAAGCGGCCGAGGATTTCGTCGCGACCGTCGATCTGACCCGGTATGACCTGTCCGGTTTCAAGCCAATGCGCTTTGAGATCGAACCCAAGGCGGCCGCCCTCAACATGCGCCTGCCGGCGTCCCTGCTGGAGACCGATGTCGCACAGACGCGGTAAAGTATATTCCGACCAGAACAGAGGAGATCGGGCGATGTAGGTACGCTCGGAAATCACTCCGCGCGTCATGGAGGGGAAGCTCCCATGTCTCGCACCTATCATCACAGCCGCAAATACGGTCGCAATCATCGCTGGGCCAACCAGCCGGATCGCTGTGGCTATGGAGGCTCACGTGAAGCCTCTGAATCTCCCAACTGGTACAGTCATCTGCACGATATCCGTCCTGGCCGTCATCATGACAGGCATGTTGCCCGCCTGATCATCAAGGGCGACCTCGATCCTGTCGAGGCGGTCTTTCCGTATACCGGCACCCGGCGACCCCACGAATATTACTGGTAATCTTCAGCGCGGGAATGAGGGATCGTTCCCGCGTTCCACGAGGCCATCAGGGACGTGGATTTCGGGGGGGATCGTTCACGACACCAACACCCTCATCAATCCGTGGGGCGAGGCGTAGGGAGGGTGTCAATGGCCGCCTGAATCCGGGCCAGATCGGCGTCCAGAAGAGCAAGAACCTGATCGGCCGGGACAGTGGGTTTCGTGCTGTTGCGTGCCTTGCGGATTGCATCCCTTTTGGCAGCCCGTTCGTCGGAAAGGTCCGTCATGGTCATGTCTTCATCGCCTCGTGTTTCGTGGCAGCGACAGGGGCAGAAATCCGCCATGCGTAATCGCAGACATTATCCAGCAATTCTGCTCGTTGTGTCTGACTGTAAGCTATAACGAAATCAGCGACAATTTTTTCTGGCACACCTTCCCGAAGAAGGTTGGCAGCCGTTTCCGCTATTTCCAGATTGACCGCCTCATTGAGCAAGATGAAGGCATCCGTATCGGTCATACGCTTTGCCGCCCGTGCAACGAACCGAGCATTCAGATTCCACATCCATTGATGACGGTTGATTGTATCAGAAAACCATAGCCATTAGGTATCCTCTTGAAGTGTTTGTGGCGGTCAGTTTCCAGACCGTCAAATTGTTCTGTGGCCGAGATTACAGTCTGTCCGTTTTGGATGATCGTGTTTTGTCGTCAGCCTTGTTCCCGGTCCCTGTCGAAGGCATGAAGCCCCGCGCGTCTCCAGCGCGTTTTCAGGTCGTCCGGGGTGGTCTCATTTCCCCCCTGAAGCTGCCCCGCAATATCCAGAAAGGCTCCGAGCAGGGTGGCGCGGTCATCATCGGTCAGATCAACCAGTCCCGCCTTCTGAACCAGACCGCCCAGTTCGATCAGATGATGGGTCCGTTCCCGTCGCGCCTTCGCCCAGTCGCGCATGTCGGTGCGTGCCTTTCGTGCCTGATGGCGATGGATCAGGGCCGCCTGCTTCCTGATCCGTCTTTCAAGCGCCAGAAGCTCCATTCTGATCGTTTCCGGTTCCTTTCCGGCTGCCCTTTTTTCCGCCGGCCTGAAAGAACGCCGTCCCCCGTTCGGTCCACCTCGCGACGGCTTCGGGTTTGCCGTCCGCCTGTTCGACAGCCGCAAGCAGCACACCGGCCAGCGCCTCGATCGACAGGGTATCGGCTCCCGTCGCCTCGACCAGTTCACCGAGCTGGATGGTTCTTTGCGCCTTAAGCTGCTTCGCCTTTTCCTGAAGCGCCTTCAGTTCCGCATCAATGTCCCGTGGCCTGCGCATTTCCGGTCCCCTGTCCTGCTGGTCTGTGCCATACTCTACCATACAGGCGAGAACCGCGTCACTCATCCAGACAAATCAACCTTTATGGCGCAGTAAAATGTAAGTGCGCGCTTATACGTCACTGCGTGACGTGCGCTTAAGGGATGTGATAAGATCGCGTCCATGGCGATCTATCACCTGCATGCAAAGGTCATCAGCCGTGTCACCGGCCGGAGCGCCGTGGCGGCGGCAGCCTATCGCGCAGCGTCCCGCCTGCATGATGTGCGGCTGGATTGCGACCATGACTTTTCCAACAAGAGCGGCGTGGTGCATTCCGAGATCCTGCTGCCCGATGGCGCGCCGGAACGGTTTCTTGATCGTGCGACCCTATGGAACGAGGTCGAGGCGATCGAGAAGCGCAAGGATGCCCAGCTTGCCCGCGAGGTGGAGTTTTCAATCCCGCGCGAAATGACCCAGGCGCAGGGGATCGCGCTGGCACGGGATTTTGTGCGGGAGCAGTTCGTGGAACGCGGCATGGTGGCCGATCTCAATGTGCATTGGGATATTGGCGAAGATGGACTGGCGAAGCCCCATGCCCATGTGATGCTGTCCACGCGGTCTGTGGACGAGAACGGGTTTGGTGCGAAAGAACGCTCGTGGAATGACAAAGAACTCCTGCTGACATGGCGGGGGCGATGGGCGTCGCTCGCCAATGAACGGCTGGCCGAGCTGGACCTGGATGTGCGGATCGATCATCGGTCGTTCGTGGCACAGGGGATCGATCTTGAGCCGCAGAACAAGATCGGTCCGGCCGGCATGCGTCGGGAAGAGCGGGGCGAGGACGCGGAGCGGGTCGCTGACCATCTGGAGATCGCGCGACGCAATGGCGAGAGGTTGCTGGCCAAGCCGCATGTGGCGCTGGAGGCGCTGACCCGACAGCAGAGCACATTCACCCGTCAGGACCTGGCGCGGTTCGTGGACCGGCATACGGCAGATGCAGAACAGTTCAGTGCTGTCATGGTTCGGGTGGAGGCATGTCCGGAGCTGGTCGCGCTCGGGAAAGACGGGCACGGGCGGGAGCGGTTCTCCACGCGCGCGATGATCGGGGTCGAGCAGCGTCTGGAAGAGGCATCGTTCGCGATGGGTCAGTCCCAGGGTCATGCGGTGCCGCTGGCAGTGCGTCGGGCGGCGATGGCGCGGGATGGGCTTGGGGACGAACAGGCGCTGGCGGTGGGCGAGGTCACGAAGTCCCGCGACCTGTCTGTGGTGGTCGGTTATGCCGGGACGGGGAAGAGCACCATGCTGGGTGTGGCCCGTGAGGCGTGGGAAGAGGCCGGGTATCGGGTGCGCGGGGCGGCGCTGTCGGGGATCGCGGCGGAAGGTCTGGAAGCGGGGGCCGGGATCGAAAGCCGGACGCTGGCCTCCCTGGAGCGTGCGTGGGCGCGTGGGTTCGACCTGCTGGAGCGCGGGGACGTGCTGGTGGTGGACGAGGCCGGCATGGTGGGGTCACGGCAGATGGAGCGGGTGCTGTCGGCCGCGCGCAGTGCTGGGGCCAAGGTGGTGCTGGTAGGTGATCCCGAGCAGTTGCAGGCGATCGAGGCCGGTGGTGCGTTCCGGGCGGTGGCCGAGCGGGTGGGGTCGGTGGAGATCACGACGGTGCGCCGGCAGCGTGAAGGCTGGCAGCAGGCGGCCACGAAAGAGCTTGCGACCGGGCGGACGGATAGGGCGCTGGGACGCTATGAGGCGGCTGGCCTGGTGCGCGGACATGACACGCTGGAAGAGGCGCGCGCCGGGGTGGTGGCCGGGTGGGAGGAAGCCCGGCAGGCCGCGCCAGAAGACAGCCAGATCATGCTGGCGCATCGGCGTGTCGATGTGCGGGCGCTGAACGAGGCGGCACGCGAGATCCGGCGGGAGGCGGGTGAGCTGGACGCTGATGTCGAACTGTCGGTGATGACGGTTCAGGGGGAGAGGCGTTTTGCGCATGAGGACAGGGTGTATTTCCTGCGTAATGATCGGGACCTGGGGGTGAAGAACGGCACGCTGGGCACGGTGCGTGGGCTGTATGGCATGGATGAGGATCGGATCATGCTTTCTGTGCAGCTTGATGGTCCTGATGGCGTTGGGACTGGCCGGATCGTGTCCGTGCGGATGTGGGAGTATGACGCGCTGGATCATGGCTATGCCGCCACCATCCACAAAGCGCAGGGTGTGACGGTGGACCGGGCGCATGTGCTGGCGACGGGGAGCATGGACCGGCATGGGGCCTATGTGGCGCTGTCGCGCCATCGGGGGAGCGTGTCTGTCCATTGGGGTCGTGATGATGTGGGCGACCTTGACGGGCTGGTGCGGCGGCTGTCGCGCGAGCGGCTGAAGGACACCACGCTGGATTACCCGCATGTCCGGGATCGGGATGCCGGGTTTGCGCGTCGGCGCGGGCTGCATGTCCCCGAGAGCGAGATCGTGGTGGAGCGTGAGAAGGCCGCCTCTGGCCCCCGGCAGGACAGGCAGGCCGAAGGTGTGCCTATGCCAGAGCCTGCGTCGGCACAGCAAAAACGCGGGATGTTCGATGGACTGGACCTGTCCGTGCGGCCGGGTCGTCGCACGGCGGAAAAAGACGTTTTGACCGGGATGGAGGCTGAGGCCGGTAAGGGGAAGAGTGGGGTCGAGCGTGAAGCTCCCGCATCTCCCTTTGCCGGGTTGCGGCTGCCCCGTGTGCAGCGTGAGCAGGTGCCGGCCGGGCTGGACGGGTTTATACCGGGGAGTGACCCGCTTCAGCAGGCGGTGGAGCGGTATGCGCGGGCCTGGGTGGATGCCGAGCGCATGGTGCGCCAGGAGTTGCCCGTGCTGGAGCATCAGAAGAAGGCGCTGTTTGAAGCCGGTCGGGATCTGGAACGGGTCCGGCGTGGTGGTGAGGCGGATCTGCGGGCGGCGCTGAAGCATCAGCCGGAGATCCGGCAGGCGCTGTATGGTCTGGAAGGTCCGGCACGGGCGCGCAAACTGGTCGAGGGGCTGGAGCATGAGGACAGGGTGCGAAAGAGCCCGGAATTGCGGGCGGCGCGGTTTGTGAAGACCTGGGACGGGCTGAGCCGGGAACAGCAGGGTGTGGCGCTCAAGGAATTGAAGCGGGATGCGCAGCTTGAGTCCATCCTGCGGGAGAAAAGCCGCGAGCTGGGCATCCGGAAGGGATCGACGCTTGATCACGGGTTGCATCCCCATCAGCGGGAGCAGGCCCTCTCACGCTCCAGGTCGCGCGGTATGGATATGGGGATGTAATCTGCTTGAGAGAGGAGATGTTGATGTGTATAATTTTCACTGGAGATACACATCATGCGAACCAACATCATTATTGACGATACCCTCATGACAGATGCGCTGAAGGCGTCTGGCGTCAAAACCAAGAAAGAAGCCGTCGAACTCGGATTGCGGACGCTGATCAAGTTGAATCAGCAGCGGCAACTGCGTTCCATGAAGGGCAGGCTGGAGTGGCACGGCGATCTCGACGCCATGCGTTCCGACGCATGATTCTGGTCGATTCATCAGTCTGGATCGATTTTTTCAGGGGTACGGTGACGCCACAGGTTGATGCTCTGGACCGGTTGCTGGGAGAGGAACTGGTCGCCATTGGGGATCTGATGATGACGGAAGTTCTTCAGGGATTTGCGAGCGAACGGGATTTCAACAAGGCGCGGAGACTGCTTGGCGCTCTGGATCTGGTAGAGATCGGGGGGCGTGATGTCATGATCGAGGCGGCACGATATTTCCGTGACCTGCGTGCCAGAGGCATCACCATCCGGAAAACCATTGATACCCTGATTGCCACACGATGTATCGTAAGCGGGTATCGGCTCCTTTACAGTGACCGGGACTTTGATCCGTTTGTGACACATCTGGGGCTGGAACGGGTTGTCTGATTTCGGCGCGGTGACTGGAGAGGACATGCAGAAAAAAGAAGAGGCCGTTCGGCTGGGATCGCTTCTGGGGGCCATCGGTCGTGAGGCCGGTGTGCGTGATCAGGATATCGCGGTCTTGCAGACCCGCGATCAGACCCCGGCCGAGGCAATGTCCTTCGAATGATCCTGCTGCTTGATACCAACGTGATCATGGAGACGAGGAGGCCCGTCCCGGAGCAGCGTGTTCTGGCCAGCCACGACGTGTCGCCTTTCGAGGCGGCTGGTGTGCGGGTTTTCAATCTGTGGGGGGATATCTGATGTCCGAGACAGATCCAGCAGCGCGCGCGTTTGAGGACCTGTGCGCCGAAATGACGGTACTCCGGCGGAGCGTGGAAGCGTTGCCGCAGGCGTGGCGGGACAATCGGCCCCCGGATTACACGGAGGATCTGGCCCGTGTCGTGAAGGCCATGAATGCAGTCGGTGCACGAATGGAGGCGATCGAGGCCAATCCGACGCTGAAGATGACGCCCCAGGCGTATGGGCAAGGGATTCGTCAGGTCGGGATTTCTGCCAGTCAGGAGATGCAGACAGCGTTTCAGAAAGCGATAGGTGAGGTTCAGGGGGAACGTCGGGTTCTTGCCAATATCATTGGTCAGTCCCGTCAGCAGGATCGTCAGAACTGGTGGCTGTTAGGGGTGGGGCTTGCCTGTCTTGTTGCAGGGATCGGGTTGTCGCCTGTTTTGGCGTATCTCCTGCCATCTTCTGTCGGGACGCGAGTGGCATCCTTTATTGTTGGGGAGAAAGATCGCTGGAACTCTGGGGCCATGATGATGGCGGTCAGCAATCCTGAAGGCTGGCAACGTGTACGTGAGGACAGCCAGCTGGTTGAGGTCAACAGAGACAGGATTGCAGCTTGCCAGAAAGCGGCATCGGGTCAGGAAAAAACTCAGAAACCCTGTGTCATCATTGTTCCGGCAGAGCAGGAATAGTCTTCAGGGGATACAAAGCCGACAGCAGAATATGACATGTCAAAGAAACTGGATTTCTTTGACGGATTATCTGGACGTGTTAGAAAAAACGCATATTCCTACCACGTCAGGATGTCATGTTAACGTCAACCTACCCTATTCGGCCTTTACCGCCTCAGAGGGAGATAGAAACGGTTCCGGTTCTCAGGGCGCTGGTCGAGGCCAACCGGGCTTTGGCGGAGTTGAAGGGACGGGCGGCAACCATTCCCAATCAGGGGATCCTGATTGATACGCTGGCTTTGCAGGAAGCCAAGGCGTCCTCGGAAATCGAGAATATCGTCACCACCCAGGATGAACTTTTCCAAGCAGATCTGTTTCCTGAAGGGCCGGACTCAGTGGCGGCCAAGGAAGTCGCCCTGTATCGAGATGCGCTGCATCTTGGGTTTCGGCAGCTGAAGGAAACCGATGGGCTGATCCTGAACAAGGGGCTGATCGCGATTTTCCAGATGCTCAAGAAGCGGGGAGATGGGTTTCGAAACACTCCGGGAACGGCCCTGAAGAATGAGCGCACGGGGGAAGTGGTCTTTGTGCCGCCGCAGGACGGGCGGGAGATTATCGGGCATATGTCGGATCTGGAGCGGTTCGTGAATGATGACGGGCTCTGTGACCTGGATCCACTCATCAAGATGGCCCTGATCCACCATCAGTTTGAGAACATCCATCCCTTTCCCGATGGAAATGGCCGCGTCGGGCGGATCCTGAACGTGTTATATCTGACCCGGACCGGCCTTCTGGATATCCCGATCCTCTATCTGTCGCGCTACATCACCCGCCACCAGGATGAGTATTATCGTTTGTTGCAGAAGGTGCGGGATGAAGGCGCATGGGAGGTGTGGATCCTCTACATGCTGCGTGCCGTAGCCGAGACATCTAGGATCACTCTGGAGCTGATTGAGGGCATGCGGGCGCAGATGGCCACCATGAAGCAGCGGATGCGCACAGAGCTGCCCAAGATTTACAGTCAGAAACTGCTGAACAACCTGTTCCGGCATCCCTACACGAAAATCGAGTATGTCCAGTCGGATCTGAATATCGCGCGTCAGACGGCAGGGAAATACCTCGACCAGCTCTCAGAGAAAGGCTTGCTGTCCAAGCACCGCTCAGGGCGGAGCAATTATTATATCAACGCACCTCTGGTCCGCCTCTTCCTGGAGGTGTCCGGTGGCGCATGAGGTGTATGATCTGTTTTTCGAAAATATGGAATTTTACGCATGAATCCCGTTGAGATTGAAGAAGCTGTCTCCCGGATTGCCGAGGCATCTTTTAATCCCGGGGAATTTCCTTTCGAGTTCCTGCAAGCATTCGGAAACCGCGATGTTACGATCAAGCGGCTTCGCAAGGATAACCGCTCGGACGTTTCTGGGGCGGTGCTTCAGCGCAACAACATCCATCTGGCCGTTTGTCCTGAGGGGCATGTTGCCCAGACCCTGAACCTGCTCAGGGAAAGCCCCAAGACCCAGTCAGCCAAGGCGCGGTTTCTGTTGGAGGCCATCGTGTGGATGGTACGCTAAACAACGTTTGGCATGAACAATAAAGGAACGATCAGGCGGCACGAGCCTGTTTCGACAGATTGAGCGTCTTGCGGCCCGCAGAAG
>NZ_JABCQB010000022.1:0-14247 GCF_015244525.1 Gluconobacter sp. R75690 | reverse complement strand
ACGTGCCGACGCCATCTGGTCCGGGGTTAACCCCGGACCAGATGGCCAACAGCAACGCCGTCAGAAGGGCGGCATAACAACAACCGGGTATAGCTTATCAAGCCCGCAAAACTGTCCGAACGGACGGGACCACCTCAACCATAGGTGGAGTTGCTCAGGACAAAATGCTCACGGATATGCGCCAGAACCTTCAAATCGGTGCGCTGGCGTTGGCAAACGGGTCTGGAAATCCAGGCGCGATAACCACGTGTCGATACACGCAGCACACGACACAGGCTCTCGATCGACCAACGGCTACGATGCTCACGGATGAAGGCGAACCTCATATCTTTTGGCTCGCGAAAAACTGTGTGGCTTTTTTTAAGATTTCCCTCTCCTCCCGCAAAACGCGGTTCTCCAGGCGTAGGCGCTCGTTCTCCCGGACCAGATCGGCCTGCGGTTCAGGCACTGACAGATCAGCGGTCCGATACTGCGAAATCCAGTGTCCCAATGTCGATTTGCCAATCCCCAGATCCGCTGCCACGCGGGTCCGTGACAAACCGCTGCTCAAGGCAATCCTTACCGCCTCACGGCGGAATTCTTCTGTGTGCGTCACTGCCATGGTTCCGTGCCTCTCCTGATGTGAGCTTAAAACGCTCAGTCAACCGGCACAAAACCGTAGCAAGTCCACCATTGCGGTTCACAAAAATGATGCCGCTCAGCACACGGCGATCATCGACGCGAGGTTTGCCGTGGCTCTTGGGAAAGAACGGCCGCAGACGCTCCATCTGTTCATCCGTCAGCCAAAACAGATCGCTCATCTTCAGTCTCCTCACCGAGCCTGAATCAGATTTCCACACTCAAATCAATGGGCCCTGAGCCTAACATGAGAAAAGAGGCCATAGCGAGCTATGTCGAAACCAAGAGTCGTTCCGAAACTATATAAATTTCAAAATTTTCTTTTTATTCTGGAATAGGATCATTCCGTAATATAGTCTCCTCACACAATATAGCGAGGCTCCGTCAGTGCCGGTGGAGAGTCGGGTTTGTCCGGTCAGGACAGAGACGCATGGGGTGGATCAATGGCGGTCCACTGGCCCGAGAGGGCGATGATGCATCCTTTTTGATGTGTCGTCTGGAAATGTATTGTGGACAGGGGTTTCCTGAAAGCTGGGCACGCACCCACCCTGCTGGCCGCTTTTCTGTATTTCGACGTCTCATTCATGATCTGGGTTCTGCTGGGGCCTCTCGGCATTGCTATCGCACATGACCTGCATCTGAATGCCGGGCAGAAAGGTCTTCTTGTCGCAACCCCAGTGCTGGCTGGGGCCGGGTTTCGCGTACTGGCAGGCGGCCTCGTGGACGTGTTCGGTCCTCGTCATGTTGCGATTGCGGCGCAGCTTACGGTCATTATAGGCCTTGTCCTGATCTGGTACCTTGCGCCGCATACCTACGCCCAGATGTTTGGGCTTGCGGGTATTCTTGGCATTGCAGGCGCGTCTTTCGCAATCGCCCTTCCCCTTGCCTCTGTTTGGTACCCCCCACACTATCAGGGTACCGCTCTAGGCATTGCAGGTGCAGGCAACTCAGGAACTGCCCTTGCCTCACTTTTTGCGCCTGGACTTGCGGTTCTGGTCGGATGGCGAAATGTCATCGGGCTAGCAACGTTTCCGCTCATCTGCGTTTTGCTGCTTTTTCTCGTTCTTGCCAAGGAACCTGCCAATCGACCGCCATCCCCCGGCCTGCGCGCATGGGGATCCGTTCTGGGATCAGTCGATAGCTGGTTACTGATGTTTTTTTACAGCGTGACCTTCGGGGGGGTCGTTGGTCTTGCGTCTTTCCTGACCATTTATTTCAATGACCAATATAGCCTTTCACCCGCAGTTGCCGGTGCATGCACGGCGTTTGTCGTTTTCGTTGGCTCTTTTGTGCGACCTGTTGGCGGAGCCTTTGCCGATCGCGTTGGGGGTACAAAGGCTCTGATCGTTCTGTATGCAATCGCAGCGTTCTGCTTTGGCATCATCTCTCTCGGGCTTCCGACGATCTATCTCGCATTCCCGGCATTCTTCTTCGGGATGCTGACGCTTGGTCTGGGAAATGGAGCCGTCTTCCAGCTTGTGCCAACTCGTTTCCCGCGTCAGGTCGGCATTCTAACCGGTTTGGTTGGGATGGCTGGCGGTGTTGGCGGGTTTTATCTGGCCCTGTCACTCGGCGAAGCCCGGCAGATCGTCAATTCCTACGGGCCTGGATTTCTTGCCTTTGCCGGGATTTGCCTGATTGCCTGCATCTCCGTTGTTCTGTGTCATCGTCGTTGGATGGAGAAAGCATGATGGCTGGCCTCTCCATTTTTACGCCTCATCCCTATACGCCAGTTCTGGCAGGTCTCGCTTTGGGAGCAATGGCATTCTCCAGCTCTTTGAAAGCTGACGATACCCCTCACCCCAGCACCAAAATTCACCCGTCTGCAACATCAAAAGTAAAAGCGGTCAGCCAGACGGTTCATTCTCAGCAGGGCCGGCCTCTCCACTCCCCGGACTGGGGCGTTTTCAATGCGGGGAACGGCGCCGCTTCCGGTTTCGGGTCAATGACGGGCTTTGGTCAGGTTCGTTGGGCGGAAGACTGGAGCGATGTTGTCAACATGCCGCCCGAACAGCGCAGAAATGACTGGTTCAATCGCCTGAAGTACATTCGCCTCAATGAGAGCGGAAGTATCTGGCTGTCTCTGAATGCGGAGGAACGCTTCCGTTACATCTATGAAAATCAGCCCTTGATGGGGACGGCCGGCAAAACCAATGCCAACCGTATTCTTCTTCGCAATCTGTATGGCGTGGATCTCCATCTGGGGGAGCATGTCCGCGCCTATGCCGAGTTTCTGTACGGCGTTGCTGGAGGCTCCAATACATATGGTTATCAGACAGGCGTTCAAAGGGAGCGACTGGATCTTCAGCAGGGCATTCTGGAAGTAAGGGGTAATATTCTGGGCGCCAAGGCAGGTGTTATTGGCGGCCGTCAGGTATTCCTTGATACGCCAGTCTTCATGCAGTCTGCCAGAGACCTGACCAATGCCCAGCAAACCTGGGATGGTTTCCGTGGCTATGCCATCTGGAAACGTTTTCGGGTGGATCTGTTTGATTTCATGCAGACCAACAAATTGCCTGACGCTGTTTTCGGGGACGGCACGAACTACAGTGCCAGGATGTATGGCGCCATGACGTCCACGGCGCTTCCCGCATTTAGAGCCATGGGAAAGAAGAGCCAGCTTTTCGCAGACGTCTTTTACATCGGCTATCTCTACAGTGGCACTACAGCGTCTATCCCGACCACAACGGGTACAGAGACCGGTTCCAGCCGCCGGGACAATGTCGGCATGCGTTTGTGGGGAAATGTCGGCCCTTTCTCGACGAGCCTGAGCGGTGTGTTTCAGGGAGGCCAGTTTCGGCCAGCACAGCAAAGCCAGCCAACCCGCGCCGTACGGGCTTATGCCGTCAATGCATCCCTGCTGTATAACCGGCCCGATCTTCCGACAAAACCGAGCGCTGGCCTTCAGGCGGATCTGTTCTCCGGCGGCTCCTACAAGAGCAAAGATGGAGCAGTCGGAACATTTGCCTCCCCCTATTTTCCTCTGCCGTATTATAATGACGTCACGTTGTCCGTGACGTCCCAGAACCTGATTGGTGTAGGGCCGCTCGCAACGTTTGCCCTACGGAAAAACCTTCACTTCAAGCTGCATGTTCCTTTCTTCTGGCGGGAAAGCACACAGGATGCGGTTTATGGCACAGGCAAGATCTATTCCTGGCGCAATGGGTTATCCGGCGGCTTTATCGGAGCTGCTCCCCAGACGCAGCTTGCCTGGAATTTTGCTCCGCACTGGACCTGGACGCACGACATCGTGGGCTTCATCGCGTCCCGTAGCATGCACGCAGCAGGCGCAAAGAGCGACGCATTCTACATGCAGACCCTCGAATTCAAGTTCTGACCATGACTGACCCACAGAACGGACGGATGACCATGAAAGAAAACATCATCATCATCGGCAACGGGATGGTTGGACATTACTGCGCCGAGCAGCTCGTCATGCACGGACTGCATGAAACGCATCAAATCCATGTCTTTGGTGCTGAACGCCACCATGCCTATGACCGCGTTCATCTTACGGAATACATGACGGGTCAGGATGCGCTGGCCCTGCGTCTGCATGAGGAAGATTTTCACTCGGCGCACGGCATCACCATGCATCTGGGTGTTCCAGTCATGCGGATCGACCGTGACGCCAGGACCGTGGAAAGTGAAGATGGTCTTCTGCCCTACAGCACCCTGATACTGGCGACAGGCTCTACGCCTTTCGTTCCGTCAGTCCCGGGCAATACCGGAACTGCGGGGCTGGTCTACCGTACGCTTGAAGATCTGGACGTCATCCGTGCCGCGGCTCAGGGCGCTCGCCACGGAACTGTCATCGGCGGAGGGTTACTGGGTCTGGAAGCTGCTCATGCCCTGAAACTTCTAGGGCTGGAGGTCAGTGTTGTTCAGCTTGGAGCACATCTGATGTCAGCCCAGCTCGATGAAGACGGTGGCCGCGCGCTCCGCAGCCGCATCGAGGCGCTGGGTATCGATGTGAGAACGTCACATGCGACAAAGGAAATCGTTGCAGGAGACCAGCACCGTCATCGCCTGATATTCGCAGACAGTCCTTCATTCGAAACCGATATGGTGGTCTTTTCCGCAGGCATCCGCCCTACAGATCAGCTTGGAAGAGCTTGCGGGTTAGCTGTGGGCGCGCGTGGTGGCATCGTGATCGACAATCAGTGCAGGACGTCCGATCCGGGCATTTTTGCCATAGGCGAATGCGCCCTCTGGCAGGGTCAGGTCTTTGGTCTGGTCGGGCCGGGATACACCATGGCACGCACAGTTGCCTCCCTGCTGGCCGGAGAAGATGCGGCCTTCACGGGGGCGGACATGTCTACCAAGCTCAAGCTTCAGGGCGTGGATGTCGGCTCGATCGGCGATGCGCATGGCCGTGAGCCCGGTGCGACGAGCTACCGCTTCATTGGAGAAGCAGACGGTTCCTATCGGCGCCTCGTTCTCTCTGCGGATGGCCAGCGCGTAACCGGGGCGATCCTCGTCGGAGACAACTCCTATTATGACACCATCTTCCAGTATGTTCAGAATGGCATCAAACCACCGGCTGACCCTGCTGTACTGATCCTGCCGCGTGGTGAAGGGGCAGAACTCCTGGGTGCGGATGCCCTGCCCGATACGGCCATGATCTGCTCCTGCCACAACGTCACGAAAGGCTCGATCTGTAACGCCATTGATGCGGGATGCGCTGACCTTGCCGCGCTCAAACAGGGCACAAAAGCCAGTACAGGCTGCGGTGGCTGCGCCGCACTGCTCAAGAGCGTGTTCGAAACGGAACTTGCGGCCAGAGGCATTGAGGTCGATCACAGCCTCTGCGAGCATTTTTCCCATACGCGTCAGGAGCTCTATTCCCTTGTCCGTGTCCACGGGATCCGCAGTTTTGAAGAGCTGATGGCCCGCCATGGTAACGGGGGTCTTGGCTGCGATATCTGCAAGCCAACCGTTGGCTCGATCCTGGCCTCTGCGTGGAACAAGCCGATCACCGATCCGCTCTATATTCCTTTGCAGGACACGAACGACACGTTCATGGCCAATATGCAAAAGAACGGCACTTATTCCGTGGTTCCCCGCATTGCTGGTGGGGAAATTACCCCGGACAGACTGATTGTCCTCGGGCAGGTCGCAAAAAAATATGGCCTTTACACCAAGATCACCGGTGGCCAGCGCGTTGATCTGTTTGGCGCCCAACTGCATCAGCTTCCTGAAATCTGGGGAGAACTTCTGGATGCTGGATTTGAGACAGGGCATGCCTACGGAAAGTCTACCCGGACGGTAAAATCCTGTGTTGGAAGCACCTGGTGCCGTTATGGCGTCCAGGACAGCGTCGGTAAGGCGTTGGATCTGGAGAACCGCTACAAGGGGCTGCGCTCTCCTCACAAGCTTAAATTCGCCGTATCCGGCTGTACCCGTGAATGCGCCGAAGCACAGAGCAAGGATGTGGGCATCATCGCCACGGAGAATGGCTGGAACCTGTATGTCTGTGGCAATGGCGGAATGCGTCCTCGCCATGCAGAGCTGTTCGCGACCGATCTCAATTCAGAAACGCTCGTGAAATACATCGACCGGTTTCTGATGTTCTACATTCGCACCGCAGACAAGCTCCAGCGCACGTCTGTCTGGCGGGAAGGCCTGGAGGGCGGTCTGGATTATCTCAAGGACGTCATTATCAAGGACAGCCTTGGCATTGCCGAAGAGCTGGAGCGTCAGATGCAACACGTGGTCGAAACATACCACTGTGAATGGAAAGATGCCCTCACGGACGGTGAAAAGCTCAAACGTTTCCGCACCTTCGTCAATGACACCCGCCCCGATCCAAACGTTCAGCTTGTTCCTGAGCGCGACCAGGTCAAGCCAGCCCCAAATCAGGCGGCCGTTCCTGAAGAGTCCGGCCCTGTGGAGTGGACAGCCCTCTGCAACACTAGTGATCTGGTGCCAAAATCAGGGGTGGTTGCTTGGTATGAAGGTGCACAGATTGCCCTGTTTTACCTGCCGGAAACAGAAACAACGACAGCCCGTGTTTTTGCCGTAGACAACCATGACCCGTTCTCGAAGGCCAATATCATTGGGCGCGGTATCATGGGGGATCTGCGGGGACAGCTCGTTGTCGCCTCCCCGCTTTACAAACAGCACTTCAATCTCGAAAGCGGGATCTGCCTTGAAGATCCCAGCAAATCCCTGCGCACTTGGGAGGGGCGCCTGACAGCGGAAGGCAAGGTTGAAATCCGCGCCAAGGTTATAGAAACCGCCGCAGAACGTCTTTCTGCCTGACAGTCATGGCACGGGAAGAGATCCGTTCTGTCTGCCCCTATTGCGGTGTCGGTTGCGGCATCGTGCTGGAGGTTGAGAACCATCAGATCGTCAAGGTGCGCGGAGATACCGAGCACCCGACGAATGGTGGTCGCCTATGCACCAAGGGAAGCTCCTGCGACAAACCAGTATCGTCGTCTGCGCGGCTGGATATTGCCCAGATCCGGCCAGATAGAACGTCCCTGCCCGTTCCCACCAAAATGAAGGCTGCCATCAAGGAAACGGCCCGTCGCCTGAAGAACATTCTGGAGGAACATGGACCGGATGCGATCTCCCTGTACGTCTCCGGCCAGATGTCTCTGGAAGCACAGTATCTCGCGAACAAACTCGTCAAGGGATACCTGAGAACACAGCATATCGAGTCCAACTCCCGTCTGTGCATGGCTGCGGCGGGTGCCGGCTACAAGCTCTCTCTGGGCGCAGACGCCCCCCCCGGAAGCTACGAGGACTTTGACTGCACGGACCTGTTCTTCGTGATTGGCGCCAATATGGCCGACTGTCACCCGATCCTGTTCCTGCGTCTGATGGACCGTAAGCGTCAGGGAGCAAAACTCATCGTCGTTGATCCACGGCGGGCTGCGACGGCAGACAAGGCCGACCTGTTCCTTCAGATCCGTCCCGGCACTGATCTGGCTCTGCTGAACGGCCTACTTCACATTCTGGTCCGCGATGACGCGATAGATCCGGACTTTATAGCCAGTGCGACAAAAGGCTGGAGCGAGATGCCCGCTTTTCTCGCGGACTATCATCCCGAGAACGTTGCCGAGATTACCGGTCTTTCGAAGGACGATATCGAAACAACCGCCAGATGGATTGCGGAAGCAGATGCATGGCTGACTTTATGGACCATGGGACTGAACCAGAGCACTTCGGGAGCGTGGAATACCAACGCAATTTGCAATCTTCACCTCGCGACGGGCGCCATCTGTCGCCCGGGGGCTGGGCCTTTTTCCCTTACCGGGCAGCCCAACGCCATGGGTGGCAGGGAAATGGGCTATATGGGACCCGGCCTCCCCGGACAGCGCACGGCATTGGTCGATGATGACCGTGCCTTTGTAGAGCAGCAATGGAAGCTACCCGCAGGAACCATTCGCAAAGCGGGCGGCCATGGCGCGATAGCAATGTTCGAAGCCATGAACCGCGGAGAAATCCGTGCGTGCTGGATCATTTGCACCAACCCTGTCGTGACCGTGCCACGGCGCGCCAACGTCACGGCTGCCCTTGAAGCCGCAGAGTTGGTTATTGTTCAGGATACCTACGCCGACACGGAAACCGCCGCTTATGCGGATATTCTTCTGCCGGGTGCGTTATGGGTCGAAGGAGACGGCGTGCTGGTCAATTCAGACCGTACCATGACGCTGGCCCGGCAGGCTGTCTCCCCGCCTGGTGAAGCCATCGCAGACTGGGACATCATTGCCCGCGTTGCCTGCGAAATGGGCTTTGAGGAGGCTTTCACCTTCTCATCTGCTGCCGAAGTCTTTGCGGAACTCAGCCGTTTCGCGAACCCCAAAACGGGGTACGATATTTCCGGGGTCAGTCATGGCCGCCTGAAATCCGGACCTGTCCAGTGGCCGAACCAGGCGGGGGGCACCCTGCCCCGCCACCCGATCCGCTACCGGCCAGACCCAAATAAACCTCCGGTCTTCGCCACCGATGACGGAAAAGCAATTTTTCATCCTCGGCCTTATCTCCCTTTCGAAGAGCAGCCAGATGAGGATTTTCCTTTCCTGCTCAACACGGGCCGTCTCCAGCACCAATGGCACACGCTCACAAAAACCGGGCGGGTTGATGGACTCAACAAGCTTAACCCCGGGCCTTTTGTCGAAATCGCTCTGGCCGATGCCGAACGACTGGGCATCGGCAAGGAAGATCCTGTCGAGCTTCGGTCACGCCGGGGCACAGCAGTCCTCCCCGCCCGCCCTACCGATCGCGTTGCGCCCGGAACATGCTTCGCGCCCTTTCACTGGAACGACCGTTTCGGCGAAAATCTGACAATCAACGCTGTCACGGCCGATTTCACGGACCCCGTCTCGCTTCAGCCCGGGATCAAACACTGCGCGGTGTCCCTCTCGCGCATCGAACCTGTTTCTGCTTCGGCAGAGGAGAACGCTGCTACTATGCCGCTTGACCACATGACCCAGCATCTTGGCCTCGTTGCTTCAGAGCCACTGGCTCTGTCTGTCGAAAGCCGTCAGTGGTTGACGGGCTTTATGGAAGGCCTGAGGCTTGCTCCACCGGAAAACGAGCTTCCTTTTGTCCCTCTGAGCGCTCCTTTACCGACAGAGCAGAAAGCCAGAATTAATGGCCTTTTAGCAGGCCTATATGCACGCAGTCCTGTAACGAAGGATATTGCTGTTTCGGAAAGCCCGACAAACACCCACCCCAAGCTTCTTATTCGATGGGCCTCCCAAACAGGTCGGGCAGAAGGCTTGGCTCAAGAACTCATAATCTGGCTGAAAGAAAGCGGGCATGACGTCGATGCGATGAGCCTAGAGAGCTGCAAACCGGCCGATCTTTCCGGAACGGTCCTCTTCGTCGTCTCCACCTTCGGCGACGGAGATGCTCCTGATAGTGCCAACGCTTTCTGGGATGAGCTTCGCAAAACCCAAGGATCGCTTGAAGATGTTCGTTACGCCATGGTGGCGCTGGGGGACTCTTCATACGCCAATTTCTGTGGCTTCGGCCGGGCTCTTGATGAACGCCTGAAGGCGCTTGGTGCAATCCCGGTTATGGAACGGCAGGATTGCGAGCCCGATTATGAAGAAACGGTTGAGGTCTGGCAGCACAGATTTCTGTCTGCCTTGGGTGCCAAAGCAGCTTTCACACCAGCCATTCCGTTACCGGACGCACCAGCCATCACACGGGCCACCCCCGTAATTGCACGCGTCAGCCTTAATCATTACTTGACGGGATGTAATAGCGACAAGGAAACCCGGCAGATCGTTCTGAATCTTTCAGGGACTGGACTGCACTATGACCCAGGGGACGCTCTCGGGGTCTGGCCCTGCAATGCTGGCTCAACCGTTGAAACAGTTCTGAACGCTCTGGGGATGTCTTCCGATACGACAGTCTCCGTTCGAGGCCATGGGACCGTGTCTCTGAAAGACGCCCTGACCAGACATTTTGATCTTTCCCGGCCATCTCCTGCGCTTCTGGAAAAATTGGGAGCACAATCTGCCGGCTACCTGCCCGAGTTGCTGGCTGCCACCAAACTCGACGTGCAGGCGCAGGAGATCCCGAACCTTTTCCGCCGGATGCAGCCGCGCCTCTATTCAATCGCATCATCTCTGAAAGCCTACCCTGACAGCGTCCACATTACTGTGGGTATCAATAATGAACCCTACCTTGGCTTATGCTCAAACTGGCTGGCCAGTTTGTCTGAAGGATCTGAGGTTCCCGTCTTTTTGCAGGCAACATCCCAGTTCCGTCTACCGGAAGACGATGCCAAACCTGTCATCATGGTTGGACCGGGCACAGGCATTGCCCCCTTCCGCGCCTTTCTTCAAGAGCGTGCCGCCTGTAACAGTCCCGGCCGAAACTGGCTTTTCTTCGGAGAACGTCATGAAGAAAACGGGTTCTACTATCGCGAGGAACTCGAAGGCTTCATGGCGCAAGGCTGCCTGACGCATCTGCACACGGCATTCTCCCGTGATCAGGACCAACGTATTTATGTCCAGGACCGGATGGAAGAAAACGGGGAAGAACTTTGGAACTGGCTGCAGGAAGGCGCCTATTTCTACGTCTGTGGAGATGCCGCCCGTATGGCTCGGGATGTGGACAGTGCCTTGCGGCGCATCGTGGCACGTCATGGAATTATGTCTTCGGAGCAGGCTGATGACTATGTCAGTACCCTCACCCGAAATGGACGCTACGTCCGTGACGTGTACTGAGCCGGGCCCATGACAATGAAAATTCTTCTCGCAGACGAGAATTCCCAGCGTGCTGGGGCCCTCTCAGAGATTTTGAAAGCTGACCCTTCACTGGAGGTCATCCGGCTTGAGGGTTATGAAAGCCTGATTGCAGCCGTCAAAACTCATGTTCCTGACATTGTGCTCGTGGATATCTGTCGCGCTGATCGCGATGGGCTGGATAGTGTCCGTGCGCTGTCTTGTTCCGGTCTTGAACGCCCCATTGCACTCTTTGTGGACGAAGACGATGAGGCTCTTATGGAAGATGCTTTTGCAGCGGGAGTCTGTTCCTACAATGTGATGGATACGCCCCCTCGGAACGTCAAACTCCTGCTTCGATCGGCAATTGCCCTATATCGCCGCTTTCAGGAAACAACGGCTGAACTGAAAGCGGCTCGGCAGGTCCTTTCAGACCGGGAAACGGTCGATACAGCGAAGAAAACCTTCATGCGCAACGAACGCTGCGGCGAAGCTGAAGCCTATCGTTGGTTCAGACGCCGAGCCATGCAGCAGGCCCGCAAAATGGTGGATGTTGCCGCCGATTACCTCCGGGTTCAGACCAAGGATGATGCATCATGAGTTCTGCCATCAGAATAGGCTTGCTGAGGCTGGCAGATAGCGCCCCTCTGATTATTGCTCGTAACCTAGGAATATTTGAGAGACATGGGCTAGATGCAGAACTTATCGTATCGCCATCCTGGGCCAATGTTGCAGATGGTCTCGTCTGGAACGGACTGGACGCTGCTCTGATTTTTCCGCCTCTGGCGATTATGACAGCGCTTGGTCACCGTGGCCGAGAAATCAATCTCGGGCCGGGCATTCCTGTCAGTCGCGGCGGGAATACGATTGTTCTTCGTGGACCCAAAGTCCCCTCATTCCTCGGGGGAGATTTCACTACAGGACAGCGGAATTTTCAAATCTGGCAGAGAATCCTGAGACGTCGTCCCAAGCTGGCTGTTGTGCACCTGTACTCGACTCACTTCCTTATTTTGATAGACTTTCTCAGGAGCATTCACGCCGATCCGGAACACGACGTGGAAATCGTCGTCATGCCACCTGACCGCATGATTGATGCCTTGGGCTCCCAAGAAATCGACGGCTTTTGTGCCGGCCCACCGTGGGGAACTGAAGCTGATATTCGTGGCATTGGGTTCATCGTGACTGGTTCCATCAGCATCCGCCCCGGTCATTTGGAGAAAACTCTCGTGACGACGCAACGATGGAGCCAGAGTTCACCTGCGTTGTCACAAGCTCTTAAGAGAGCCGTCGGCGAAGCGACACACTTTTGTATGGACCCCAACAATTCTGCAGAAGTCGTTCGTCAACTTTCCAACTCTCTTGCGAACGGCGGCCTTGCCCTTCCCCCGGAAGCAACCGCACAAATCATGCCGGGTCACAAGACACCAAACTCCATGCAATTCGATTTTTCGGCGTTAGATGACGACTTTTCGATCAACTGGATGACTCAGGCCATGCAGGCACAATGTTGGTTAACTCCAGCCAACATGACGCGGCTTTACGAACTGGGCTGGCTCACACCCGCACCTATTTCCTGAACAACCCTAATTTTTCAGAGACAGAACCATGAGCACAGATCTGCAAATATTTGGTTTCGAACGCGACTTTGCCGATACACTGCGCTGTATTCCAATGAGCGTGCGCATGAAACTTGATGAGTGTGGAATAAAACTGAGCCTTCGCCAGTGGAGCCGTTTCAATTACAAAGATCGCTACGAACTCTGTTACCGTTCGACAGAGTCAGATGTCGATAAACAGCACTATCGTCAATTTCTGAAAGAATTAATTCGAGCACGCTCCAACGAAGAACCTGTTTTTCTTGCTACACCGCAACCTACAGAGTGGAAAGATGGACACTCTGTACCGACGTGCCTCCAGAAGCAGATTTTAGAAAAAAATCTTTCCCCTGTGTCGCCACAAAAATGGGCGACCTTAACCCCATTACAACGATTTTCTCTTATAAAACTCTGCCGATCCGGCCACGAAAATCACAATCTTCCTGCGGCTTTGAGAGAATTTACTCTTTGAGAGTGTTTAATATTGGGGTCGCTTTGAAAATGAATTTCCTGATTCTAAAGTCCAGCTTTTGCGCTTAAGCTCTCTGGGCTAAACACTAGGTCGTGTTGACAAAAGGTCTATACGATCATCCTGAGATCTGATTCACTGGTTGCTTCTACGAAGGCGATAAGGTGAAGCGGGGATGGCACGAGGGGATCTGACGGATCGTGAATGGGCGCTGATTGGTCCGCTTTTGCCATCCGAGCGTGGCCGTTGGGCACGACCATCCGGAGATAACCGCCGGTTTCTCAACGGCATGTTGTATGTCCTGCGCACCGGTTGTCCGTGGCGGGACATGCATGAGCGCTACGGAAAATGGAACTCTGTCTATGTCAGGTTCCGGCGTTGGGCTGAACAGGGTGTCTGGGATGCCCTGCTGCAAACCCTGGTGGACCTGGGTCTGAGTGATGACTGGCAGCATATGGTCGACAGTACCGTGGTCCGCGCCCACTCCCAGGCAACAGGTGCAAAAGGGGGGCTCATACGGAGGGTTTTGGTCGCTCACGCGGCGGCTTTACGAGCAAAATCCACGCCCGGTGCGACAATCAAGGACGTCCTTTCGGCTTTGCCCTTAGCGGAGGTCAGGTCTCGGATTACAAGGCCACAGATGCCCTGATGGCGTTTCCGGTTCCAAACCCCAAAGCCATGCTGGCTGATCGGGGCTATGACAGCGACGGCTTCCGCCAGGATCTGCTGTTCCGTGGGATACTGCCGGTTATTCCATCACGCAAAGGCCGCAACGCTCCACAGAAAACAGACTGGCGGCGTTACAGAGACCGCAATCGCATTGAGCGGATGTTCAACAGGCTCAAGCAGATGCGCCGTATTGCAACCCGATACGACAAAACCGCCTTATCATTCATAAGCTTCCTCAATCTCGCCGCCGCGAGGCTTTGGATTGAATCTTTTGTCAACGCGACCTAGGGATGTTGCCGAGGCGCATGTTTGGCCATCCGGATGGCATGATATTCGAGACTGTCATGGATCGCGCAACGCATGGTATGCGTCACGCTGCTGCACACGCCACCTTTCTTTCGGAAGGCGGACAAATGGATCGCGCGCCCATCGAGCGAATACACAGTTCATAAATGTATAAACATTATCGGAACCCCCTTCCGTTTAGGATACTCGAATATAAAACTATGCTTAATAAACAAGTATTATTTCTTGCAACATGAATTCCGATATAATAAATTGAGGTGGTCAGAGGTGGTCCCGTCCGTTCGGACAATTTTGCGGGCTTGATAAGCTATACCCGGTTGTTGTTATGCCGCCCTTCTGACGGCGTTGCTGTTGGCCATCTGGTCCGGGGTTAACCCCGGACCAGATGGCGTCGGCACGT
>NZ_JABCQB010000021.1:0-17555 GCF_015244525.1 Gluconobacter sp. R75690 | reverse complement strand
CCATCACGCAAAGGCCGCAGCACTCCACAAAACACCGACTGGTGGCGCTACAGGGATCGTAACCGTATCGAAAGAATGTTTAACAGGCTCAAGCAGATGCGCCGCATCGCAACCCGTTACGACAAGACCGCCTTGTCATTCATGAGTTTCCTCAATATCGCCGCCGCAAGGCTCTGGATCAGCTCTTTTGTCAACGTGACTTAGGTTGTTTGAAGTCGAGACCGGCATGAGCTTCAGCCACTATCGTCGGCAGGTGCAGATGCAGGCCGCCGTTGGCATGCTGGCATCAGGCATGCCAGTTGGAGAGATTGCGCACGCACTTGGTTATTCCACGGCATCCGCGTTTGCGTTTGCATTTCGCAAGACTCTCGGCAGTCCGCCTAGCCAATTTCGTGATCAGGTTGAATGATCTGATTATCAGTCTGTTTAAGAACAAAAGATTGCGTTCTTCGTCGTGGACACGTGTCGATAAGTCCGACCGGCTGTTCTCGCCTCTTCTCGGACGTCGCAGGGCCGTCCGAAGCTTTCTCAAAGCGGACGTCGCAGCACGGCATACAAGGGCTTGTCTCTGCCAGTGCCGGAGCGGTTCATCGTACCCTGCGCCTGAAATCAGGTAGCCAGGACATCAATCAATAGTTCTTCGATCCCTCCCAACTGGCTTCGACTTCGGTATCGCCGGACGGGAAACGAACAGTAACGACAATACCCCTTGTTTTTCCTGGAGCAGGGGAGGTTATCGTGATGTCAGCCTGAAGCTGAAGAGAGACCTGTCGCACTATCGCAAGCCCGAGACCACTGCCTTCAGCGTTAGTTTTACCTCTCACGAAGGGCTTTTCCATATTCTGCAAACTCTCAAGTGTGAGGGGATCGCAGTCATTAAAGATCAGAATTTCGGAATTCTCCGTTACAATCACGTGCGCCGGCCGCAGAGAAGAACCATGAAGAACAGCATTTTCCAGAAGATTACGAAACAGGATCCCTGCGGCATCCATGTCGCCCCGAATCATGAGATGAGGGACTCCTGAAAGGTCAATGGTCTGGTTTTTTTCTCGCTCAAGCTCCCGTGCCAGAAACTGGATGACAGGCACCAGATCAAATATATCCCCCGTAAGAGCGATTCCCGACGTTACTCGTGAAAGCTGAAGGAGTTTTTCCATCATCCGGCCAATCCTGCGGGCCTGGTGCATGATGGTCGTCGCGCGCTCTTCATATTCTGAACGCTGAAGCAGATTTCTGAGGACCTGCACCTGCGCCAGAAGCGCGCCTATGGGGTTGCGCAGCTCATGTGCGGCATTCGCGGCAAAGGCGCGTTCGGTCGAGAGCGCCATTTTCAGACGTTCAAGAAGAAGATTGACGGCGGAATGAATTGTCACAAGCTCTTCGGGCAGATCCAGCGGCGGGATTGGAACCAGATTGGTACCGCCTCTACTCCTGATTTCGTGCTGAAGGCTTGTGAGGGGACGCATGGCGCGGCGGACGCGCCAGCGGACCAAGACCCAGATTGCCGGAAAAAATATCACCATTGGCAGGACTGAAATCAGGATAGCCCGCCTGACTGCTTCATTTCGGTGAAAGGCCGGCTCCCCCACCAGAATGTAATGGCGACCGGATGCGGAAGGGACACTATACACCCGGAACGACGGCACATTGTAAAATCCCATTTTCAGTCGGGGAACAAACAGCGTCTCTGGTGCATTCTGCGATCTCACCTCAAGGCGGCCGTCCGGCGAGGCAATCTGATAGGCCAGTGTACGCCGATTCACACCGGGCAGGCGTGCGACCTGACCACCTGGCGTGGTGCTCTTCTGATCCGTTCTGTCCAGTTCACTGATGACGAACTCCAGGCGTTCGGCCACTTCCTGCAGCGAGTTGTCGAGACGCTCCGTGACTTCATAGCGGGTAAAGGCCGCGACGAGGATACTGAGCAACACCAGCGCGCCTAGCACGATAATCAGTGTCCCGGACACTATGCGGGACGCCAGGCTCCAGCGCTTCATCAGGATGAACTTTCTGCAAGGCTGTAGCCTCTGCCCCGGACCGTCACGATCAGGCCGGGTCCGGTTTTCTTTCGTATCCTGCTGATAAAGACTTCAATGGCATTGCTCTCCACATCGTCGCTGAGGCCATAAAGAGCATCTTCGATCTGCTCGCGGCTGCACAGTGCCCCCGGTCGACGGGCAAGAAGTTCGACAATGGCCCATTCGCGCGCGGAAAGATCGATCGTGCGTCCTTCACGTCTGAGCTGTCGCCGAGAAAGATCGATCTCCACGTCATCAATGATCACAATATTATCCGGCAATGCGATGTATCGTCTGGCGACTGCTTCAATACGGGCGACGAGTTCGTCGAGATCGTAAGGCTTGACGATATAATCGTCTGCTCCCTCCGACAGACCTGCAATCCTGTCGCTTATCTGGTCCTGAGCGGTTGTGATCAGGACAGCCAGAGAAGAACGATTTCGCCGGATCTCACGCAGAAGGTACCGGCCATTGCCGTCTGGAAGCCCGAGATCGAGCAGAAGAAAATCGTAAGCGGACGCTCTCAGGGCTGCCCGCCCGTCAGTCAGGGTTCTGAACCAGTCGGCAACATGACCAGCCTGACGGACACGGTCCCTGACGGCAGAACCAAGAGCCGGTTCGTCTTCGATGATCAGGATTTTCATGATTCACGATTTTTCATGATGCGAGCATACAGTGAGGGCAACACAAGCAGCGTCAGAAGTGTCGAGGAGATCAGCCCCCCAATCACAACAGTGGCCAGCGGGCGCTCGACCTCGGCACCGGCGCTTGTCGAGACGGCCATGGGGATGAAGCCCAGACTGGCCACCAGAGCGGTTGCCATGACAGGACGGAAACGCTCTTCTGCCGCCTCAAAGGCCGCCTGGGCAGCGCTGCGCCCTGCCAGACGCAGGGACTGGATCGCGGTAACAAGCACTACGCCGTTCAGAACGGCCACGCCGAACAGGGCGATAAAGCCAATCCCGGCGGAGACACTGAACGGCAGGCCCCGAAGACACAGGGCAAGAATACCACCTGTTGCGGCGATTGGCAGATTGATGAAAACAAGCCCCGCCAGCCAGACGGAGTTCAGAGCAAGAATTAGCAGGGCAAAAATCAGAATCAGAGCGACCGGCACGACAAGTTCCAGACGCGCCATGGCTGAACGCAGATTCTGGAACTGACCCGCCCAGACCATGCGATAGCCTGCGGGAAGGTTGACTTTTTTACTGACCGCTCTTTGTGCTTCCGTCACGAAAGAGCTGAGATCGCGCCCGCGCACGTTCGCCTGAACAATCAGACGGCGGCGGATCGCGTCCCGACTGATGCGGGGCGGACCGTCCTGAACCGTAACCTTCGCAACTTCCGAAAGAAGGACGGCGCCCCGGCCGTCGGCGCGGCGGATTCTCAGGCGGGCGATCTGATCCCGTGTTCCGGCCTGGGCGGGATCATAGCGGATCTGCGTGCTGATTAGCGCGTTATTGACCGTAACGGGCCGCCCGATATGACCGCCGACAGCTTCCACCACATTTAGAAGTTCCTGCTGCGAAACCCCGAGACGGGCGGCCTGTCTGCGGTCGATGTCGATATGGATGAAAGAGATGCTCCCTGCCCCCTGCGGCGCCACATCCGCTGCGCCGGGAATGGCTTTCATGATACCGGCCACCCTGTCCCCAAGGCGTGTCAGGGTGGCAAGATCATCGCCATAGATCGAAACGGCGATCTGCGTGCGCACGCCGGACAGCAGATCATCCATCCGCATCTGGACGGGCTGGCTCCATGACTGTTGAGCGCCCGGCAGTTCATCGCTCATGACCCGGCTCATCGCCGTGACGAGACCTTCCTGCGTGCGTGCGGTGGTCCATTGCGACGGTGGCTTGAGGAAAATGAAGCTGTCGGTCTCGTTGACGCCCATCGGATCGGTCGGAATCGCAGACGTGCCTGTGTTGCTTACGACGCTGGTGACTTCCGGAAACCGGCGCAGGATGCGTTCCTGCAGGGAGACCTCCTTCACGGCCTCCGAGAGTGAGATCCCCGGCAGGCGCGTCGTCGTCATCGTCAGCGCGCCTTCACCGAGAGACGGGATGAACTCGCCGCCCAGATGCAGGCCGATCCAAACGGACACGCTGAAAATCGCGATCGTCGTGCCGAAGAGAATACGCGGTCGGGTTTCACACCAAGCCAGCATCGGGCCATAGACGCGACGAAGGGCAGCAACCAGGCGCGTATCATTATGACGACCGTTCGATTTCATCACCAGTGCCGCGATGACGGGCATGCCGACGACGCAGTAAAAGAGCGAGGCGAGGAGCGCCATGATCACGGTTTGCGCCATGGGCCGGAACATCTTGCCCTCGATACCCTGCAAGGTCAGGATCGGCAGATAGACCATGATGATGACGAGAATGCCAAAGCTGACAGGCCGGAGGACTTCTGCGGCTGATGATACCGCCAGCGTGAAGAGTGGCGTGCTCTGTCCGGTGGCGCGATCGCGCGCGCGATGGGTCATGAGATTTTCCACCACGACCAGCGAACTGTCGACGATCATACCGAAATCAATTGCGCCCAGACTCAGCAGATTGGCGGAAATCCCGAAGGCGCGCATTCCCGTCATGGCGCAGACGAGGGCGAACGGAATGACGGAGGCGATGACCAGTGAGGCCCGCCAGTCGCCGATCACCACGATCAGGACGCCGATCACCAGGGTCGCGCCGATGATGAGGTTTTCCTTCACCGTCGCGATTGTGCTGTCTGTCAGTGTCGAGCGTACATAATAGGGGTCGAGCGTCACGCCTTTGGGAAGGGACTGCCGGATGCCGGGCAACGCCGCATTGATGGCGGCCAGCGTGGCATCGGAACTCGCGCCCATCTGCATCATGACGACACCGATCACGATCTCGCCCTGACCGTCACGGGTCACCGCGCCCAGACGTGTTCTCGGCCCCATGGAAATGCGTCCGACATCCCGCAGGAAAATGGCGGAGCCGTTGGCATTGGTCCTGACAGGAATGGAGCCGAAATCATCAAGCGAGCCGATCAGGCCGCGTCCGACCACGATCTGCTGCTCCTCGTCATGCTCGATCCACCCGCCACCGGATGCGGAGTTGTTGCCGTCCACGGCCTGGAAGACATTGTCGACCGAAACCCCCAGCGCCAGAAGGCGGGCCTGATCGAGGGCAACCTGGAATGTCTCCTCCGCGCCCCCGTTCACGTTGACGTCCACCACCCCGGGTACGAGCTTCATCTGTGGTGCGACCGTCCATGTCATCAGGCGGTTCAGATCCATCAGGGAATAGCCGTTTCCCTTGATCTGTAACTGCATGATCTCGCCCAGCCCCGTTGTCAGCGGCCCGATATTCACGCTCACGCCTGGTACGGAGATCAGGGTTCTGGCCTGCTGAATCCGCTCCTCGACACGGGTGCGATCGAGATTGATGTCCGTGTCGTCCGCGAACTGGACATACACGACGGAAACCCCGGAACGTGACACGGACCGAAGATCGGTCATGTCCGGGATGCCCGCCATACTGGTCTCAATCGGGAACGTGATCAGTCGTTCGACTTCTTCCGTGGCAAGACCCGGAGCGACAACGGAAACGAGCACCTGTCTGGGCGAGATGTCCGGCACGGCCTCAACGGGGAGGCTCCGCACCATGAGGCAGGCGGCAATGAAAATCAAGCCAAGCACACTGAGAACCAGCCAGCGTCGGGCCTGAAGAGCAGAAAGAAAGGCACGCATGGCGGTGTCAGTCTCCGTCGGACAGATCAGAGGTCTGTATGATGGCTTTCAGGGCAAATGCGCCATGCGTCACAATCCTGTCGCCCACCGTGAGGCCGGAGACGATGACCTTTTGTCCGGCGCTTTCGGCACCGACGTGAACCTCTTGCGGGCGAAAACGGTCGGGGCCGACGGGCAGGAAGACGGTGCTGATGCCGTTGATCTCCGCAACGGCACTTTCGGGCACGATAATGCCTTCAGTTCGGGCGCGTGTCGGCAGGTGCGTATTGAGAAACATGCCCGGGTGAAGATGGCCTCCGGGGTTCGCTGCGCGGCTGATGACACGAACAAGGCCGGTCACGGGGTCCGCCAGATCGCCGACTGACGTTATCTTCGACGTCAGCAAGGTCATTGCGCCATCTGCTGGCAGTTCCGTTGTCTGCTCACCACCTTCGACGATCTGAGCGGCATCCTGCGGGAGGATGTCCGATACGATCCAGACCGACGACATGTCGGCCAGAGCCACCAGTTCCGTCGCGGGCGAGATATCATCCGCAACACCGACAAGCACGCTCTGCACCTCACTCGTGGTCGGCGAGATGATGGAGGATGTCTCATCTGTGGGGGTGATCTGTCCCTTGTCCGATTCCGTTACGGAATTGTATTCTTCATCAAGCTGGTGTTGCAGAGTATCCACATCAGCCTGCCGGGCCGTAATATCGTCTCTTGCTGCTTTGAAGAGCGCTAGACGGTGCCTGGTTTCTCCGGCGGCAACCGTTATCCCTTCCAGATCACGGCTCCGGCTATAGGCTGCGGCAGCATTCTGATAGGCTGCCTGTGCCGTCGACAACGCAGACTGCGCCTTTGTCATCTCAAGGCGGACCAAATGCAGGGAGTGATCCTGATACGTAAGAAGAACCTCGCCCTTGCGGACATGCTGTCCAGGTACAACAGCCACATTCAGAATTTTTCCTGATCCAGCAGGATGAATGCGAACGATACGGCTCGCGTCAGACATGACGGTGCCCATTGCGTCGAGATTTTCCCCGAGCGTGCCATGTTGCACCACTGAGATCACCAGCTTGGCATTCGCCCGTGCAGCCGCTCCCATCGTGATGGTCTGTTCGTCGTCTGTCGCGAATGCGGGCTGTGTGAGCGCCCCGGAGAGGCAGAACAGCGCCAGAAGCCACCTCTGGTGTCCGATGACGACTATTCTGAAGCTCACTGGAATTCTCCTGCTGCGATTAATGTCCGGATGATTGCGGCATGCCAAGCGATCTCCGCCTGATTACGCGTCTGCAGTGCGCTGTACGCAGCAGCTCTGGCACGCAGAAGTTCGATCAGCGATGTCTCACCAGCCTGCCACGACCGAACCATCTCATTGGCGCGCTTGTTCATATCGTCAGCGGACAACACTGAATTTCTGAATGTGTCCTTTGCCGCCGTCAGGTGGACAAAAACCTGCGCCAGTTCCTGGCGTACGCTTCGACGGGCCTGCTGTTCTTGGTTGGAGGCCGCGGCTAGCTTGTTTCTCGCTTCGGCCTCCAGCGGGACATTGCGGACGTCACTCGGCAGAGGGACCGACACTGTAATGCCCACCCGATCATCCCATGGGCTGCCATACTGTTTCTCATGAATCGCAGCGACACCAACTTCCGGGTCGGGCATGAATGAAGCCCGTGCCAGACGCATACCTTCTTCCGCCGCACGGACAGCCTGCTGTGCGGCTCTTACACGCGGATCGTTGTCCTCAAGAATCCTGACGGAAGTCAACCTTGCACGCGCGGCAGCCGGATCATCGTAGGAGAGGATGTTCGGTACCCCGGAGCGGCCCAGCACGATGCGAAGCGCTGACGTCGTCGTTTCAACCTGCTCGACGGCCAGTGAATGCTCGCTGGCTGCGTTCGCCAGATCGGCGGCGACGGCATGCTCATCTGCCAGAGTATTCTCACCAGACCGGACGCCATGCTGGACAGACAGTTTTATTTTTTCCAGCGTTTCCCGCAGTGTCTGAGCAATGCTGAGACGTTTCCGGGCCATCAGCACGCCGGCGGAGGTATCCAGAACCCTCATGGCGACAGCCATCCGCTCCACATGCAGCCGTTCCTGTACGGTCAAGGCTTCTGCTTTCGCCGCTTTAACAGTAGCGGTGCCCTGTCCGGGCAACCAGAGGGGAACAGAAACACTCCCCTCGTAGGTTGTGTATCCCTCATTGCTGCCGATGGCGTGATCGTCAAAATACTGACCCGACACCGTCGGGCCTCCTGCAAACCAGGAGTCGGCAGCCTCGGCCCGTGCCGATGCCGAACGATAGTTCGTATTCAGTTCATCCCGCCCCGGATCGACGGACCATGCCGCTTCCACCCCCTGGGCAAAGGTGAGGCTCTGACCTCTGGCCTTTGAAATAAGAGCTGAAGAAAAGCAGAGGGTGACCAGGGTGAGAGCGATACAGAAAGTACGGATTTTCAGGAAATGAATCCCTGCCCATTCCGAGGCGCGGTTAACGACCTGATAATCGACATGACGAGTACACATGAAGTTCAGTCGGCTTTCTGTATCATCGCGTGAATGAGCTGCGGCAGGATCTTCAGTATATCAGGCGAACCTGACAGTTTCCTGAACGCTGCCCACGATCACGACATCGAACTGTTCGGCCATTTCCCGGCTAAGAGCCTGTTTGGAAAATCGATCTGATGTGATTCAAGCTCTGGATGTGGACGCCAGAGCAGAGGGGCCGGATGGCCAGGATCACCCGTAAGACGAAACGCTACCCGTCTGACATGACAGACGAGGAATGGGAGCGGATCGTGCCATTGATGCCAGGTCCTGAACGTCGTGGCCGCCCACGAGAGGTTGAATTCCGTGAGGTGATCAATGCGGTGCGCTATCTCGTTCGTTCAGGCTGCGGTTGGCGGATGCTGCCGATCCACTTTGGGCACTGGCGCACGGTCTATGGCTGGTTTCGTGAGCTGGCGCGACGGTTCCTGTTCCAGACCATCCATGACGTTGAACTGATGCTCGACCGGGAGCAGGCAGGCCGCGAGGCCAGTCCGACAGCAGCGGTGATCGACAGCCAGAGCATCAAGGCGCCTCATGCCAGGACAAGGGGTTACGATGCCGGCAAAAAAGTCGTCGGACGCAAGCGGCATATCGCCGTCGACACGGACGGGCGCCTTCTGATGGTCAACCTGACTCCGGCCGACATCTCCGACAGTGCCGGCGCTCAGATGATCCTGGATGCGATCCGCAGGCGTTGGCCGTGGGTGAAGCATCTGTTCGCCGATGGCGCCTATAACCGCTTGAAGTTGATGGACAAGGCGACTTATCTGGATTTCATCGTCGAGATTATCCGCCGCCATGACGGAGCAAAGGGCTTCGAGGTGTTGCCGCGACGCTGGGTGGTCGAGAGGACCTTTGGCTGGATGACCCGCTGGCGCCGGCTCGTGCGTGATTACGAGCGCCGCGTCGACGTGTCACAGGCCATGCGTCGCCATGGGCGCCAATCTCATGCGCAGAAATGCTCACCCGTGATTTTCCAAACAGGCTCTTAGAGCCCTTTTGGAAATTCGCTGTGATAGGTTTTCAAGAGGTTTTGAGCGTGATTCAACGGCAGGATGTGGACGCCAGCCCAACGAGGCTGCATGGCCAGCATTACGCGCAAGACGAAACGCTATCCGTCTGATCTGACAGATGAGGAATGGGAGCGCATAGCGCCTCTGATGCCCCCTGCGAACCGGCGTGGCCGGAAACGGACAACCGATTTCCGTGAGATCATCAACGCGTTGCGCTATCTCGTGCGCTCAGGCTGCGGCTGGGAGATGCTTCCGGTTCATTTTGGCCCATGGCAAACGGTTTACTGGTGGTTCCACAGGCTGATGCGCCGTTTCCTGTTCCAGACCATTCATGATGTCTGTTTGATGCTCGATCGTGAAGCGGCAGGACGCGAAGCCAGTCCATCGGGTGGTGTCATTGATAGCCAGAGTATCAAGGCACCCCACGCAAAGACACATGGTTATGACGCAGGCAAGAAGATCGTTGGTCGCAAGCGGCACATTGCCGTCGATACGGCTGGCCGACTGCTTCTGGTCAGACTGACACCTGCCGATATTTCGGATAGTGCGGGCGGACAGATGATCCTTGATGCCATTCGTAAACGCTGGCCGTGGGTGAAGCACCTGTTCGCAGATGGGGCCTATGACCGCTTGCAGTTGATGGACAAAGCCGCCTTTCTCGACTTCACAGTCGAGGTCATCCGGCGGTCAGATACAGCAAAAGGGTTTGAAATCCTGCCGCGTCGGTGGGTTGTGGAACGGACCTTCGGCTGGATGATCCGCTGGCGTCGCCTTGTGAAGGACTACGAACAGCGGATCGACGTCGCAGAGGCCATGATCCACATCGCCATGGGAAGCCTCATGTTACGCAGAAACGCTCATCCCTGAATTGCCAAAAGGGCTCTCACAGCTTTTCAGGCAGGCGGTGTTCTGATCTGCGCTCGCTGTAGCGATCGACAAGGTAGTCGGCCCGGTCCCGCAGCAGCCAGGTGAACTTCATCAGTTCCTCCATGACATCCACCATCCGGTCATAAAGGGGAGACGGTTTCATCCGATCATCGTCACCGAACTGGGTATAGGCCATCGGCACGCTGGACTGATTGGGGACGGTGAACATCCGCATCCATCGTCCCAGCACCCGCAGGGCGTTGACGGAATTGAAGCTCTGCGAGCCGCCCGAAACCTGCATGACCGCTAGCGTGCGACCTTGCGTCGGGCGGATCGATCCTTCGGTCAGAGGCAACCAGTCGATCTGGTTCTTGAATACTGCCGTCATGTTCCCGTGGCGTTCGGGGCTGCACCAGACCTGGCCTTCCGACCAGATCGAGAGTTCCCGCAGTTCCTGAACCTTGGGATGCGTAGGCGGCACGGAATCCGCAACCGGCAGGCCAGTCGGGTCGAACACCCGTGTCTCGGCCCCCAGTACCTTCAGGATGCGTTCGGCCTCCAGAACCAGCAGACGGCTGAACGAGCGCGGCCGCAGCGAGCCATACAGCAGCAGGATGCGTGGCGGGTGGTCAACCCGTGGTTGCGGTTCCAATCGTGCGAGATCGACCGGTTCGAGATACTCCGGGTGCAGGGCGGGCATTTCCGGCTTGGACATGGTTCCATCAGATCCTTCGGTCTTGTCAGGGATGGCTGATCAGGGGCAGCCACAAGGCCAGTGCGGCAAGTGTGACCAGCAGGACGGGTGGCGTGATCACCAGACCCACCGTCATGTATTGCCCCCAAGTGACCCGACGGTTTTTGGATGCCAGCACATGCAGCCACAGCAGGGTGGCGAGACTGCCGATCGGGGTAAATTTCGGCCCGAGGTCACAGCCAATGACGTTGGCGTAAACCATCAGGTCGCGGGTCAGAGGCGTGATGTCGTGCGCCTGCTGGATCGCGAGCGCGCCGATCAGAACACCGGGCATGTTGTTCATGATGGACGATAGAACAGCCGCCAGAAAGCCGGTGCCGATGGTGGCCGTGAACGTCCCCTGATGACCGAGCCAGACCAGTACCACTGCGAGATGATCGGTCAGCCCGGCATTGCGCAGCCCGTAGACCACCAGATACATCCCCAGCGAGAAGAACACGATCTGCCACGGCGCGCCCCGCAGCACGCGGCTGACGGGAATGACCTTTCCATATCCGGCAACTGCCAGCAGGGTACTGACAGCCAGGCAAGCCACGATACAGACCGGGATATGAAACGGCGCCGTCAGGAAATAGGCCGCCAGCACCAGGGCCAGCAGCGGAAAAGCCGCGCGGAACACATGTCGGTCACGAATAGCCGTGACAGGTGCAGGCAGTTCAGAGACGGGATAGGTCTGGGGCACCTGCCGCCGGTAATAGAGCCACAGCACGGCAAGTGTCGCGCCAAGGGCGGCCAGATCGACGGGGACCATGATCGCGGCGTAGCGGTCAAAGGGAATGTCGAAGAAATTGGCGCTGACGATGTTCACCAGATTGGAAATCACCAGCGGCAGGCTGGTGGTATCCGCGACAAAGCCGGTCGCGATGATGAAGGCCAGCGCCGCGCCATGGTTCAGGCGGAGTTGTGTGAGGATGGCAATGACGATGGGCGTGAGCAGCAAGGCCGCACCATCATTGGCGAACACGGCCGCGATGGCCGCCCCCAGCAGCACGATCAGCGGAAACAGCGTCCGGCCTCGCCCTTTGCCCCAGCGCACGACATGCAGGGCCGCCCAGTGGAAGAACCCGGCCTCATCCAGAAGCAACGAGATGACGATCAGCGCGATGAAGGTAAAGGTCGCATCCCAGACGATGTGCCAGACGACCGGGATGTCGTGCCAGTGGATCACACCGGTCGCCAGAGCCACGGCGGCACCGGCCATCGCACTCCAGCCAATACCGAGGCTACGAGGCTGCCAGATGACGAAAACCAGTGTTGCAATGAAAATGGCGAGGGCCAGCATCAGACGATCCGCTTTCCGACCTCATCCACGATCTTCTAGCCGTCCTCCCTGGCAAAGGCACCCTTCTGCGGCGCGGGAAGAAGGTCCAGCACCGTTTCGGACGGACGGCAGAGCGCAACGCCGAGCGGGGTGCCGACGATGGGCCGGTTGATCAGGATCGGGTGTGCGATCATGGCGTCGATCAGCGTATCATCGCTCAGGGCCGGGTTGTCGAGGCCGAGTTCATGAAAGGGCGTGCCCTTTTCCCGCAGGACCGCGCGCACCGGAACCCCCATACGGGCGATCAGATCAACCAGTTCGGCTCGGCTCGGTGGGGTTTTCAGATATTCGATGATCCGGGGCTCCTCGCCGCTGTTGCGGATCAGTGCCAGCACGTTGCGCGACATGCCGCAGGCCGGGTTGTGGTAGATCGTGATGGTCATGGGCAGGATTCCGGGCTCGGGCAGCAGGAAGACAGGTTCGCGATCAGGGGTGCGCAGAGTTCGGGGCTGCCCGCACAGCAGTCCCTGACGAGGAAAAGCATCAGGTCGCGCAGGCGCGGAAGACACGCGCGATAGACGATCAGCCGACTGTGGCGCTGCGAGGTCAGCAGGCCAGCGCGCGTCAGGGTGGCGAGATGGGCCGAGATCGTGTTCTGCGGGACATCGAGGTGCCGCGCGACGTCCCCGGCGGGCAGCCCGTCCGGTTCGTGGCGCACCAGCAGGCGGAAGATCTCCAGCCGCGTGGACTGGGACAGCGCATTGAGGGCCGAGAGTGCGGATTCTGTATCCATAAATCGACGATCACGGATATATGGGATGAAGTCAAGACTACCTAGGACATGCCTCGTTCAGAGCTTGGAACGCGGCTTCACACGCCGAACAGGCGGCCGATTCCGCCCGTGACGATCATTGCCACAATACCCCAGAACGTCACACGCAGTGCTGGGCGCAGAGGCGCCGCACCGCCAGCAATCGCACCAACGACGCCCAGAACAGCGAGAACTACGACGGACGTCAGGGACACGCCCCAGGACACCCAGGCCACGGGGGTCAGAACAGCTGCCAGCACGGGCAGTAATGCTCCGGATGAAAAGGCGGTTGCTGAGGCGAATGCCGCCTGTATGGGTCTTGCCGCCGTGGCCTCGGACAAACCCAGTTCATCCCTTGCATGGGCACCGAGCGCATCATGCTTCATGAGGGCGACGGCGACCTTGCGCGAGAGGTCTTCATCCAGCCCTCTCTTCTGATAGATCCCGGCCAGTTCGGTGACTTCGCCCTCCCAGTCCGTGACCAGTTCCTGTTTCTCGCGGGCGATGTCGGCGTGTTCGGAATCGGCCTGGGAACTGACCGAGACATACTCGCCCGCCGCCATGGACAGGGCGCCCGCGACAAGCGCGGACAGTCCCGCGACGAGAATGCTGCCGCGTGTCGCATGAGAACTGGCAACGCCGACGATGAGGCTGCCGGTCGACAGCGTTCCGTCATTGGCGCCGAGAACAGCCGCACGCAGCCATCCCAGTTTCTCGACGGCATGACGTTCGGCCAAAGGATGGAGACGCGACATAAGATGACCTGCTGCTTCTGGTGAATACAAATAAAGGTTAAGATGCATCATTTGCCGCGACAACAGATATTTCATTCTGATATTGCGAGTTATTTTCAATATTATTTATGTTTTAGGAAAATCTGTTCTGTTCAGAATCCTGTCAGGTAAGCATGATACGGAAGTGGATTCAGGGTTCTTTTTTGCCGAGACGTATATGCCTTATTCAACGCCGGACATCACGGATAGCCTGCTGCGTTACGACAGGCCGACGATCATCCTTCACTGGATGACGGCCTTTCTGGTGCTGCTTCAGTTTGCTCTTGGCGAAACCTGGAACTGGCCAACAAAACCCGTCCATCATCTGATGGTGGTCGCGCATCTGACAGTCGGCATCCTGCTGACTGCAATCATGGCGTTCCGCATTGTCTGGCGTCTGACGAAAGGCCGGCATCTGTCGGACCTTCTCGTGCCTGTGGACCGGGTATTCGCCCTTGGAGCAGAGTACACGCTCTATGTGCTGCTTCTGGCGGAAATCTTGCTGGGCTATCTCTGGCGATGGGGTGCCGGGCAGACGATGAGTTTTTTCGGCTTCCTGATTCCATCCCCCTTTGCGCGGTTCCCGGCGGAAACCGTGACGTGGTTTCAGACGCTACATTACTGGAACGCCTGGCTGATTATGGGTCTTGCGACAGGCCACGGCGCAGCGGCGCTTTTTCATCAGTTTGTCCTGAAAGACAAAGTGCTTGGACGCATGCTGCCGCGGGGTTCCTCACTCAGTCAGTGATTGCGATCGGGAACCTATCTGATTTTCATGATTGAGCAGCATCGTGATGCCGGATCGCCAACAACGTCAGCTTTTTTCGACTTCCGTTGTACAACAGACGTTCCGCTGCCCCCCCAAAGCAGACAGGCAGTGCTCACCTCAAGTCAGACGAGGTGGTAAGTCTTCTGTTGTATTCCTCGTGAGGCTTCCCAAATTCATAGGAACTGCGTCTTTTAAGAAGGATCTGTCATGACCAGCCTGTTTGAGCCGATTGAACTGGGAAGCATTTACGCCAAAAACAGAATTCTCATGGCGCCGCTGACACGCGGTCGGGGCACCCGTGATCATGTGCCCACCCCCATCATGGCCGAATATTACGCGCAACGGGCCGGAGCCGGTCTGATCATCTCAGAAGCGACCGGGATCAGCCGCGAAGGTCTTGGCTGGCCGTATGCGCCGGGCCTGTGGTCGCAGGAACAGGTGGAAGCCTGGAAGCCCATCACCGCCGCAGTTCACGCCAAGGGCGGAAAGATTGTGGCCCAGCTCTGGCATATGGGTCGGATGGTTCATTCCAGCGTGACGGGCCAGCAACCTGTGTCCTGCTCGGCGACAAAAGCGCCTGAAGCCCTCCATACTTACGATGGCAAGCAGGCTCCCGAAGTCGCCCGCCCTCTCACCAAGGAGGACATTGCCCGCATCCTGAACGACTACGAAAATGCTGCTCGCAATGCCCTTCAGGCAGGCTTTGACGGTGTGCAGATTCATGCCGCCAACGGTTATCTGATCGACGAATTTCTGCGGGACGGCACCAATCATCGTTCCGACGAATATGGCGGTTCGCCGGAAAACCGCATCCGCTTCCTGCGTGAAGTCACCGAACGCGTGATCGCAACGATTGGCGCGCACAAAACGTCAGTAAGGCTGTCCCCCAATGGCGATACGGTGGGCTGCATCGACAGTCATCCAGAGCAGGTTTTTGTGCCGGCCGCAAAGCTGCTGAATGACCTCGATATCGCTTTCCTTGAACTGCGCGAGCCCGGACCGAACGGCACGTTCGGCAAGACCGACCAGCCCAAGCTGCATGGTCCGATCCGCGAAGTCTTCAGGAAGCCGCTGGTTCTGAATCAGGACTACACACGGGAAGAAGCGATCGAGACAGTCGCTACCGGTGTTGCGGACGCCATTTCGTTTGGTCGGCCTTTCCTCGCCAATCCGGACCTCGTGCGTCGTCTGGAAGACAATCTGCCCCAGAACAAGGACGATATCCGCACCTGGTACTCGCAGGGTGCAGAAGGCTATACGGATTATCCGCTTGCTCGCTGATACCCTATTTTTCCCGCAAGTTCCTTCCAATGGAAGGAACTTGCATTTGAACTATAGAAAATATTTAGCCGCCGACGTGATACTTGTCGTGAAGTAGGCGAAATCACCTGAATAGCTCTACTCCCTGCCATGAATGTGAACACTGCGAAAGGCTGTTTTCGATAACTCTATCCCGATAGCCGACTGTCTGTTTCCCCCCCCCAAATGCCCGTAAGTGAATATACCCTGACCAAGAACTGGCCATATGCGGTAGAGCTTCACAATGCCGCTACGGCATGGCCCAAGCCCTATAGGAAAACAGATGTTTCCCGACAGGAGGGAATGCCAATCTGGCGCGCTACCATGTTTCCTGGACAAAATTTCCATGAGGGGTGGCGACAAACCCTGTCGGATTGGTGTACGTGACGGAAACGGCAAAAATAGGGTTTTCCGACATGCTTATCGGCTATATGCGCGTTTCTTCTGTCGATGAGCGCCAGTCAGTGGACTTGCAGCGCGATGCTCTGGTGCAGGCGGGCGTCGATGAGCGACACATCTTCCAGAGGCCATCGTGTGGAAAGTACGCTAAACAACGTTTAGCATGAACAGTAGAAGAACGTCTGGGTAGCGTGATCTTGTCTGAGGGCAAGTCGCTGTTTCTTTGTTGAACAACGGCAAGCAGCACGGAAGTTAGCGGATGAAATATCCGCTAACGCGCCAATATGGCTGTTCACGAGAAAGTACGACGGTTTCAACCGCGTTGGGTTTGTTAGCGAAACGCGTCTGGAACTGAATGATCTGATAGTCACCCGCCGGCGTGCCCGGCAGCGTTTTTGTCTGCATCACGCTTTGGAAGGTGCGTGATGACGGGCGTCCCAACGGTTGTCGTACAGACTGGATCGTAGTGGCCCACTGCGCCGAGGTGATCTTTGCCTTGAACAGTGTGCCTGCGGCTTGCCAGCTTGCATCCCACTGCCCTTCATCAAGCAATTCGACCCATTTGCGGGCATCCGCCGATGCCTTTGTTTCGGCAGGACGGGCAATGCTTGTCGAAATATTCTGGGCGGAAACCCGGGCGTCGTCCTGCCCGCTGATGGTCAAAAGCGCTGCGGCCGCAATGATAAGAGACATGATAAGCATTCCTCCGGTAAGCCACGCCAGGCGATGCCCCGATGATCGCGGCAATTCTGGCTCTTTGGCCCTATCCACCGAAGAAGCTGCTTCGACACCCCCAATTTCCTTGGGGCCGACAAAATTGGGGGTGCCCCCATCCATCTCGGCGAGACGTCGGGCAGCTTCACGGCTGCTCGAAACGCCCAGCTTGCGCCGTGCATCGCGTAGGCGGTCATTTATTGTGTGCACCGACAGACCAAGCGTATTGGCAATGGATTTTGCGTCATGGCCGACCAGAAGCAGACGCAGCGCTTCTTTCTCTCGCGCGCTGAGAACCACTTGATCGTCTGTTGTCATGATACAGCCGATGGTGTCGGCCGCGCGACGCCAAGTCGCTTCATCTCGCGATAGACGGTCGATCGCCCGATCCCGAGCTGACGCGCCGCTTCAGCCGGCGACACGCTCGCCGCGATAAGTTTCAGCGCCGCGCTTACCTTGTCGCTGTCGAGCGGCTGCCGCCCCGGCAACCTGCCCTTTGCCCTCGCCGCCGCAATCCCGTCGCGTGTACGTTCTGAGATCAGTCGCCGCTCAAAATGCGCAATGGCGCCGAAGACGTGGAAGATCAGCTCTCCGGCTGCGGAGGAAGTGTCGATTTTCTCC
>NZ_JABCQB010000020.1:0-17645 GCF_015244525.1 Gluconobacter sp. R75690 | reverse complement strand
CGGGCTGGCCAATATCGTCTATAATATGCGCCGCCTTCTCTTCCTCGAGAGGATTAACGCCCACGCGTAGCAGTCCAGCGGATGATCGTTCCCGATCTGCTCAAAACGCAGAGCGAAAGCCACCCCAGGAGCCATCAATCAGCACGCCAAAACTCTGAAATCAGGAGCCAGACGCATCAATCAACGGTTCTTCGATCTCTCCACGTCTCAGCGCCTGATCCAGTCGTCCCAGCTCAAGACTGAGACGGGTGAGCCTCTCGGCGAACGGGGGAACCATTGATCCTATGAGGCGTCGTTTTTCGGATAGTCTCCAAGATCGATCACCTTCCCGGACGCGACGAGTTCCGCATAGTGCTGCTTTACGTCCGCAGGAAAAGACATTTCAAACACCTTTCCACCCATAGCTTTGAGCTGATCCATCGAGATCGGATGAGGGTCGTCCCGGATCGTACCGATGATGATAGGTCCGACAATTTCTCCGCGAAGGCGGGCGTTTCCGCTCCCACCGGGAGCAGGGCCTTGGGCATGCACCGCTGACGATTTGGCGAGACTGGCTTTCAGAGCAGCGAAAGTCCGGAATCCGTGGCGTTGGGAGAGTTGTGCAAGAGCCTGCGTATAAGACAAAGCACCTGACCGGCTTTCCTGTCGTGCCTGCTTTTTGAGCTCTTCAAGGGAAATCGTCATTTGAATCCTCGACCGGAAGGATGAGTCACAGGGCCTGATTTGCGCCACACTCCGAACAGGATGTCATGACTGTTTGTCTGAGAGATTTTTCCGTTATTTCACAGGCCGGAAGGCGCGCTGTGTCTCTCGCCTATGAGCCTTCAATACCACCAAGCGGCCCGTAGCAACAGCATTCAAACACCCTAATATCCTCAAAAGGTAAGTCTCCGTCTTTTTTCTGAAAATTGCCCCCTTCCCACCACCTATGTCCGTTAATTCTTATTATCGGACATAGGGTACGTGGCACAAAAAAGACCCGAAAAGGTCTTTTCGAGGCGTGTTCCAGGGGCGCTCATCCAAGAACAACGTCTGCTCCCGGAAAGACAGCCTGATCGTCTCTGGCCCTCTTTGCGAGAGACATTTTAACTCACGCAGGCTTGGAACCGTCTCTCTGCGTTGCAGCTGACTTGGGGGGGTAAGCGGCAGGTCGGCTGTTGGGCGATGAAAATAGAAAATCTACCATACGTGCTATTAACGTCCATGACAGCTACGCGTCCCACCTACGTCATCCAGAAAGCCTAGACCGGGGCCCGAAAGCGCCCCTTCACTGCCGCATCATGAATGGAATATGCTTAACGCGTAAAGGCGAGCTACTGCGCCAACTTCCCGACGTCCTCCCAAATTTTGCGTTCGTCTTTTGAGTTACGTTCCAAGAACGCGCCAGCGTTGATGATGTGAATGAACTCGCCGCGCTTTCCGGATGCATCTTTTCTATCTGTCCTACGCAACCGGCCCGCAGACGAGAGCTTCTCCTCGATCGCAGGCCAAAGATCCTCCGAGAGATAACGTCCCGCAGGGTCAAGTGGATCACTTTTAATGAAGAACTGCCGTAGAAATACGCGAGAAACTTTCTCCAACAGTCTCGTGGCTTCATTCTCGACCAGCGTATAGTTCATACTAGCTTGATGAGTGGATACCCAAGTGTCGATCTCCTCCGGATTGTACAGCACTGTCGTTTTTCCCGCCGATTCCACCATCAAGCTGCCGACAACGGGTACTGTCGGCCCAATTAATGTCTGGTCATTAACGACTAATACTGACGCGGAGCATTGATCAAACGCGATTGCAGACAAGTTAGCTCCTCGGCAGTCGAGTCGATTCATGCTTACTTCCACCATACGAACCGTCCCGGTCGTACCAAACAGGACTACGTCCCCTGCGTTGGTCCGCTCGATTAGCAGTTCATCCGGCGTATCTACGACAGCCGACGTTGCTAGCAGGCTCGTAACGTTGTCGCTCAGCCGTTCTGCACCAACATCGTTACGCATAAGTGTAATCAATCTAGACCTTAGATCACGGAAACTCTCTGCAGGCAGATCTAACATCTGCTCGCCTGCAATAAGAAGTAGGTCAGTGCCAAAGTAACCGCGCCTCAGAAAACGCGGGATTTTGCCCGCCAGCACTTCCTTAAATAAGGCGCTCGCTAGAAAATGATTCGATATTTCTGTATGCGGGAATCGGCGGAATCCCTGTCGCGTGTCGTTGTCCATAAGGGCGAACGAACCCGCTTTATGACGAAGCTTTGCTACATCGGAAGGATCTTTGAGTGCGCGTTCGAACGTAAGATCAACAGCGAGTTGTAGAAATGGTAAGTCGACAGACTCCGTCTCGGCCTCGGCCATCTCAAGGGCCACTAATTCGAACAGTTCCCACAGCAACTTGGCTGCGGTTAGTTCATCCAATTTTATACGCTGAATGATCAGCTTAGCTTCTCTCTGAAGAAAGCTTTTCACAAGGAAATTTCGTGGGCTAACTAGGTCTCCTAGGACGGAGTCAACGCCACCCAATGGTGCGATCGTGCTCAGGAAGTATGGTCGGAGGACATAGGAGTCAGGTTTTAGCAGTTCAGCGGCTTCGCTGGAGCTTAGCTCTTCGGCCGACCAACCGTTCCGCGCAAGCCATGCTTTTGCCGTCGCAGGAGTGATCGGCGATAAGCTAGCGTGCTTAAGGCTAACCTTAGCGCTGAGGTCGTGCAGTCGCTCAGAGAACTTCGTGAGATCAAAGAACGTATCTCGCCCTGCGAGAATGATAGGGCCGCCGGCTTCAATCTCACTCAGGAAATCCCGGAGAACTGACCAAGTATCGGCATAGCCGTCAGCATCGACCAGCTCGTCAAAACCATCAATCGCGATTTGCAATACGCCATACCGAACCAAAGATGGCACCTGATCGTACGTAAATCTGCCACGGACAAGCTGAATGGACAGTGCAATCAGTTCGTCCAAGCTGACTAAACGTCGCCCACGATTGGCGACGTGTAGAATAGGCGGCTGATTGCCTTCTCGTCCGTAACTCTCGGCTCGTGACAGAACGAGTTGAGAAATCAGGGACGTCTTACCCACCCCTGCAGAACCATCCAAGAGAATAAGTCTGATAGGCTTCTCATGCGAATCCTGTTCTCGAAGCATCGCCTCTTGTTGGAAAGTGTCGAGAGTAAGAGGACTCCCGTCAATCTCGCCTTCAGGCTCGATGAAGGCGCTTACGCGTTGCGAATCTAATAAGCGCCTTTGATTGTCCGCCAGCACCTGAACATTGGAGAAGTATTGAGAAGCCAGAAGCGAACGGAGACTTGGAAAATCACGCGTGACTGGTTCCCCTTCTTGCGCGGTTTGAAGCCGCACGTGGCCAGAGTCCGTATTCAAGGTAATGACGTGGTTTTCGCCGTCACGTATCATCGAAACCCGGATGGTTTGCTCATTAGCCAGCACTTCGACGTCCGTCGCCGGATCAGCAAACGGGCGAAGGTCGCGCTCTAAAAGCTCGTGTGAAATCATTCAGGCCTCCTCAGGACAGAGACGATTCGACGGGTATCTAAGTACCTGCTCCCATGATCCGGACGGAACATGTGGATATATGCACCCCAGGCCTCAGCCGCAAATACTCCTGGCAACAGATCGTCATCGTTGCCGTAAACGAGGTGGATATCATCACGAGAACTACGAGAAGACTGCAAAAGATCACAGATTAGGCTAGTATCAACCATCTTTTGCCTTACAACTTTTGTCCCGTCGGCTTCTTCTAGTTGTCGTAAGCTATCATACAACGGCATGCGCTGCCCCCCGATGAGCATGGACGTCGCAACTTCGATGTCGATACCGAAAGAGACGTTCTTGATAACAATCGTAATCGCTTCTTGTAAAAATCTGTTTATTGCTTGGTAGTCGAAGGTTTTGGTCTTGCCGCTATACCAGCCGTGATAAAGTCGCCAGCGAACGCGGAACAGCGACTTCGGATCCAAATCTGTCAGGTGAGATGCAACGATTTCTTGCAGGGCAGAAAAGACCTGTTCGATCTGCCGCGCGGCGCGTTTGAGGTCGGAAGCTTGGATGCGGTCTGCGGGAGCAATTCGACGGGCAGTATCCCAATCTAGGAATACAATGGCTCTACGGACAGAGGCCATTGTTCAGGCTTCGGGGTTGCTGTCGGATCGACCGCACTGCGTATATGGTTGCCGTTCCGATTTCATATTGCTCATCTCCCCATTACGCTCGAAAAGTGCCCGAGGAATCATTGCCTGTCTAGGCCATCCTCTCTGTGCTGGCGCTGATCCGTGGTCCCATCAGTTGAACACCTGTCTCTGCGAATGGCAGCTACATTTGGCTGGCATACCAAAACCGATCATGCAGGAAACGACCCGCGTTGATAGTTCATCTGTGGACGAGTTGTGTCCGCTATACCGCCCCCCTCTTAGAGAGCACATGTCCGACATGAAGGCGTAAGCGGACTATTTCCTTAGTTCTGAGAGTCCGAGTTCGCTCCACATCCACCCAAAATTGTAGGCGGCCATGGCTCCATGACCACCCGAGGCACGTGCGGTAGTGTTTTCGATCCCCTTCAACCAGGCCGCCACCTTTTTACGCCCTGAAACTGTCCTGACGGCCTGACGCGGCGTCATATCCCCCAGCGCCGGAACCGGCTCATCAAGCACCTGCCGATAGTGACGCTCCAGCATCTGCCCGATAATCCGGGCTTCCTCCTCGGGCGGGATCTGCAGCGCTGGCGATGCTTCCCGTCCGTGATGCTCCCGCTCTTCCATTGCCTGCGCCGGTGTCATGATCTGCGTGAGTGGAGTGCCCACGAGATCACCCAGACCAGCCTGCAGCAAGGCACGGCCAAGTTCGGCACGCTCTTTCGAGTTCACCTGCAGCCGCAACTGCCGCCCATTCAGCTCCAGCGTGCCCAACACGATCGCACCATCATCCATCTCCGTGCGCAGGAACCGCCCGTTTCCATCCCGTCTAGCCTTGCGCAGGGGACCACTCGCCGGCTCTTTCAGCCAGTTCCAGAATAACCGGTTTTCAGGTCGCAGGGCCATGATCCCGTCAAGCACATCGGCGACTTTCTTCTGCGTCACGCCCTTAGCCAGCGAAAAGCAAACCTCATGCAGAACCAGATCGTCCCCGTCTCCATTGAACAGCGCGGGACCATCCATCTGCCGCGCCATATCCTCCAGCGTCCGGAACAGCCAGGTCAGCGTGAACATCGGCGCAAGCTCACGCAGCGTCTGCGTATCGACTTTCGGAAACTCCGCCGTGCCCTGCCGCTTTCGAAGCACCTTGTAAAGATTCGTCGCCAGATCCTCACAGGCACCCCGCGAATAAGCGAGCAACCCACCTGCCAGAATGGTCTTTCCATCGGATGACACGAGACGCGCAGCAATGCGGTCCCACTGCCTGAGCGTCCGGGTGGCCGTGCCTTCATGCAACATTACCGGATCACCACCCCGCAGCAGGTCACGCGCCATCAGGCTCTGGCCGGGTCTGATGTCCGAGACTTCATACAGGCTCATGACCGAAGCTTTGAGCGCCCGCATATAGGCGCTGTTGCGCGGCCCTTCCTTCCAGCCCCGACGCTTGAGGTAAACGTCCACGAAGTTCCGGCCATCGTCCCAGTCCTGCCCAAGAAAATCCTCGAAGGCGCAGCCCCATAACGTCATGGCGACGTCAGGACCGATCATCTCTGCCAGATCCTCGAAGGTGATGTCGCCCGCTTCCAGCACCGGACCAATGTGATCGCCAAGCACTTCGCCAAAACGGTCCTGCCAGTCCTCCTGACCGAGATATCGGATCAGTCCGGTAAGTTCATCTGCGGCCATGGGTAATCCTGCGTCTCCTGGTACGGACAGCAGGGGGCGGGCTGTCCTGACTCGACAAGCCTAGAATGATACGCCGAAACAGGCGATAGGGTGCCCCGCTCTTCAATCACGCATTTGTGAAAGTGGACAAAAATGCGCCCCGGTACCTTTCCGTCTGTTTCCTATGTGTTTCCTGCGGGAGATTCTAGGCACAAAAAAAGCCACCCGATCGGGTGGCTTTTCTTCTGTCTTTTCAGACGGATATGTATGGTTGCGGGGGCACACAACCGAAGAAAACTGCTACTGGCGAGTGGATTGGTTAATCGACTTTAGAGATCCTTCAACACCTTAATAATTCAATATATTCATCAAGTTATCCATTCCGACGGATTTCACGATGAGCGAGCATCACTCATCTCGCCCTCCTACATCTCAGGAAAAACCAACTCGTAGCTTGTGCTTCTACCACCTGCTGCTTCCTTCACGAGGATACCGCAGTCCACAAGGCCATTAATATCCCGCAAAGCCGTATCCGGTGACGTCTTCGCCAACTTCGCCCATTTGGATGAGGTCAGCTTGCCCTCGAACCCGTCCAGTAGACGGTTCAGCATAAGGCGTTGCCGGTTATTAATCGATTGCCCGGCCAGATTGTCCCAGAACCGGGCCTTCTGGATGACTTTTCCCAGGACCAGTTCAGCACGATCAAAGGCGCGATCCAGAGTCCCCAGAAACCAGTGCAGCCAAGCCGTGATGTCCATATCCTCTTTTTGGGTGGCCTCAAGAATGGCATAGTAATCCTTCCGCTCCTGACGGATCTGAGCTGACAGGCTGTAGAAACGCTGGTCTGTCTGTTCCGAGCGCGCCAGCATAAGGTCGCCGACGGCCCGCGCAATGCGTCCGTTTCCATCCTCAAACGGATGAATGGTGACAAACCACAGATGTGCGATGGCAGCCTTCAGCACAGGGTCCAGTGCCTGCTCGGCGTTGCACCAGTCAAGAAAGGCCTGCATCTCAGCGGGCACCCTGCTGGCTGCCGGGGCCTCATAATGGACCTTCTCCCGTCCGACAGTGCCTGACACGACCTGCATCGGGCCGGTTCTGTCATCACGCCACTCTCCGACCAGAATGCGTGACATGCCGTTTCGGCCTGTCGGGAACAAGGCCGCATGCCAGGCGAACAGTCTCTCTTCGGTCAACGGGTCGGCATAATGCTTGGTCGCATCCAGCATCATCTCCACGACGCCTTCGACATCCCGATCCACCGGTGCCAGCGCACCAATATCCATGCCCAGTCTCCGGGCAATGGAAGATCGGACCTGCTCGCGATCAAGGTTTTCGCCCTCAATCTCGCTCGACTTTATGACATCTTCCGTCAGGGTCTGGAGCACGGCTTCGGACCTGAAATCGAAGCCGAGGCTTTCCATTCGCCCCAAGAGGCGCCCCTGCCGGTGACGCACGGCGGCCAGCTCATGGGAAATAGCATCCTTGTCCCACCGAAAATCTGGCCATTCTGCTTGCTGATAGATGTATCGCACCATATTTCCCGCGTTTTCTGCGGAGAATATGCCAGCTAATCACCGCAGAATGCAATCTTAATCTCCGCAATCAGACACCCCACAGGAAAACACACCAAGCTATTTCCTCAAGCCTGCAATCCCGAGTTCGTTCCACATCCAGTCAAAACTGAACGATGATGTCACCTCCGCCCGTCCCAGACCGGCTGTCGTGTTTTCAATCTGTTTCAGCCATGCCGCCACCGCCTTGCGACCCGTAGCCGTACGAACTGCCTGTCGGGGTGTCATGTTTCCCAATGCCGGGACAACGTCATCAAGCGTCTTCCGGTAGTGACGCTCAAGCACCTCAGCGAGCATCCGGGCTTCTTCCCCTGGCGGGATCTGGACGTCTGGCGTCTTACAACCCTCTTCCCTGCCCCGTTCATCCATCGCCTGCTGAGCTGTCATAATCTGGGTTATCGGCGCCCCGACAAGATTTCCCAATGCCTCTTTGAGCATCGCCTGCCCCTGCTCTGCACGAGACCTCGAATTGACCTCCAGCCGGAGTTTCCGCCCTTTCAGTTCCAGCGTTCCCAGCACAATGCTGCCATCATCCATTTCACTGCTCAGAAACTGCGCCTGTGCATCCTGATGCGAAGAACGGGACGATGTGGCCTTTTTCTGTTCCGGCATGCGCAACCAGTTCCAGAACAACCGCTCGTCGGATCGCAGCCCAGAGAGTTTCTCCAGGACCTCCGCCACCGTTTTCTGGGTCACGCCCCTGGCGAGCGGAAAACAGATATCGTGGAAAACCAGATCCTCCCCATCTCCATTGAACAGGACAGGCAGCTCTCTCAGCCCCGCCATGTTCTCCAGGGTGCGGAACAGCCAGGTCAGTGTGAACATCGGCGCCAGATCATGCAGCACCTCTGTTCTGACCGTCGGGAATTCAGCCTTGCTCCGCTTACGGCGCAGAACATCATAGAGATGCTCGGTAAGGTCCTCACACGCATCCTGTGAATGCGCCAGCAAACCGCCAGCCAGAATTGTATGACCATCCTCCGGCACCAGACGTGCGGCAATTCGGTCCCATGGCCGGAGTGTCTTCGTGGCCGTGCCTTCACGCACCAGCACGGGTTTGCTACCGCGCAGCAGATCCCGCGCCATCAGGCTCTGACCCGGAACGATATCGGAGACCTCATACAGGCTCATGACGGAATCCTTGAGAGCCCGCATATAGGCGCTGTTGCGCGACCCCTCCTTCCAGCCCCGACGCTTCAGATAGACTTCGACGAAATTCCGGCCCTCGTCCCAGTCCTGACCAAGGAAGTCCTCGAACGCGCACCCCCAGAGCGTCATAGCGACGTCCGGACCAAGGACCTCGCCCAGGTCTTCAAAGGTCATATCGGCCGCTTCCAGAGCGGGACCGAGATGGTCGCCCAGAACCTCCTCGAAACACTCTTTCCAGTCATCCTGCCCGAGATAGCGGATCAGTCCGTTCAGATGATCGGCGACCATAACCACTCCCTTGCATAACATGTGGTGCGATTGTCAGCGTATCATGTTCCAGAGCCGGGCTGAATGATGCCCTTCGTTTTGCATGAACGTCATTCATGCATATTTATTGTTGACAGAGCCGTATTTATGCCGCCTATATAATCGCATGAAGCACGTTCGCGCATATAAATCGAATCTCTCAGATATCGCAACAGTCGCAGCAGGTCACCCGTTCCGAGGGAAAATCGAGCCAATCGAAGGGGCCGAGACGGTTGTCGTGCAGATGCGTGACACCTCACCTTCCGGCGTGGACTGGACGTCTTGCGTGCGCACCGAAGTGGCCGGACGGCGTGAGCCAGACTGGCTGCGTCCGGGCGATATTCTCTTCCCTGCCCGTGGCAATGTGTCACAGGCAGTTCTGATCGATGAGAGCATTGGCAGCCTTCAGGCCGTCGCCGCTCCGCACTTCTTTCTTCTGCGCGTGATGCATCCGGATGTGCTGCCTGCTTATCTGGCATGGTGGCTCAATCAGGAGCCAGCACAGCGGCATCTGGAGCAGAACGCTCAGAGTTCCACGCTCGTGCGCAACATTGCCCGGCCAGTGCTGGAGGCCACGCCTGTCGTGCTGCCTTCTCTGCCTCGACAGGAACAGATTGTGGGTCTGGCCAACGCCATACAGCGTGAGGAAGAGCTTCTGCAACGCCTTCGCCAGACCAACCACCAGATCATGACCGGACTTGCCAGAGACCTTCTGGCGGACTGACACTCCCTTACGTTTTGAAACAGGACCCAATTTCGTGACCGAGCAGATTTCACAAGATACCATCAACAAGGCGCTCTGGAACGCCTGTGACACCTTCCGTGGCACTGTCAGCCCCGACACTTACCGGGATTACGTGCTGACCATGCTATTCCTGAAATACATCTCCGATGTGTGGCAGGATCATTATGACACTTACAAAAAGGAATATGGCGACAATCCCGAACTGATTGAAGCCATGATGGCGCAGGAACGCTTTGTTCTGCCAAAAGGTGCTGATTTCTATACGCTCTACAAAGAGCGCAACGCCCCCGGCAATGGTGAGCGGATTGACAAGGCCCTGCACGCCATCGAGGAAGCCAACGGCACCAAGCTGAAGGACGCAGGCAAGAGCGTCTTCCAGGACATCAGCTTCAATTCTGACAAGCTGGGAGATGAAAAGCAGAAGAACACCATTCTGCGGCATCTGCTGGAAGATTTTGCCAAACCGGACCTGAACCTGCGCCCCTCCCGCGTTGGCAATCTGGATGTGATTGGCAACGGCTATGAATTCCTGATCAAAAATTTTGCTGCCAGTGGTGGGCAAAAAGCAGGCGAGTTCTATACCCCGCCGGAAGTCAGTGAACTGCTGGCCCGTATTTTAAGCCCTCAGCCGGGTGAGAGCATCTGTGACCCGGCCTGTGGCTCGGCCTCCCTGCTCATGAAGTGTGGCAAGCAGGTGACGCAGAACCACAAGGGCAGCAAGGACTACGCCCTGTATGGGCAGGAAGCCATTGGCTCCACATGGTCCTTTGCCAAGATGAACATGTTCCTGCACGGCGAGGACAACCACCGCATTGAATGGGGCGACACCATCCGCAACCCCAAGCTGTTGGATGACAGGAACCACCTGATGCGCTTTGACGTGGTGACGGCCAACCCGCCTTTCAGTCTCGATAAATGGGGCCATGACGAGGCTGAGCAAGACGTGCATCATCGCTTTGCCCGTGGTGTGCCGCCCAAGACTAAGGGCGATTACGCCTTTATTCTGCACATGATCAGCACCCTGAAAGACCGCACCGGGCGCATGGGCGTGGTCGTGCCGCATGGCGTGCTGTTCCGGGGCAGTTCGGAAGGCAGGATCCGCCAGAAGCTGATTGAGGAAAACCTGCTGGATGCCGTGATCGGCCTACCCGAAAAGCTGTTCTTCGGCACCGGGATCCCGGCGGCCATTCTGATCTTCCGCAAGGACCGCAAGACGAAGGATGTGCTGTTCATTGATGCCAGCCGGGAGTTCAAGGCGGGCAAGAACCAGAACGTGCTGACCGAAGAGAACATCTCGAAGATTGTGGACACCTACCGCGCCCGCAAGGACGTGGACAAATACGCCCATCTCGCCACGCCAGACGAGATCAGGGAGAACGACTACAACCTGAACATTCCGCGTTATGTCGATACGTTTGAAGAAGAAGAAGAAATCGACCTGAACGCTGTTCGGGCCGAACGGGCGGAGATCAAGGCGGAACTGGCGAAGCTGGAAGCCCAGATGGACGCTTATCTGAAGGAGTTGGGTTATGCTTCCTGAGGGGTGGGAACGTCTTCCGATAAAAGATGCTTGCAGCGACATCATCGACTGCGTCAATAAAACTGCCCCAGTAGTAGACTTTGTTACTCCTTATCGCATGATACGGACAACAAATGTTCGCAATGGGCGTGTTGATACACAGGATGTCCGGTACGTTACCCAAGATACCTACACGCAATGGACCAAACGCGGTACGCCTCAAACTGGAGACTTAATTTTTACTCGCGAAGCCCCCGTTGGGGAGGCAGGAATACTCAAAGATGCGCAAGGAGTTTTTCTAGGGCAGCGCACAATGATGTATCGTGCCAATCCTAAAAAAAGTAGTAACTTATTCTTATTTTATTCACTGGAAAGTCCATTTTGCAAAAAGCAGATTGATGATCTTAGTAATGGAGGGACTGTCGCTCATATGCGCGTCCCTGATTGTGGAGAAATTATTATCAATCTCCCCCCTCTTCCCGAACAGAAGAAGATCGCGGCGATCCTCTCGACGTGGGATCGTGCGATTGAGGGGACGGAGAAGCTTCTGGCCAACAGCCAGCAGCAGAAAAAAGCCCTCATGCAGCAACTCCTCACAGGCAAAAAACGCCTGCCGGGGTTCACGGGGGAGTGGGAGAAAGTCTCTTTAGAAAAGACCGGAAAAATTGTCTCTGGCGGCACACCCGATACCACAGTGCCCGCTTATTGGGATGGAGATGTGCTTTGGCTCACGCCTACCGATGTCACATCGTTAAGAGGGAAATACGTTGATGATACAAAGCGAAAAATAACACAGACGGGAATTAAAGACAGCTCAACCATTTTGTTACCAGTAGGCTCCTTGCTTGTTTGTACACGCGCCACGATTGGTTATATGGCGATTGCCAAGAAACCCATTACAACTAATCAAGGCTTCAAAAATATCGTATTTAATAAATTATTCCTTCCCGAGTTTGTCTATTACTTTCTGTGCACTCAGAAGCATGAAATACAGCGCCTGGCCTCTGGGTCAACATTTGCCGAAATATCTAAAAAAGACTTCGGCAAAATACACATCAGCGCGCCCCTACTCCCCGAACAACAAGCCATCGCTACTGTCCTAACAACAGCAGACGAAGAAATCACAGCGCTTGAATCCGACCTCTCGCGCCTACGTCAGGAGAAGAAAGCTCTGATGCAACAGCTTCTCACCGGCAAGCGCCGCGTGACGGTCGATTAAATCATTTCAGTCCACAGGATATTTGAACATCATGGTTTCCGTCCCGAAATTTCAGGAAGAATACAGTGCCAAGCTTCCGGCACTGGCGCTGCTCAGCACTCTCGACTGGCGGTTTCTGCCTCCATCCGAGGCGCTGGCTTTGCGGGGCGGCAAGCAGAGTGCCGTGGTGCTGGACACAATCCTGCGGGCAGAATTGAAAAAGAGGCGCTTTACGTTTGAAGGGCAGGAGCACAGTCTGTCTGATCAGGCCATTGATGCGCTGGTGTCACACGTCACGCATCCGGATTTCGTGTCCGGCCTGCGCGACGCCAATGACAAAATGACCACGCATCTGCTGTTCGGCATCGTTGCACATGAACGCATCAATGGACACAAGGCCAGACCCACCATTCCGCTCATCGACTGGCAGAACCCGGACAACAACAGCTTTACCTTCACCGAGGAATACAGCGTTCTGCGCACGGATCTGACACAGACCCGCAGGCCGGACATCGTGTGCTTCGTCAACGGGATTCCGCTGGCCGTGATCGAGGCCAAGCGCCCCGATGGTCAGCCGGGCAAAGGCCCAACGGTGGACGCTGGCATTTCCCAGAGTATTCGCAACCAGAGCAAGGGTGAAATCCCGCAGCTTTTTGCCTACAGCCAGCTTCTGCTCTCCATCACCGGGCATGACGGGCGCTATGGCACCTGCGGCACGCCCAAAAAGTTCTGGGCAAGCTGGAAGGAAGAGGACATTCCTGAAAGCCGGATGGAGACGCTCAAGAACACGCCGCTTTCGGGTGCGCAAAAAGACGCGCTGTTTGCCGATCGAAAGCCCCCGGCCCGGATATGGTTCGAGGACTGGGCCTCCCGCCCGCTGCATGTCACGGATCAGGACCGGCTGCTGATCGGCCTGCTCTCGCCCGATCGCCTGCTGGACATGGCGCGGTTCTTCACGCTGGTCGACCGCAAGGCAGGCAAGATCGTCGCCCGCTATCAGCAGGTTTTCGGCATCAAGCGCCTGCTGGAACGCATCAAGTCCCGCCGCAGTGATGGCGGGCGTGAGGGCGGCGTGGTCTGGCACACCACCGGGTCCGGCAAGTCCTTCACCATGGTGTTCCTCAGCCGCGCCCTCATTCTGGATGACGACCTCAAGCAATGCCGTATCTTGGTGGTGACGGACCGCAAGGATCTGGAACGCCAGTTGAGCACCACCTTCTCCACCGGTGGCGAACTGGCGGACAAGAAGGACAAGGAAGAGGCGCTCGCGACCTCAGGCCGCCGTCTGGCGCAGCAAATCGGGCATGGGCAGGAACGGATCATCTTCTCGCTCATCAACAAGTTCCACACCGCCACCGCTCTGCCCGAATGCCATAATGACAGCGCGGACATCATCGTGCTGGTGGATGAAGGCCATCGCAGTCAGGGCGGTGAGAACCATGCCCGCATGAAGCACGCCCTGCCCAACGCCGCCTTCATCGCCTTTACCGGCACACCGCTGCTCAAAGGGAGTGAGACCACCAACCGTTTTGGCAGGATCATCCACTCCTACACCATGCAGCAGGCTGTCTCGGATGGAACCGTGACACCCCTGCTCTATGAAGAACGCAAGCCCGATCTGAACGTGAATGATGAGGCCATTGATGCCTGGTTCGAACGCATCACGCAGGGGCTGACCGAGGAGCAGGTCACGGACCTCAAGAAGCGTTTTGCCCGCGCCAATCAGGTGTATAAGGCGGATGACCGCATCCGGCTGATTGCCATGGATCTGGCCACACATTTTGACAACAATATCGACATGGACCTCAAGGGCATGCTGGCCTGTGACAGCAAGCTCTCCGCCATCCGCTATAAACGATATCTGGACGAGGTTGGTCTGTTCGAGAGCGCCATCGTCATGAGCCCGCCCGATACGCGCGAGGGCCATACGGAAGTGGATGAACGCAGGCAGCCCGAAATTCAGGACTGGTGGAAGAACAATGTCGGCAGCCAGAGCGAGGATGACTACACACGCGGGGTTATCGAGCGCTTCGAGAAGGACCCGGACCTCAGGTTGATCATCGTGGTCGACAAGCTGCTGACCGGCTTTGATGAACCAAAGAATGCGGTGCTGTATATCGACAAGCCGCTGAAACAGCACAATCTGCTTCAGGCCATTGCCCGCGTGAACCGGCTGCATGACCAGAAGAAGCACGGCCTGCTGATCGACTATCGCGGCATTCTGGCGGAGCTGGACACCACACTTGCCCGCTATGACGAACTGGCGGCCGAAAATGTTGGCGGGTATGACCCCAAGGACATTGCCGGTCTGTATAGCCAGATGAGCACGGAATACCGCGAACTCCCGGCCTTGTACAAAGCGCTCTGGGCTATTTTTGACGGCGTGAAGAACAGGAGTGACCTCCAGCAGCTGCGTGCCGTGCTCATGCCCCGCATGGTGGAAGAGCACGGCCAGATGGTGGACGTGAACCTCAAGCGTCGGGATGATTTCTATGAGGCGCTGACGAAGTTTGCCGCCTGCCTGAAAGTAGCCCTGCAATCCGTGGCGTTCTTTGAAGACACCAGCTTTACGGAAAAGGACCGCGCCACCTACAAGGAAACGCTGAAGCAACTGACCAGTCTGCGCCAGATGGTGATGCAGGATACCGGTGAAAAAGTCGATTTTGACCAGTATGCCGAACAGGTCAAAAAGCTGCTGGACCGGCATGTGGCGGGAGTGAAAGTGCATGAGTCTGAAGGGCTCTATGCGGTCGGCAAGATGGGCCAGAAGCCCGAAGACAACGAACCAGAGACCTGGAGCGAAGAAAAGACCCGTAATGAGACCGATCTGATCCGCACCCGTGTGACGAAGATGATCGACCACGAGATGCAGGATGACCCTTATGCGAAGGAAGCGTTTTCGGCCCTGCTGCGCAAGGTCATCGCGGAAGCGGAAAGCCTGTTCGACCATCCGCTCAAGCAGTTCATGCTGTTCCAGGAGTTTGAGCAACAGGTAGCCAACCGCAAGCTGGAGAACATCCCCTCTGTTTTTGACGGCCATCGCCACGCGCAGGCCTATTATGGCGTGTTCCTCAAAACACTGGCTGCCATCTTCAACCATAAGCAGACGGATGAGGAAAACCAGCGCTGGATTGATCTGGCGTTCCAGATTGACACAGTCGTGGACAAGGCTGTGCGGGAAAATTCGCTCAGCCGTCCGGATATGGAAAAAGCGGTGCGCAAGGAACTGCTGCCCCTTCTGTTCAGCACGGGCCAGAAAGCGGGCTTTGGTGTGGACAAGGCGCAGGAGATTATCGAGCAGGTCATCCAGATCATGCGGGCCGGACCTGCTGATCCGTTGCGTGGCTGAGCATGGAAGAAACCCCTTCTCGCGTTCTGACCTATGGCGGTGAGCAGATCCGGGTAGAACTGCTGCCCCGTGCACGTCCTGGCACGACGCTGCGGATCAGGGTGCATCCGGACCTGCGTGTTGAGGCTGTCATCCCTGAAGGCACATCCGATGCGGATCTGGAGAAGGCGCTACACCAGAAAACCCGCTGGATCTGGCAGAAACTGCGCGATTTCCGGGCGGTGCGGGAACATGCAACGCCGCGCGCGTATGTCAGCGGGGAAAGCCACTTCTATCTGGGGCGGCGGCATCTTCTGAAGGTGCATCATCAGCCTGATGCGCCAGAGACCGTGCGGATGTTGCGCGGACGGCTGGAGGTGTCCGTGCAGGACCGCAATGCCTTACGGATTCAGAAGCTGCTGGAACTCTGGTATTTTACGCGGGCGCAGGAGGTGTTTCGAAACCGCCTGGACGCTCTCCTTCCCACAACGCTGTGGGTCAGAACACCTCCAGTTCTGAAGCTTCAGGTGATGCAGACACAATGGGGCAATTGCTCACCGGGCGGCACTATCACGCTGAACCCGCATCTGATCAAAGCCCCGCGTGACTGCATTGATTACGTCATCCTGCATGAACTGTGTCATCTGAAGGAGCACAATCATGGCCCGGCATTCTGGGGACTTATGGAACGTGTCATGCCAGACTGGGAACGGCATAAGGCAAGGCTGGATGGAATGGCGGAAATGATGCTGCAAAAATAATGCGCTTTGACCGCAATGGGGGGATTTCAGACTGTCCGCTTCATAGGTCCGATTCGCTAAAAGCGGAAATTTGGCCATTTTTGGCTTGCGGCGGAGATTGCTGATATGGTAGCTACAATGTAGATACATGCAGGAGGGATTCAATGCTTGGAACCGTTCGGAAATGGGGAAACAGCGCCGCCATTCGTTTACCGGCCAATATCCTTGAAGCGGCTCACCTGCATGTTAATCAAGCCGTTGATGTCCGGGAAGAAGATGGACGCATCGTCATTCAGCCGGTTCGACCTGCTACCCTTTCTCTGGAAGCCCTGACCGCTGCGATCACGGATGATAACCGCCATGGTGAAGTGAGTTTTGGATCTGGAGTCGGTGGAGAGATTTGGTAAGTGTCGGCGTGGGTGCCAGACTGCGGAGACATTGTCTGGCTGGAGTTTGATCCTCAGGCAGGACGTGAACAAGCCGGACATCGCCCGGCTGTCGTACTGTCTCCCGCTAGTTATAACAAAAAATCTGGGATGATCGTCTGTTGCCCGACAACAACAAAAGTCAAAGGGTATCCTTTTGAGGTACCCCTGACGGGAGAACCAACAAGCGTCGTTCTCTCTGATCAGGTTCGCAGTCTTGACTGGCATGCCAGACGGGCAAAGCATAAAGGCCGGGTCTCTGAAAGCGAACTTGAAGCGTTACGCGAGCGAGTTCGTCTACTGATCGGGTAAGAACCCGAAACGGGGAATGCTTCCTTTTCGATTTCCCTGTCACAGTAAGCAGGCCGTCCGTTCGTTTCGAAAATCTATAAAATGATCGTTCCGGAAATGCGGGGGACGACGTTTCCGCCGATCCAGATATCGTCACCGACCTTATCCACGAAGACCTGCCCAGCTCTTAGTAATGCGGCGCCCTGACTGGCCACATACTGCGCCGGTGCGATTCCGCTTTCGATCAGCCATTGAGCGATCCCGGCATTGAGACTTCCGGTCACCGGATCCTCCCACCCCTGTCCGTCTCCGACAAAGGCTCTTACCTCAAACTGGGCATCCGTACCGTCACGAACGGGGTCCCACGCACCAACAACAGCCGCACCGAAGCTGTCCGCGTGGCCACGGCGGCGCCGGTGCGCGACGTTATTGCAGCCCGATACGACAAAACCGCCTTGTCATTCAGAGGCCATCGTGTGGATGGTACGCTAAACAACGTTTGGCATGAACAATAAAGGAACGATCAGGCGGCACGAGCCTGTTTCGACAGATTGAGCGTCTTGCGGCCCGCAG
>NZ_JABCQB010000019.1:0-25922 GCF_015244525.1 Gluconobacter sp. R75690 | reverse complement strand
ATCGCAACCGTATCGAGCGGATGTTCAACACGCTGAAGCAGTTTCGCCGTATCGCAACCCGCTATGACCAGACGAGAAAATCGTTCCGCGCCTTTCTCAACCTCGCCGCAGCCAAGTTGTGGCTACCATCTTTTGTCAACAGAACCTGGCTCTAGCTCCGCCCCCCCCCCCCGGGACGTCTGACCGCCCGCATTGATGGATGCCGTTGTTGCCGCACCGTTGAGATAGACGGTAGAGTTGAGCTAACGATTGGTCAGATTATAGTTGAACAACGCTGCCGAAATGTTAACGAGGCCAGTATGACGATATCCGATTTCCTCGCCAATTGAATATTCAGGCGAAAGATTGCTGGCGCGGCTATGCGCGATCTTGCCCGTGGAGGTGCTGAAATAGTCTGCCATCGTCAGAATTGAGGACGGTGCCCTGAAGCCTGTTGATCCATTGATGTAGATCTGGTCGTGAGGCGTGATGCGGTAACTGGCGGCAAATTGCGGCAGCGGCTCCGCATAATTGACAGTCGACTTGTAATTCGCACCCCGAATGAGCTGAGTGGACATCCGTGAGACCATGGCTTCCTTGAAGCCCGCCTCGATGGTCAGACGATCATTCAGCGCCTTGAACGTATCGTTAATGAAAAGAGCATTTGTCTGCTGGACGAAATTGATGTTGTACCGTGAAAGCGGAATACCGGCCTGCGTCAGAATGGAATAACAACCGGTCATGGAGGCAATGTTGCCGTTCCCGTCTGCTTCGTCTTCCAGTGGATAGCGCTGTTAAGGCCCGAATTCCGTTCAGTAAACGTATCAATCGCCGCTCCGATGATGGACGATCCGCTCTGCGGGACCTGAAGCGGACCGGTATATTGGTTACCAACATAGCTATAGCTTGTTGGCAGCGTGGTTCCCCCATCTCCATAACCCCAGAAATAGTCACAACAGGGGGTGATGTCGGCCGTCAGGGTCTGGGTGAGATGCAGATGAACCGGCGCACCCAGAATAAGTGAATTGCGCTGATTTTCCTCGAATTTGTAATAAGATGCCCCACCAGTTTTGAAGCTGGCCGCATAGTTGGCCTTCGTTCCCAGCGCATTCCATTGTGCCATCGAAGGGGTCTTCAGATAATATCCCGTTGAACTGTTGTAGGAGAGGATGAACGAGGCCCGGTTGCCCTGTCCCCATTCCTTCAGAGCCTTGCCATCCACATGATATCGTGTGGTCCGGCCCGACCCGCGCCAGTTGTCAGCGCCCTCATAGGAAAACGACACGAAACTGCGGGTGCCGCTGTGGCCGATAGCCCCACTGTCGATACGGGCTTCCGGTTCAGCGCATAGGAGCCATAGGCAAGGTTCAGAAGATCACCGGCCTTGTGGGACGGATCGCGCAGTGTCTCGCTCAACTGAGCGCCTACGGCATTATAGAGTGGTGCCGAAATATCTGCCGATCCCTGCGACAGAGACAGGCTCTGGATATTCTCATTATCTACAGTCGTCCCGGTAAAAATGAAGAAATTTAGCGTCCCTGCACCAGAAATACATGCTGGGCAAAACCCGCAGCAATTACGTACCGCCCAAATCGCGCGGAAACGCTGCCGAGGCCTATGCCCTCAGCCCGATCAAGATCGAAGGGCGCTATCACCTCGCCCCTGAGCATCACAATCCTATGGAGATGCACGCAACCATCGTCATTGCCGAGGATGACGGCACTTTCACGGTCTGGGACAAGACACAGGGCCCGCAGGCCTTATAGGCCTATCTGAGCAGCGCCCTGTCTCTTTCCAAAGATCAGGTCCGCGTGCGCAATCCCTATGTCGGTGGAGCATTCGGCTCCGGCCTGCGCGCCCAGCACAACGTCTTTCTCGCAGCGCTGGGCGCAAAAATGCTGAAGCGCTCGGTTCGGATCACCCTGACACGTCAGCAGATGTTCACCCATGTCTTCCGTCCGGAAGCCGTCATGGACATCGCACTCGGCGCCCAGCCGGACGGTACGTTGCAGTCCATGATTGTCGATGGCGTGATGGACACGTCGCGCTTTGAACACAACATGGAAAATCTCGTGATCTGGGGCCTGATCAACTACAAATGCCCCAACGCCACGGCTGATTACAAAGTCGCCCCGCGTGACACCTACACTTCCAGCGACATGCGTGCTCCCGGAGCCGCCACGGGCGTCAATCTCTTTGAAATAGCCGTCGATGAAATGGCCTATGCCTGCAACATGGACCCGCTGGCCTTTCGCCTGCACATCGCAACTGCGGCCTCCGACATCGGAACTGGAACCTACACGATCCTGGCCCAGAGCGCCTCGGAAGCCTTCGGCATCCCCATTGAGATGATCGATATTGAACTGGGCGACTCAACCCTTCCCGAATGCCCGACGGAAGGCAGCTCATGGACAGCCGCCTCCGCAGGTGCCGCCGTCTGGTTTGCATGCCAGAGCCTGCGCGAAAAGCTGTTCAAGACGCTGGGCAAAAGCGGAAACATCTCCGCCTGGCTGACGGAAGGGCTATCTAACAATACCACAATGCTACAGGACGGATTTCTTCAGGATAAGGACGCAGACGAAAATCTCAGACTGTCCCTGACGGAGCAGGGCAGGCTCGAAGTCGAGGAAACCGCAAAGCCGGGCCAGCGCGGCACCATCAGCCAGATGAGAAAAGCCCGCTTCACCCACAGCGCGGTTTTCTGCGAGGTCCGCGTGGATGAGGAACTCGGCCTCGTCCGCGTAACACGGCTGGTCAATGCCGTCGCCGCCGGTCGCATCATGAACCCCAAGACCGCAGCCAGTCAGGTCCGCGGTGCCATGGTCATGGCAACAGGCATTACACGAAGAATCCCTGATGGACGAACGTGTCGGCCGCTTCATAAACCGCAATTTCGCCGAGTATCACATTCCGGCTCATGCCGATATTCCGGACATGGACGTCCTTTTCGTCGAGGAAAAAGACCGGGAAGTCAGCCCGCTCGGGGTCAAAGGGCGTGGGTGAAATCGGGATGTGCGGAACAGCCGCAAAAAAGGTGTCCTCAGCCGTTGATAATCATGCCGCCATTCACATGCAGCGTCTGGCCCGTCACGAAGGACGCGTCCTCGCTCGCCAGATAGACATAGGCCGGACCAAGCTCAGCCGGATCCCCACAGCGCCCCATTGGCGTATCCTTACCCAGATCGGCCACGGATTGCGGATCAACGACACCCCAGCTCGCTGGCTGAAGCGGCGTCCAGACCGGCCCCGGCGCCACGGCATTCACCCGGATCCCCTTCGACACCAGCTGAAGCGCAAGAGACCGCGTCATCCCCATCTCCGCCGCCTTGGTCGTGGAATAGGCCAGAAGCGCCTTGTTCCCCGCAAACGCATTGATGGACGACGTGTTGACGATGGCGCTCCCCTTCTTCAGATGCGCAAGCGCCGCCCGGACAAGATAGAAATAACCGTTGATATTGGTGTCCATATGGCGCTGCCATTCTTCATCAGAGATGGCTTCAATGTCTTCTTCGACAATCTGCACACCGGCATTGTTCACGAGGATGTCGAGACCACCCAGTTCATCCACAGTGCGGGCCACGGCATCATTGCAGACCTGACTGGACGAGACATCACCGGCAATGGCCAGCCCCTTGCGCCCTTCCTTCTCAATAAGACGAACAGTCTCCTGTGCATCCTCATGTTCCTCCAGGTAGAGGATTGCCACATCCGCACCTTCACGGGCAAAATGAATGGCCGCAGCACGTCCGATCCCGCTATCGCCACCGCTGATCAGGGCCTTCTTTCCCTCAAGCTTACCGCTTCCGCGATAATCAGGCCGGATATGAATGGCCCTGGGCTGCATCCGGCCCTCGAGCCCTGGTTGATGATCCTGGGACTGTGGAAGAATATGATCAGGCATGAAACAGCACTCCGAAATAGGTTCTGGTGCTTTCCGCGGAAAACACTTCCGCCGTGTTCAACAGCCCAAACAGGCAAGTGTTGCCTCACGTCTCTGCGGGGTACGGTCGGCAAGCACACATCCTCTTTCATTCGAAAAGCAAACAAAGAATGATCGAAATACGTTATTTTCAATCATGAATATGAGTTGACATGATCGTATTGCCGTTTTTTATAGATGACACAGAGCCTCCTCTCCTGAAAAAGCCCCACTGCTTTCGGATTTCCCGTGCCTCACAGCGGCCTGGATATCCCTCTGCGAAGCAGGTCTGCTGCTCTGTGCCTTCTTTCTGAAAGACCATTGCTCATGAATGCGACCGAACGCGGCATCCGCGAACAGTTTTTTCTCTGGAACAAGCTGGACATGCGGGGCGTCAAAGCTGATCCGAGAATTGTTACGGTTGTCGTCGGGTGTGGCACGTCTTTTCATATTGCAGATTCCATTGCGGCCAGCCTCAATGCTCACGATGTATTCTCGCGCGCAGTAGCGGGCAATGAATGGACGTGTCGTCCACAGGATTATGTCCCGCCCCGCATCCGCCCGAATATTCTGGCGCTTTCCCGGAGCGGAGAATCTACTGAGACTGTCGCTGCCGCGGTGGAGAGCCGCAACAATGGCCTGTATGTCACAGCTTTTACCTGTGCCGAAAGCACGAGCCTCGAGCGGAATGCCGATAAAACCGTTGTGGCCGAGACCCATTCCGAAGAAGGAATTGTCATGATTGCTTCGGCAAGTCTGATGCTCCTGATGGGACTGCGCTATGCTGGCATTCCTGTTGCGACACAGACCGTGGCTGCCGCCGAAGCCCTGCTCACCGAAGCCGATCCCCACCTCAGGTCGCTGATCGAAGGACGTTCCCATTTCGTGTTTCTGGGAGCGGGAACGCTTTACGGTATTGCTCGGGAAGGGGCCCTGAAACTACAGGAAATGAGCCTGAGCCAGACGGAAGCCCATCATCCGCTGGAATACCGTCATGGCCCGATCAGTCTGATTGATGAGAGTTCACTCGTCGTCTTTCTCTATCACCCGGATACGCTGGAAGAAGAGAGTATTCTCGCCGCGGATCTGATGGCGAAGGGCGCGCAGGTTCTGGGCCTTGGTGGGCCTGGTACGGTCTCGCTTTCCATCGGAGAAAGCGCGGATGTCCGTCCGCTGATGGTTCTGCCGGTGCTTCAGTTGCTGGGTGAATATGTGGCCCGCTCCAGAGGGCTGGATACGCTGACACCCCGTCATCTCACCAAAGTCGTGACGATCGCCCACTGAAGCAGTTCCGGCCCACCCGGTATGAAAAAATCGGTGAGGGGCAGCCTCCAGGGCAGCGGTGGGCCATAAATTTTTCCGATATCGACACTATTTTGTCTCTTTAACAATCTGGCCCGTAGTGCTCCTCTGAAGCCTGGTGACCGTCTATACTGATGTCTTCGAGCGGTGATCTGCGAGGATATTCCATGAGTCAGTCTTTTGTTGCAGCGATGGATGGGGGCGGCAGCAAAACCCTTCTGGTCGTTCTGCGGCAGGATGGAGCGATTGCCGATATCGGTCGTGCCGGAGGTTCCAATCCATTCGACCAGCCGCTGTGGCGTGAAACCCTCTCGGGCCTGTTTGCGCGCCTCCCCCCTGAAACCCGCGCTGCCGGCCTGGGTCTCGCGGGTTTCGGTGAAAGCTCGACGCTCAACCAGCGCCAACGCGCCCTGATCAGCGCTTCCCTGCCAAACATCCCGCTGTCCCTGACCAACGATGTGGACATGGCCTGCACGGCGGCCTTTGCGGGGCAGAAGGGTGTGCTGCTGCTTTCGGGAACCGGCTCCATGGCCTGGGCGACGGACGGACAGGGCCATCATTGCCGGGTGGGTGGCTGGGGTTCGCTGTTCGGAGACGAGGGGAGCGCCTTCTGGATCGGCCGAAAAGCCCTTGGTCTGGTGACAGAATTGCTGGATGGCCGCAACACGCAGGATATTGCCTTTCTGGAACCCTTCCAGAAAGCGCTGGACCTTCCGTCCGACCTCACGCGCTGCGGTCCGGCCCTGCTGGAGTGGTACGGCAACCTGACGCATGAACGCTCCGCCGTCGCCGCCCTGGCGCGGATTGTCGCCCGGCTGGCAGAGCAGGACTGCCCGGCCGCTATCCGCATGATGCGTGAAGCCGCAACGCAGCTCGCCGCCCATATTCAGACAGCCCGCCGTAAGCTGAGCCGCCCCGAACTGCCCTGGAGCTATGCGGGCGGAACCCTTCAGAGCTGCTTCCTGCGCGAAGCCATTTCAGAAAGTTGCGGCACCCCCGTTGCGCCGCGCCTTCCCCCCATCGGCGGGGGGCTGCTCTCGGCGGCCAGACTGGCCGGCTGGTCTGTGGATGCGGACTGGATTGACAGGCTTGCTGCCACGCTAGAGCATGCGGGCCTTGGCAACTGAGATGTGCGTATGCCGGTTCTGCGGCTTTTTCCCGTTTCTTTTCATCGTCCCGGGCCACCGGCTCATGGAAACCTCCTGACATGGCACGCTTTCAGGCTTCCACTTCCTCAGGCACGCTGACAGCCCCTTATGGGCCGGGGCCGCTGGGCGTTGCTGCGGCCATCTTTTTCCTGATGGGGTTCGTGACGTGGCTGAACGGGCCACTCATTTCCTTCGTGCGGGTTGCCTTCTCGCTCGGAGATGTTGCCGCCTTCATGGTGCCGCTCGTTTTTTACGTGTCGTATTTCATTTTCTCGATCCCGGCATCCTTTCTGGCGCGCAGCCTCGGTCTGCGTCGGGGCCTTTCGGGCGCGCTTCTGCTCTGCGCGCTTGGCGTAGCCGTGTTCGGACAGTTTGTGTCCATGCGTCTCTATGGGGGCGCCCTGACGGGACTGCTGATCCTGGGGGCCGGGCTTTCGCTGATGCAGGTCGTCATCAATCCGCTCGTCAGCCTTCTCGGGCCGCCGGATCGCGCTGCACAGCGGATCGCCATCATGGGTGTCTGCAACAAATGTGCGGGCATCCTCGCACCGATTGTCCTGGCAACCGTTGTGATGGGGGACATCGACCATGTCGCCCAGAGCGTACAGTCCGCGCCAGATGCCGCGACCCGCAACGCCGTTCTCAATGCCTTTGTCCAGGCCATTTATGCCCCCTATATGGGCATGGCCGTCCTCCTGCTCATGGCATCCGTCGGCGTGGCGTTCTGTCCCTTGCCGAACCTTCAGGCCCCCCCCATCCCCGGCCTTCCGGAGAGCGGCACCCGGATCTTCCGTCCGCATCTGGTTTTCGGCATCCTGACCATGTTCCTTTACGTGGGCGTCGAGGTCATGGCCGGAGATGCCATCGGCACCTACGGGCAGCAGTTTGGACTGCCCCTGAGCCAGACGAAATTCTTCACGTCGCTCACCCTTGCCGCCATGCTGTTCGGCTATCTGCTCGGGTTTGTCATCGTTCCGCGCATCATCACGCAGGAACGCTTCCTCGAACTGTCCTGCATCGGCGGCATCGGGCTCACTCTCATGGCTTTCATGACCGGCGGATATGTCTCGGTGGGCTGTGTCGCGCTGCTCGGCGCCGCCAATGCCATGATGATGCCGACGATCTTTCCGATTGCCATCCGCGGCGCCGGCCCCTGGACTCCCCTGGCCTCGGCGCTGATCGTCATGGGCTATAGCGGCGGGGCGATCGTACCGCAGATCTATGTCGCCCTGAAGCCTTTCGTGGGTTTTCAGGCCATGTTCGCACTGCTGGTCATTCCGTCCTATCTTGCGATCCTTTTCTATGCCCGTCGTTATGGGCAGACCGGCCTTCTTCCTCTGGATCGGACCCAATGACACACTATCTCGACGGCAATCTCGTCCTTCCCGACCGGGTCCTTCCCGGCCGCATCACTTTTGATACCCATATCCGCGCCATCGATTCCGTCGCGGCGGCGCCGAACCGCTATATTCTGCCCGGTTTCGTGGATGGCCATGTGCATGGTGGCGACGGTGCCGATACGATGGACGGTGCCGACGCCATCCGGACGCTCTCGCGCTTTCACATGGCGCATGGCACGACCACGATCCTCCCCACCACCATCACGGCGCCATGGGGGGACGTGATGAATGCCCTTCATGCCGTGGCCGAAGTGTGCAGGGCCGGGATCGACAAAGGGCCACGGATTCATGGCGCCCATCTCGAAGGGCCGTTCGTCAGTCCCCACAAGCTCGGCGCACAGCCGCCCTTCAATATTACGCCAAGCCCTGACAGGGTCAGCGAGGCCATCAGTACGGGCTGTGTCCGCGTTGTGACTCTCGCTCCGGAACTGGAGCACGCGGAAACCGCCATGCGCCAGTTCGCCGAAGCGGGAGTGCGTGTCAGTCTCGGCCATACCACAACCGATTACGACGGAGCCCAGCGCGCCATCTGCATGGTCTGTGCGGCGGGGGGCACGATCGGCGCCACCCATCTCTTCAACGCCATGTCCCCGATCGAAGGCCGCAGACCTGGCCCCGTTACGGCCCTGATGTGCAGTGATGTCGCCTATGCCGAAATGATCTTCGACACACACCACGTCCATCCGGCCAGCTTCCGCCTGGCCTCACGCCTGATGGACAGTCGCCTGCTGTTCGTGACGGACGCCATGCGCGGTACCGGTGGCCCGGAAGGCCCCAGTCAGCTTGGTGGACAGGACGTCGTCATTAGCAATGGCACGGTGCGTCTCCCCGGCGGGTCTCTGGCGGGCAGTATCCTTACCCTGGATCAGGCCCTGCGCAACGCCATACAGGCTGGTACATCCCTGCCGGATGCCGCAAAACTCGTTAGTACCAACGCGGCGAGATATCTGGGCCTTCATGACCGTGGCGCCCTGACGCCTGACCTTCTTGCGGATTTCACGGTCCTCGATGCTTCCTTCGCGGTTGCCGAAGTCTGGGTCAACGGTCAGCGCACCGCCTGACAGGGCGCCCCACTTTTGCTACAGCTTACTGCATGGACGAGGGGTTACGTGCCGCTCCTCTCGGAAGGCACGCATGTGAACGATATGCTGCCTTGCGTGAGACGCTCTGCCCATTCCGGCGGCAGGCCGTCATCGGTGAGGATATGGCTCATGTCTTTCAGGTGACCGACGCGGAAGGTCGCATGTCTGCCGAATTTGGAACTGTCCATCAGAAGGTAACGCCGGGTTGCCTGCCGGTTCATTCGGCGCCGCACCGGGTGTGTGGCTTTCTCCAGGGGGCGGATACGGCAAGCCCTAGCAAATCCGGATTGCCAACGGGAAGAAGCTTGGGCTTGAGACGCGCGCTGATGGTTTCGATCTGTCGGGACCAAAATATTATGCAGTCTTTCACAGGGGCGTGCTGGACCTGCTTCAGAACAACTGCATTAACCAGTTCAAATTTGACGGAACGGGCAATGCCGATCAGGTGGTACCGGGCGGTGTCTTCAACAGCGATTTCGATGCTGCAATTCATCTGATTGCCGATATTTACAGGGCAAAACCCAATACCTTCGTCAATCTGACCACGGGTACTTATCCGTCACCTTTCTGGTTGCGGACCGCAGATTCCATCTGGCGGGATGGGGAAGACGATTTCCTGCGTGGCGTTGGAACAAAAAGGTAGCGCTGGATCACCTATCGTGACGCCGAAACCTACGCCAACATTGTCGTCAAGGCACCGCTCTTTCTGCTCAATTCGCTCATGCTGCACGGCATCATCTATGCGCAGAAAAACCAGCGTCTCAATGATGACCCCGGCCATGATTTCCCCGATGAGGTTCATTCGTTCTTTGCAACCGGCACGGATGAGCAGGAACTCTACATCACGCCCCGCTTGCTGAAGAGCGTCGACTGGGATGTCATTGCCTCAACGGCCAGATGGGCACATGCAAACGCCGAAATCCTCAAGGACAGTCACTGGATCGGCGGGGATCCGGGCAGGCTTGAGCCCTATGGCTGGGCTGCCTGGACTCCCACAAGGCTTTCCTGACGCTGCGCAATCCAGATCAGGCCCCGCGCGCGATCCTGATTGAACCCCGTCAGGCATTTGAACTGCCCGACGATGCGCCGACGCATTATAATGTTCACGCGCTCTGGGCGAAATCCAGTCCCCGTGGCCCTAGATGTCGAGACACCCGTCGTGATCCGTCTTGCGCCCTTTGAAGTCATGACCCTTGAACTGACGCCATGAGTTCCTTTTCAATCTGCTAAAGCGAGGGGTGTCGATCTTTTGAGGACGAGGTTTACATGATGTGTGTGGCCATCATCTTGCATTTCGATTGGCCGGGTTAATGCCACGAGCGCATCGTCAACCCGCATGAAGAGATCCCCCTCGCAGACATGGTCGGGGTTTTCTATCCGGATGTGATATTCTGACGTTTTCCAGCGCAGGCGCACTTCATATGCGGGCCATCCTGCAGGAATGCGTGGGTTCATCAACAGCTGGTTTTTTTCAATCTGTATCCCCAGCAACGTCTCAACTCCGATGCGCTGCATCCATCCTGCCGATCCTGTGTACCAGGACCAGCCACCCCGCCCGACATGCGGGCTGGAAGAGTAAACATCTGCAACAACCGCATAGGGTTCGACCTTGTAACGGTCTGCCGCTTCCCGATCGCGGGAATGATGAATCGGATTGAGTGTCGAGAACATCTCATGCGCTGCATCGCCCTCTCCGAGCAGAGCGGTCGCCATAACCGTCCAGAGGGCCGCGTGCGTGTACTGGCCGCCGTTTTCCCGAATGCCCGGTGGATAGCCCCGGATATAGCCCGGATCTGGTTCCGAGGTATTGAAGGGGGGCGTCAGGACCATGATGATCTCCTGTTTCAGATCAACAAGCTGTTCCTGAACGGCCTGCATGGCCTGCCGCGCTCGCTCGGGAGAGCCTGCCGCTGAAATCACGGCCCATGACTGGGCAATGGCATCGATGCGCCCCTCACTGTTGGCATGACTGCCCAGAGGGCTTCCGTCATCGAAATAGGCCCGAAGATACCACGCACCATCCCATGCGGCTTCCAGAGCGGTTTCAAGCTCCGTCATGACCCGGGTCCATTTCTCGACATGTTCAGTGTCCTGTCGTGCGCGGGCGAGGGGAAGGAACGCTGACAATGCCGCATGCGTGAACCATCCCAGCCAGATGCTTTCCCCTTTTCCGGCTTCGCCAACACGGTTCATGCCGTCATTCCAGTCTCCGGTTCCCATCAGCGGAAGACCGTGCGCGCCTCTCTGCAGACTATGGTCGAGCGCAAGAATGCAGTGCGTATAAAGAGAGGCCGTATCGTCCGTAACTTCCGGCTGGAGAAAGCGCTCATGTTCCCCATCCGCCAGGACAGGCGCGCTGAGAAAGGGTATTTCCTCATCCAGCACCGCCGAATCCCCACTGACACGGACATATTGCGCGACGGTGTAGGCAAGCCAGGCACAGTCATCCGAAATCCTCGTGCGAACACCGTTCCCCTTCTGGGGGAGCCACCAGTGTTGCACGTCTCCTTCCGGGAACTGTCGGGATGCCGCCCGTAGCAAATGCTCCCGGACCAACTGCGGAGCCGCCAGAACGAGAGACATTCCGTCCTGAAGCTGGTCCCGGAATCCATAGGCGCCACTGGCCTGATAGAAACCCGCCCGGGCCCAGATACGGCTGGACAGGGACTGATACAGCAGCCAGCCATTGAGCATGATATCCATGGCGCGGTCCGGCGTCTGGACCTGCACGGTTTTCGTGACCGTCTCCCATCTGCGATGGACAGCCTCCAGAACGGCATCGAGATCTGCCGCTCTGTACTGCCGGATTAGCTGGCGGGCGTGTTCGGCATTCCGTCCCTGACCCAGCAGGAAAAGGATTTCGGCGCTTTCCCCGGCTTCAAGCGTGACGACAGTCTGCAATGCGGCACAGGGATCAACGCCGGCCCCGATAATGCCCTCAAGCGGTCCACCCCGGATAATGGCTCTGGGGGCGGAAAGGGTGCCGTTCGGACCAATGAACGTGCACCGGTCATCTGTGCTGGACGTCTGCTGACCGGCCAGATCCGCAAAGGCGACCCGCTCGCCAAACGTCTCGCCCCATCTGTTCCTGACGAACAGCGCGCTGGATTCCGGGTCCTGCTCCGTGAAAACAAAGGGTGCCGTTGTGCTGCGGGACTGTCCGAGCACCCATTCGGTATAGGTCGTGACCCTCAGGGTCCGGGGCCGCGAGGATGTATTGGTCAGTTTCAGTCTGGAAATCCGGATGGGATCTTCAGGCGGCACATAATGCAGCAGGGTCGAGACAATCTCGTTGGCGTTGCGCTCGAACCGGCTGTATCCGCGCCCGTGCCGGCAGACATAAACAGCATTGTCGTCAGGGCACACGGCCGCCACCGGGGACCAGAACTGCCGGCTTTCCTCATCGCACAGGTAAAACGCCTCTCCGGTCGGGTTGACGACCGGATCATTGGACCAGGGGGTCAGCTGGTTCTCCTTGCTGTTTTCAGACCAGGTATAACCGCTGCCTTCCGCAGAGACCTGAAAACCGAAATGAGGGCTGGAAACGACATTGACCCAGGGCGCAGGAGTGCGGATCCTGCCCCGGATGATGACGGCATATTCCTGCCCGTCAGACGTAAAGCCACCATATCCGTTCGCCAGCTCCAGTACAGGCAGTTCAGGCGTTTCCTGCGCTCCGTGGTAGGGGCGGCAGGGACGCAGGGCGGGCTGCACGGCTTTCGAGCGCTGCTTCATTTCGAGCCGGGTGATCTGATGTTGCAGGTTCCCACCCTTGCCCGTCAGAACGACGCAGGCCACCGAGAACAGAAGCTCCCTGACCGTTTCCGGCATGAGCGTCCCGCGCAGCAGGCGCACGCTTCCCGGCTGCCCGGAAGAGCGGACCAGGGCTTCAAGAGCGTGCTGCAGATCCTGCGCATAAGACGCCGAATGGTCGTTCAGAATTACGAGATCAAAAGCCAGCCCTTTGAAACTCAGATAGTCATGGGCCGTGAGAATGTTCCGCGCGAGGTCGAAATCCTCGCTTTCGGCAATAACCAGCAGCAGGATCGGCAGATCGCCGGAAATCCCCTGTCCCCACAGGTCCGCCTGTTTGCCAGCCCCGCGTTTGATCCGGGCAGCCGATGCGCGCAAAGCCGGTCCTGGAAACAGGAGATGCCCTGCAAGCTGCTGGAACAAATCCGCCTGGACGGGTTGGATATCGAGATGCCGCAGATGAACCTGGGCATGCGTCCAGGCAAGGGTCAGCGCACGATCGAGATCCGCGTCATTCTGATGGCGCACGATGCTCTGCATGAGGGCTTCGCGGGTTGAGGCCACAATCGTCCAGAATGAAACATGCCGCGTGGAACGTGCGGGAAGTGTCAGCTTGCAGCGTGCGGAGAAAACAGGATCCAGAACCGTTCCGGTTGATCCCGAAAGCGGCCCGGTCCCCGTAACGGCAATCGGATCCCGCAGATCCCGGCCACGCCCGATGAACCGCGAGCGATCGGTTTCAATCGAAAGCTCGCTGCCGCCCACAACCAGATGCGCGGCCCAGATCTCCGGATCGGACGGATTTCTTTTGCGCCGCGTGGCAATGATCGCCTTGCAGGCGGGAAGATATTCCGTCTGCACAAACATCTTGGCAAAGGCCGGATGGCTGATGTCCATCCCCGGCGGGCACAGGGCGAGTTCCACATAGGACGTGACATAAACTTCCACTGCGGCCGTGCCGGAATTCCGGACCGAGATGCGACGAAGCTCGGCGTCGTCCTCGGCCGAAACGAGGACTTCCAGCGTCGTCGTCAGCCTGTTGTCCTGCCGCGTATAGGTCGCGCGATCTTCCAGGAACTCGATATCGCAGCTTTCGGCTTCAACGCCGGAAGGCTGTAACCCCGCCGTCCAGACGTGAGGGCTCCCGGCGCGCTGGAGGTAGATATAGCTCCCCCAGTTATCGAGAGTGGAATCCCGGCGCCATCGCGTCACCGCCTGATCCCCCCATTTGCTGTACCCGGACCCGGCTGCCGTCAGCATCACGCTGTAACGCCCGTTTGAAAGAAGATGCGTGACAGGCGTGTTCGTATCGGCCGTGCGAAGATGACGTCCGCCGGACTGCAACTGGATGGTCAGCGCAGCAGGCGCGGTCTCTTCTTCTTTCAGCGGTGTCGTAATGACGCCGCCTGTTGGCGCGCGCTCCTGAAGCAGCAGCTCCGTCGCCCCGATCATGGGCTCCGCATGAAAGCGGGAGCGCATAAGCCCTTTCAGGACCGTATCCGCTATGGCGAGGATGGACATGCCCTGATGATGGGCCATGTAGGAATGAATGACCGCAACGGTCTGGTTCGGCTGCAGCCGCGCTTTCGTATAGTCCAGCGCCTCATAAAATCCGTAGCTCCCCTGCGCTCCGGCAGCCTGCAGGGCCTTGAAGTTCTCCGTGGCCAGATGCGCATCCACCATGGTGGCCAGCGCCGTGGCGTAAGGCGCAATGACCAGGTTCTGCGCCAGCCCCCGTTTCATCCCGAGGCCCGGAACACCAAAATCGGAATACTGGTAATTATAATCCAGATCCCGCGCATTATAGGCGGATTCCGAAATCCCCCAGGGCACACCGCAGAACTGCCCGTATTCGATCTGACGTCGGACAATCTGCCGGCTCGTCTCTTCCAGAAGGCTGTCAAAAGGCGCCGCCATGATCAGGGACGGCATGAGATATTCGAACATGGACCCCGACCACGAGACCAGTGCTTCTCCATGCGCCACGGTGGCCAGCGGCCGCCCCAGACGGAACCATTCCCAGGCCGGAATGTCACCTTTCGCGATGGCAAAGAAGACGGCAAGCCGGGCTTCCGACGCCAGCAGGTCGTAGCAGTTCTCATCCAGCGTGCCTTCATTGACGACATAGCCGATGGAAAGCAGCTTGCGGTCGGTGTTCCGGAGAAAGCCGAACTCCATCTCCAGCGCCATGTTTCTCGCGCTCTGTGCAATCCTGTGGAGCTCGTCATGGAGCAGGGGACTGCTTTCGAGATCCTTGCGTTCACTCTGGATGCAGTCCTGCGCCGCATGCAGCCAGAAAAGAAGGTTCTCCGCACCCGTGGCAGAGATGTCCTGCCCTGCGCGCCCTGCCGTAGCCCGCCTGTGCAGGAGATGCACAAGTTCTTCGGCCTGACCAACCAGCATCTGCACCCTGTAGGCGAGCGTGAGCTGGCTGGCATGGCCGTCCTTCATATCCTGAAGAACGGTCTCTATGAGCTGCGCCAGTTCCGAGGAACGGAAGACATCGCTTCCCGATGTGGCCTGTTCGAGTGCGAGGTTCAGGGCGTCACTCACGCCCTCCCGCCAGGTGTCGGATTTCCGGCCTTTCTGGATCCATTCCTCGCAGGCGCAGGCCAGCGTGATCAGATGGCCGGCCAGATTGCCACTATCGACGGTGGACACATAAACGGGCGGCAGCGGGGAAAGATCGGCAGTACTGTACCAGTTATAGAAATGCCCCCTGAACCGTGGAAGCTGCGCCATGGTCCCGAGCGTGGCGCTCAGACGCGATGTGGCATCCGCCACGCCGATCCAGCCGAAATCGCAGGCCGCAACAACGGACAGAAGATAAAGCCCCATATTGGTTGGGGATGTCCGGTGCGCGACGAGGGGAGCAGGGGTCTCCTGGAAATTGTCTGGCGGCAGCATGTGATCGGCGGCAGAGACGAATGTCTCGAAATACCGCCATGTGCGCCGGGCCTGCATGCGCATGAAAACGGTCTCGGCCTCGGTCGCCTCAAGCCTGCGGGCGGAAGCGCGGTACTGGCTGGCTTTCCACGCAATCGCCGGCGACAGGCACCAGGCCAGCGCAAAAGGCAGAATGACGAGCCAGACCCAGGGAGCCGATACAACCATGACGCCTGCTGCCAGCAGGCCGATCAGGACAGCTCCACTCATCTGGCGGAAATAGCCCTGGATCTGCTCGCGCGGCGCTTCGGCTGCCTGGGCTGCCGTAACCCATTGCAGAAGATGCTTGCGGGTCACGAAAACACGGGCCAGTGTCCGGCTGATTGCATCGCCCGCAAGGCAGGCCTGATCGGCCAGAAACGCGAAGCACAGCGCCGTGGTCAGGGCCGTGCGCTGAAGATCGACCGTCAGAAGGGAAAAATAGCTGCGGAACGTCTCCCCGCGTCTGCGCCGGATGATATCCACCAGAAGCGGCAGGGACGCTGGAATGACGAGGGTCGAGACAATGCACAGGCTCCACACCAGGGCATTATGAAACCCGAGGAACCAGCCTGCGAAGAGCGCTCCGATGGCCATGGGGGCCGAAAGGCTGCGGCGCAGATTGTCCAGCATCTTCCAGCGCGCAATTCCCGTGAGTGGGTTGGTTTTGATCCGGATGGTCGGCAAACGGCCCATCCATGAGAAAATCCACGGCAGAAGCTGCCAGTCCCCGCGGACCCAGCGGTTGAGGCGCGTAACCGAAACCAGATAATCGGTTGGATATTCCTCGATGACCTCGATATCCGTCACCAGACCGGCCCGGGCAAAAACGCCCTCGAACAGATCGTGGCTCAGGAGCGTCCCATCTGGAACGCGCCCTGCCAGCGCCGCTTCGAACGTGTCGATTTCGTAAATGCCTTTTCCGGCAAAGGACCCCTCGGCAAACATGTCCTGATACAGGTCGGAGACGGCCGCCGTGTAAGGCTCTATCCCGTTGGGACTTGAAAAAACCCTCTGGAACAGAGTGCTCTGCCGTGCTTCCGGCAGAGAGGGCGTGACACGCGGCTGAAGAACCGCATAGCCCTCCGTGACGCGCCCTTCGTTCGGATCGAACTGCGCATTATTGAGTGGATGGGCGATTTTCCCGACGAGACGCCTGACAACCTCATGCGGCAGCCGTGTGTCGGAATCCACTGTCACGACATACCGGACATCCTGCGGAATATTCTGCCCGGACAGGCTGAAAAAACTGGTATCCGTCGCTCCGCGGAGCAGACGGTTCAGTTCATGCAGCTTGCCGCGCTTGCGCTCCCACCCGATCCATTTTTCTTCGCTGGCACTCCACTGCCGCCTGCGATGCAGGAGCAGAAATCGCGGCCCCGCAGGACCCGCGCCATAAGTCTGGTTCAGGCGGGCGACTTCCCGCCTCGCCACCGCCAGCAGGTCCTGATCACCTTTCCGGCTTTCCGTGGATGAGTCCGTCCAGTCCGTCAGAAGGGCGAAATAGATCTCGCCATCCCGGCTGGAAAGATAATGCTTCTCCAGGCGGTTCACCATTTCCAGAATGGAGGAACGCTTCGTCAGAAGGGTCGGGACGACAACCATGGTCCGCAGATGCGCGGGAACGCCGTCCTTGAGTTCCAGCGCAGGAAGTTCCGAGACCCGGATGGCCCACATCAGGAAGCGGTTCACACCCGCCACAACGGCATCCGTGGCTGGAATAAAGCCCAGAACAATCAGCGCGCACGCCGCCCGGCCCGACAGGTTGCCGTTCATGATGGACAGGAAGGCTGACAGCAGAAGAAGCGTCAGTAACGTAACGCCCAGGCTGTATCCCGTGATGCCGAGCCGACGGCAGATCTGCCCGATCTGCACCCTCAGCGGGGCGCGGAATTTCAGTTCCGCTTCAAATCCCGGTCGTCCTTCCGCCAGAAGATAATAGCCCGGATCGGCGCGTCGCGGATCGGGATTTTCCTCATTGGCCGCCATCGCGGCAAGAGCCGTTACCCGGTTCGCAATGTCACATTCCGCATGCCCGGACCCTTTCGCCAGGGCCTCGATGGCCTTGCTGTACAGGTTCCGGGTCGCAGGATCCATGTCCGAAAAGCCGGCATGACGATACAGGATCTGGCTGACCGCGCTTATGCTTTCAAAAATACTGCTCCAGTCCAGAGTGGTGATCAGCCGCATACTTGTAATGATGTTGCGAATGGTCGCATTCAGGGCGCTCTGTTCCTGCAACTCTTCATGAACGATCTGCTCCAGAGTTATCCCTTTTTCCTGCAATATCCCTTCCAGCCACAGGAAAGCCGGGTCTTTCTGCGGGTCGTGCCCCTTCAGGCGATGCGCGAACTGGACAAGAAACGCCGGGCCCAGTGTCTGCGTGTTGATTCTGGAAAGGGTTTTAAGAATTTTCGTATTGCTGGCCTGGGCATCAAGGAACACTGTATTGGCAAGCGCATTGGCCGCCTTCTGTTCCTGAAGATTCTGGCAGATCCTGTCCGCCACCCGCCGGAGATTCTCGATCAGGACGATCTTGATCTGGGTCGGAATGGCCCAGAGCTCCCTGATCAGCAGAGGCCTGCGGTCCTGATAGGCGCGCAGGAACTGGCAGAGTGTCTTCGGCTCGATATGGCTGTCCGTATGCGCCACAAGAGCCCAGGCGATCTCGAAGACCCTTGGCAGACCGGCAAAAGGCCCGCTGGAAAGCTCGGGGAGGTCTTTGTAATATCCCGGTGGAAGATCAAACCGGATGGTCTGTATCTGTGCATCCATCAGGTAATAATTATCAATCAGCCACCCGCCTGCCGGAGTAATCTGCTCACCATTTTCAGAGGCCTGAGATAAAAGGATGTTAGCCTCAAGAAGAACCCTGGCATTGTCATTCAGCCGGTTCGGTAAAATGTTGTTCTGCGTGGCGAGCAGAATATCGCCATGAATTTCCGCCAGGCTCTGGGAATGCTGCAGAAGCCGGTCTTCACTGAAAAGATCAGAGCGGATGATCTTTCCGGAATGAATCCGAAACGAATCCCGGGAATTTTTTCCGAAAAACTTGGCCATATCTGCAGGTCCTTGAGGTAGGAAGCATCGGAGAACGGGTAGGCTGTATTTTCTGTGATTTTCGGAAAATAAAATTCGGATCTATAATTTCCGTTATTATTTTTATAAATATAATAACAGATTACATGCTTTTTGGAGCTGCCGAAGCAATCCATTTAAAGCGCAACGTAGAATTGGCTGCGTGGTTACTATTTTCGTCGAAAGTTTTTTGCAAAAGGTCGGCAGATTTCTGCCAAACGCTGACGATGCGAGAGTGTTTCAGCCTAAATTGTCCGCAGCATTCCGCCGGACAGCCTGAGGCGGCTGGTGAAACTCGCGCAGGAAGGCGCGGCGCATCCGCTCTGGATCATGAAAGCCGGTCATGACGGCAATGGCTTCAATGGGAAGCGTGGATTGCTCGACCCGTTCCCTCGCGGCTTCCAGACGCAGTTTCTCAACCGCTCTGGCAGGACTCATGCCCACCGAAACCCGGAAACTGCGTGAAAAATTCCGCGGGCTCATGCCGACCTGACTGGCGAGAACGTCCACGGTCAGGCGCTGCTGAAGGTTGGACCGGATCCACCCCAGAAGCCCTGAAAAGCGGTCCTGGGTGCTGCCCATTTCCAGCAGGGCCGAGAACTGGGACTGCCCACCGGGACGGTGATAGAATACCACCATCTGCTGCGCCGTACGACGCCCGATCTCCGTCCCGAGATCCTCGCTCACCAGCGCCAGCGCCATATCAATACCGGCGCTGATGCCGGCCGATGTCCAGACCGGGCCATCCTGGACATGAATGGCATCTGCCGAGACCCTGATTCCGGGAAACCGTGCTTTCAGGGCTCCCGCCTGTTGCCAGTGCGTGGTTGCCCGACGTCCATCAAGCAACCCGGCCGCCGCCAGCAGGAAAGCGCCCGTACACACGCTGCAGATCCGCCGTGCCGTGCCGGCGTGATGGCGGATAAAACCCTGCAACTCCGGGCAGTCCATGGCCGTTGCATGACCCTTGCCCCCAACGACGACGAGCGTGTCGAAGAAGCCAGCCTTCGCGAGCGAGATAGTTTCGAGCGCCATGCCCGAAGACGACCGGACCAGCCCGCCATGCCGGGAGACGGCTGTTGTCTCATACGCAGCCTCCCCCAGCGTCCCGGCGATTTCGAAAGCCGCAGTGACGCCGGCTGCGTCGAGCAGCTGGAAGTCGGGATAAAGCAGGAGACCGATCCGTATGGGCATGACCTGAAATGAGGGATCATTGTCCTTTCGTCAAATGCTCTTGTGGAAAACACTGACAGGCACCGGGTCAGCCCGTGATCCATTCCCGAACCAGAGGCGGAATTTCCCAATGTCCCGACCCCCTTTCCCCCCCTTCAATGCCGAAACCGCTGTCCAGAAGGTCCGTCTCGCGGAAGACGCCTGGAATACCCAGGACCCTGAAAAAGTGTCGCTGGCCTATACGCCCGACAGCCAGTGGCGCAATCGCTCGGACTTCATCCGGGGGCGGGAAGAAATCGTGACGTTCCTGACGCGGAAATGGCAGCGCGAGCAGGACTATCGGCTCATCAAGGAACTCTGGGCTTTTCGGGATAACCGGATCGCGGTGCGCTTTGCGTATGAATGGCGGGATGTGTCCGGGCAGTGGTTCAGATCCCATGGAAACGAGAACTGGGAGTTCGATGAAAACGGGCTGATGCGTTACCGCGCCGCGTCCATCAACGACCAGCCCATTTCAGCCGCCAGCCGCCTGTTCCACTGGTCTGAAACGAGACGTCCAGACAACCATCCCGGCCTTTCGGCGCTGGGTCTGTAACTTTCCGCAAGCGCTCTCCTACGGTGTGGAGCGGAACGCCTGGCGGCCTTCCGCATCCAGGGCCGCGAAGTCCTCGTCGGAGAGTATGATGCCGGCGGCGGCTACATTCTGTTCCAGATGGGCGACCCTGGACGTGCCCGGAATTGGCAGCATCACCGGGCTGCGTTTCAGGATCCAGGCCAGTGCGATCTGGCTCGGGTGAGCCTCATATTTCCGGGCCATGACATCGAGAATCGACCCCGGCTTCGCAAGATCACCGGCTGCAAGCGGAAACCACGGGATGAAGCCGATGTTTTGTGCCGCGCAATAATCGAGCACGTCTTCACTGGTGCGATCGACGAGATTGTAGCGGTTCTGGACGGTCGCCACGTCAAAGAACTTTGACGCCGCCTTGATGTCATCGACGGAAACCTCGCTCAGCCCCGCATGACGGATCAGTTGCTGGTCGATGAAGGATCTGATCGCATCGAACTGCTCGTCTGCCGGCACTTTAGGGTCGATCCGGTGCAACTGCCACAGATCGAGCTGTTCAACACCGAGATTGCGCAGGCTCTTATGCACCTGCTGGAGCAGATATTCCGGCCGCCCGACCGGCTTCCAGATATCCGGTCCCGAACGGGTCAGACCGCCCTTTGTCGCGATCACGAGCCCCTCGGGATACGGATGCAGCGCCTCACGGATGAGCCATTCCGAGACATCCGGTCCGTAGGAATCCGCCGTGTCGATGAAGTTGACGCCGAGTTCGGGAAGACGTCTTAGCGTGCGGATGGCCTCATCATGATCGGCGGGCGGCCCCCATATCCCCGGCCCCGTAATGCGCATGGCACCGAAACCAAGCCGGTTAATCTCGAGATCGCCACCGATCCTGAATGTGCCGGATCGGGAGGCAGTGGAAGCTGAATTGGTCATGGTCCTCGGTCCTTGTTTCCAGCAGGGGAAAGCAGCCATTCCGTCAGGCTGCGAAGCCACCATCGATGTTGTATGCAGCGCCCGTGATGATGCCGGCCTCGGGTCCGGCAAGATACGCCACCAGCCCCGCGATCTCCGAGCCCCTGGCATGGCGTTTGATGGCCATGAAACCATGCATCACGTCCTTCAGCGGACCCTCTGCAGGGTTCATGTCGGTATCGGTCGGTCCGGGCTGGACGACATTGACGGTGATTCCGCGTGCGCCAAAATCCCGCGCCAGCCCCCGGGTCATGCCTTGTAGCGCGGACTTGCTGGTGCTGTAGGCCGCAAGCCCGGCCATCGGCATACGGTCGGCATTGGCGGAGCCGATGAAGATGATGCGGCCCCCGTCCGGCATGGTCCGGGCGGCAGCAACGGCTGCATGGTAAGGCGCATGGATATTGATGCGAAACAGCCGGTCAATGTCATCCGGGGGGATATCCAGCGGATCGCCCGCGCCAAGAATGCCGGAATTGACGACCAGAACGTCGAGAGGACCAAGTGAGCCGATCAGCGCGATGAGAGCGTCACGGTCGCCACTATCGGCATGCAGGGCTTCACTTCCGGTCTCAGCCGCCAGAACTTCGGCATCGTCCGGGGAAGACAAATACGTGAAGAGGACTTTCGCTCCGTCCAAAGCAAAACGACGCACGATGGCGGCCCCGATCCCGCGGCTGCCACCGAGCACGAGGACGGTTCTGTCCTCAAAAGCACTCATGACTGCGTCTCCCGTGAGGCCAGAATTTCTGCCAGTCTGTCGAAGGCTGGCTGATAGATATGTGTCGGCATCCGGGCCTCCATACTGGCGGCATGTTCGACGGGCGCCTCGAACTGCCCCCGCCACTGAATGAACGTGCGGTCGCCATCCGTTATGGGAAGAAGGCTGATCGTCGACCGATAGTTCCCAATCGGCAGGGCAGATTCAATAATCGAGAAGGTCACCGCATGATCCACGTCGGACAATGCGAGAAGCTGTTCCCGGATCACACCAACGTCGCCCATTTCAAGACGGCGGATCGCGCCCACCCGGTCACCGGCCTCATCGCCCTCGATTACGCAGCTTTTCACACCTGGCAACCAGTTCCCAAGAGCGCCGAAATCCCGGATCAGCCCCCAGACGGACGAAACGGAGGCAGGAAGAACGCTGCTGGCCATCACATGGATCATGACGCGTCTCCCGATCGTATCTGTCCGGCCATCATAGCGACTGCCCTCCCGTCACTTCGATGCGCTGACCATTCACCCAGCCCATGTCGTCGGACAGAAGGGCCCGGACCGCGGCTCCGATATCATCGGGTTGTCCGACACGTCCCAGCGGCGTGATCTCTGCGAGGCTTTTGTTGACCGTGGCATCGTCGCGAACCAGCCCCCCGCCGAAATCCGATGCGACCGCGCCAGGTGCGACGGCATTGACGGTAATCCCGCGCTCCCCCAGCTCTTTCGCCATGTAGAGCGAAATGACTTCGGTCGCGGCTTTCATGGCCGAATAGGGACCATGATCCGTCAGATAAAAACGGGTCGCGGCAGAGGTGATGTTGAGAATACGCCCGCCATTCCGGATCAGGGGCAGAAGGGCCACCGTCAGCAGATAGGGGCCCTTGAAATGGATGTTGTACTGGTTGTCGAGTTGCTCTGACGTCGCGGCATCGAAACGGGTGTGAATGATGTTGCCCGCGTTCTGCACCACATAACGCAGCGTCTGCTGTCCGAACTCACGGGAGAGAAGCGCTTCGACCTGCCCGGCAAACGCCGCGAACGACGCATGGTCCGCAATATCCAGCCGAAGCATCCGCAGTTTCGCGCTCTCACCGCCCAGCGCGGCTTCTGCCGCTTTCGCCTCGTCTTCATTGGAGTGATAGGTCCCGATCACGTCGATGCCCGAGGCGATCAGATGCTTGGCGATACTGTATCCAATGCCACGATTGGCCCCCGTGACGAAGGCAATGTCCTGTCTGCTCATAACCGGATTCCCTGGCCGAGTGCGGCGATATGTTCCGGAATTCAATTTCCGTATCGATCAGTCCATAATATGTGCACAGGATAGCGTCAAGGAATTATGGATCGGACGATACGGAAAAGGATTATGGAACTCCGGCACCTGCGATTGCCGCAAGGCGTCAGGAATTTTTCGGGTGTTTTCCTGTTCCGGACATCACGGCACTGGCATCCCACAGCGTGAGGAGAGAGGTGATGGCCGCATCCAGATTGTCCGACGTCACCCCGTCCCGGGCTTCGCAGGTCATGCCATGCAGGAAGGTCGTGAAAATATCGGGCAGCACCTGTGTTGCCGCGCAATCCCGCAGTTCCCCGCTGGCAATGGCGCGTTTCACGCAGGCCCTGAATCCGGCGCGTGTCCGCTGCCGCTCTTCGGCGAGCAGCGCCTGGACGGGTTCGTTTTCGGGCGAGCAGTTGCTGGCACCTGCGACGATCAGACAGCCGCAGGGATGCGTCCGGGCCGACTGCATGCGCGCCGAACCGCGCAGCGTCCGTTCGATCGCATCGCGCGGTGCCAGACTTTCATCCCCCAGAGGCGCCATGACCTGCCCGTAAGTCGCCAGATAATGCTGCACGACTTCACGGAACAGGGCTTCCTTGGAGCCGAAGGCGGCATAGAAACTCGCAGGCGAAATATTGCCCATACAGGATTTGAGCTGCGTCAGGGACGTCGGTTCGTAGCCCTGCGACCAGAACAGCGCCATGGCGGCGTCAATGGCCCTGTCCCTGTCAAACTCCCGAGGACGCCCTGTCCGCGCCATGATGCCGCTCCTTCTGAAAAGACTTCCATATTAAGTGATCCAGAAGTGATTGCCAAGATTTTGCGGCTCTCATATATGTACCAATCGATCCATATATGAGAGCCGCATGACCCCCGAGACGACATCCCCCCGCCAAAGCCCCGATGACGGACTGCCTGTCTCCGGCCTGCTCGCACTGGCCATGACCGGCTTCATCTGCATCATGACCGAAACCCTCCCGGCCGGTCTGCTGCCCCAGATCGGGGCCGGGCTACACGTTTCCCCCGCGCTGGCAGGACAGATGGTCACGGCGTATGCCCTGGGCTCCCTGAGTGCCGCGATCCCGCTGACACTCGCCACGCAGCGATGGCCGCGACGGCGGGTCCTGCTGCTGGCAATCATCGGCTTTGTGGTCTTCAATTCCGTCACGGCATTTTCAGCGCATTACGGTCTGACCCTTGTGGCCCGCTATGGCGCCGGTGCGGCGGCCGGGCTCGCCTGGGCCCTGCTGGCGGGCTATGCGCGCCGGATGGTGACACGTTCCCAGCAGGGACGCGCCCTGGCCATCGCCATGGTCGGCACGCCAATCGCGCTCTCGCTGGGCGTCCCGGCGGGAACATGGCTGGGCGCTGCCGTAGGATGGAGACTGGCCTTCGGGGTCATGTCGGCCTCGACGTTGTTGCTGATCGTCTGGGTTCTGGCGAAAGTGCCTGATTTTCCCGGCCTGGCGCATCATGAGCGCCTGCCGTTCGGGCATGTCCTGCGAACGCCCGGTGTGCGATCTGTCCTGGGCGTCGTGATGGCATGGATGCTCGCGCACAATGTGCTCTACACCTATATCGTGCCGTTCATCGCACCCACCGGACTGGCGGGACAGGCCGATCGCATCCTGCTGCTTTTCGGTCTCGCCGCCCTTGCCGGCATCTGGCTGACCAGCCGCACGGTTGATCATGCCCTGCGCCTGTCCGTTCTGGCCAGTCTCGCCATTTTCGCCGCTGTCGCAGGTGTGTTTGCCATCGGATCCGCATCGCCTGCGGTGATCCTGGTCGGTGTGGCGATATGGGGCCTGACTTTCGGTGGTGCTGCGACGTTGCTTCAGACCGCCCTCGCGGACGCGGCCGGTGATGGTGCGGATGTCGCCCTGTCGATGAATGTCGTCGCCTGGAACAGCGCCATCGCGGGCGGCGGCCTGCTGGGCGGGATCATGCTGGATATCTGGGGAGCAGCCTCGTTCCCTTGGGCTGTGGCAGGTCTCGCCGCCGTTGGTTTCCTGATTACATGGCAGGCCCACACGCATGGTTTCCCCTCAGGCCACCGCCTGGGCCGTGAAGACGGGCACTGAGGGAGCTGAAGATCTGCTACGCGAACTCCGGCAGGGATTGTATGACAAGACCGCAGGCTTCGCCCTGAGGAGTGATCCCGGCTTCAGGGAGCGCGTCAACGGGATCACGATGAAGCAGTGACTGTGCAGAACGATCCCGGGGCTGACCCGATCATGTCCCGCCGTTACGGCTCATACCGATGATCAGTGTTTCAGGCGAAGCATCCGGTGAGAATGTTTTAAGACGGTTTAAAACGCTCCTTAAAACGGTACTGAGCCAAGAAGCCTAAACGCCAGTTCCGGTTCCAGACTGTTTGTCCATGTCGCCTAAACCTCATTGGTAAGGGCGGATTGGATCAATCACTCTGTTTCCGGGCGAATTGCATACCGATCCCAGGAAAGCACCGTTTTAGATCCCGTGAGATCCCGCAACGTCCCGGACAATCCTACTTCCTAGGTCACGTTGACAAAAGATCTATACGATCTGCCTGAGATCTGATTCACTTCCTGCCTGTGGGGTAAGGAGCAGAGAGAACAGGCATGGCACGAGGCGATCTGACGGAT
>NZ_JABCQB010000018.1:0-33963 GCF_015244525.1 Gluconobacter sp. R75690 | reverse complement strand
AGACCAAGGAAGCGCATAAAAGACAGACGGTCATTGATCAGGTCTTCCATCCGCTCGTCGGAGAGCTTGTTCAGTGTCTGGATCACCAGGATTTTGAACATCAACACCGGATCAAAGGGCGGACGGCCGCCTTTGCGGCCGCCTGAATAGGCAAGAGCCTTCTCCTCATCAGGTCGAAACACCTCAAAATCCACAGTCCGGGGAAAGGCTTCGAGCTGATCACCAGGCCCACTCAACCGAGCAAGCCGCTCTTCAACATCAAAGAAACCCGGCTGCTTCATGCCATCTATCCCTAATCCACGCAGGGAAAATAGAATTACAGAGACGGGCTCAAAACCAAGGGGTTTTTCGAACCCTCACGTTCTTTTTGAAAATGTATCGCAACAAGATGCCAAGGTGATGCCTTCGGTTAAGTTGAGATTGATTCTCATTTTCACATATGGCAGCCTTGTCACATCGGATTGGACCATATCCCGGAAGCGAGCAGAGCCAGATGTTTGTTGTTGTGAACCGTTTCAAAGTGCGGCTGGACTGGCACCCCGGTTTCCGGCGCCGCTGGCTGGATCGGGCGGGGCTTCTCAACACTGCCCCGGGTTGCCTCATGATCCCGTTCCTGAAAGGCAGCGCCTATCCTAACCCTGTGGCTTACATTTCCCATACGTTCTGGGCGTCGCGCGAGGCCTTCGAGGCATGGCGTGGTGGATCGGACCTGTTCCAGACAGCGCATAAGAACGCCGGTAAGGGCGAGCATTTGACGATCGGGCAACGGGCGTTCAGTGCCTCTGAAGTGCTCCGGACTGTCGAAGGGATGGAGCAGGCCGCGTGATGACTCAGAATTCCGCTCTTTCCCGGCGAAAGCTGGGCCTGTCCCTCGTCGCCATGAGCGTGGCGGCCGGTATTCTGCCTGAAACAACTCATGCGGCCTCTGTGCGGACGATAACGGACTGCCGCGGGCGTCATGTTGTGATCCCGGCGGCACAGCGGATAGCCTGTATCGGTGGTACTATTACGGAAACGCTTTATGCGTTTGGACGCTCGCAAAGCATCATTGGCGTTGATCTGACGTCTACATGGCCGGAACAAGCACAGCGGGAAAAGAAAAACCTGGGCTACATGCGGGCGATTTCCGCCGAAGGGGTTCTGTCTCTCAGGCCGGACCTGATTCTGGCCATGAATGATTCCGGTCCCGCTGCTGCGATGGATCAGCTTGCAGCTTCAGGCGTTCCGGTCGTGTTCGTGGATGCAACGCACTCGCCGGAAGCGATCGAGGGACGCACCCGTTTTCTGGCCGAAATCGTTGATGCGAAGCCGGAAGGTGAGCGCCTGTGCGGCACAATTTCGGACCAGTTCCGGAGCCTCGCCTTATGGCGCGCGGCCCATCCGCAGATGAGGCGTGTGCTGTTCGTGATGCGCATGACCAACAACCGTCCCATGGCCGCTGGGGCAGGAACGGCTGCGGATGCCGTGATCGGTCTTGCGGGGGCGATCAATGCCGGAGCGGGCATGCAGGGCTACAAGATCGTGGATCAGGAAAACCTTGTCGCACTGCGCCCGGATGTAATCCTGACGATGCAACAGGGTGGGGATGCGATCCGGAATGAGCTTCTGGCTGATCCGGGGTTCCAGTTGACCCCTGCGGGCAAGAGCCGGGCGATTATTGCCATGGAAGGGGAGCGTCTACTTGGATTTGGGCCCCGCACGCCCCAGGCTGCGCTTGATCTGGCGCGCCTGATTGAAACGGCGGGTCATCCCGTATGACATCATCCCGGCGTCAGGCCCTGATCTTTCTGATCGCTCTCATACCATTGCTGCTGCTGGCCGTCATCGCCGCGCTGAATATCGGTGCGACGGGTGTGCACCTGTCGGCTCTCTGGCATGGAACGACGGATTCTGACATCCGGGCAGACCGGATCGTGCTGCTTCGCATCCGCGGGCCACGGGTGGTGATGTCGAGCCTGACCGGGGCGGCGCTGGCGGTTGCTGGAGCGGTCATGCAGGGGCTTTTCCGCAATCCTTTGGCCGATCCGGGGCTGATTGGCGTGTCATCGGGTGCGGCACTGGCGACGGCCTGCATGATCGTTCTGGGGGGACCATGGCTTGTTTCGGGTACATGGGGTGTCTGGGCCATTCCTGCTGCGGGGATGTGCGGCAGCTTTGCCGCTGCCTATCTACTGTATCTGTTTGCGACGCGCGGGGGCGTGACCTCCGTCAGCACGATCCTTCTGGCTGGCGTGGCGCTCGGGGCGTTCTCCGGGGCGCTGACGGGTATTCTTATTTTCCGTGCCAACGATACGGCCCTGCGTGACCTGACATTCTGGACCATGGGTAGCTTCGCCGGTGCGACATGGTCCCGCATCGGGCTGTTATGTCCGTTCCTGTGCGTTGCGGCTGCCGTGACGGCACGTCTGGCCACGCCGCTCAATGCCCTGCTGCTGGGCGAAAGCGATGCCCGCCTGATCGGGTATCCGGTCGAACGGATCAAGCGTCTGGCCATGGTGGCGGTAGCCTGTGCCGTCGGGCCAACGGTGTCCTTCGTGGGGGCGATCGGGTTCGTGGGCGTCATCGTGCCGCATCTTGTCCGGCTGGTGACGGGCCCGGATCATCGCCTCGTTCTGCCGGGAAGTGCGCTTTTAGGGGCAAGCCTCATGATCGTGGCCGATACGCTGGCGCGCGTGATTGCCATCCCCGCTGACGTGCCAGTGGGGATCGTGACGGCTGTTCTGGGAACGCCGGTCTTCGTCTGGCTTCTGTCCGGCGCCCACGGACGCGAGGTGGTCTCATGAGCCTTGCTCTTCAGGATGTCGTCTGGCGCGCGAGCGGGAAAACGATCCTGCACGGGGCTTCGCTTTGCTTCGAGACAGGACAGGTTACGGCCATTGTCGGGCCGAACGGGGCGGGGAAAAGCACGCTGCTCCGGATTGCCAGCGGGTTGCTATCTCCCAGCAGTGGAACGGTGACGTTGCAGGGTACGGAGTTGAACCATCTTACTCCGGAACGTCTCGCGGCGATGCGCGCCATGCTGACGCAGGAGACTGTCCTGCGGGCACGCTTCACACTGCGGGATCTCGTCGTGATGGGGGCCCGGGTCTCGGCGCCCCGCTTGACCGCAAAGGAGCGCACAGTGCTGGCGGAAGACCTGCTCGGTCGCGTCGGGCTGGAGCACTTTGCGGATCGCGATGTCATGGATCTTTCCGGCGGCGAGCGCCAGCGTGTCCATCTGGCCCGCGTCCTGATGCAGCTTGAGGCCGCGGTGTCGGACAAGGGGAATGCGCCGGGCTTTCTGCTGCTCGACGAGCCGATTTCCGCGCAGGATCCGGCCCGTCAGCACCTGGTCCTTGATCTTGCCCGCGCGCATGCCCGTAAGGGAGGCGGGGTTGTCCTGGTCCTGCATGACCTCAACTGGGCCGTAGCCTGTGCCGACAGGATCGTGGTCGTGCATCAGGGCACCATTCATGCGCAGGGGCCCCCACAGGACGTTCTGACAGACACTCTGGCCCAGACGGTGTTCGGGCTGGAAGAGGGGCGCGTCCGAACCCATGAACGAACGGGCAAGCCCTACATCCTGCCGCACGATATCATTTTCAGCTGATGAAGCTGATGAAAGAGAAAACAGATGATGAAAGAGAAAACAGATGCACCAGTATATTGCGATGAACCGCTTCAGAGTGGCCCAGGACAATGCCGAAGCTTTTGAAAAACGCTGGCTGGAGCGGGAAGTCCTTCTAAAGACGGTGCCCGGGTTCGTCAGTTTCCAGTTCCTGAAAGGCCCGACGCAGGATGGTCTGACGCTTTATGCATCCCACACAGTCTGGGACTCCCATGATGCCTTCGTGGGATGGACCCAGTCCGAACAGTTCCGGCAGGCGCATACGGGCGCTGGGCAGGGACGAACGCTGATGGTGGGGTCTCCTGTTTTCGAAGGTTTTCTGGTCCTGCAGAACATCCCGGCCTGAGAAGCCCCATTTCCGCTCAGGCTCTTCAAAAAATGGACGCGGAATGTCCGCCAGTGTTCTATGACGCATCATTCTGATGTGTTGGTGCAGACGAACGGAACATCGGGCAGGATCATTTTGCTGGGTCTCTTTTGAAGAAACATGAACGGGGTCATCGCATCATGAAGCGGACGGCCGATCTGCCGGACCGTCCGCCGCCGGTCGTGGGGTTTGCAGACCGTTATCTGGGTGGTTTCGTCGACGGGTATCACACGCATGACCGCTCCCAGCTCTCGCTGTTTCTGGGCGGAACGGTGACCATCAGTACGCTGGGGCGCAGTTTCGTGCTTGGGTCAGGGCAGGGGATGTGGATACCCGCCAACACGCTTCATCAGGCAAACTGCCGGACCGATCTGGCATTTCAGGTCATTTACGTTGATCCGACACTGCCGGAAGCCGAAGACCTTCCGTGCAAGATGTTCGACGCCTCATCCCTCATGCGGGGGCTCGTGGATGAGATTATCGCCATGCGCTACGAGTTCTCCATGGATGAGCGCATGACGTCTATTGCGCGGCTTCTTGTCGGTGAAATCAGGCGCGCGCCCCCAATTGCGGACCGGTTGCTGTTTCCTTCCGATCCGCGCCTGCTTCGCGTCTGTGAGGCGATTGCTGCCCAGCCCGGAGACTGCCACGACATCGACTACTGGGCGCGGGAAGCAGGCATGGACCGGCGGACCTTTACCCGACTTTTCCAGCAGGAAATGGGCATGGGTTTCGCTGCCTGGCGCCGGCGTGTCCGGGTGGTCGAGGCGGCTTCCCGCATTGCCGCGGGACAGTCGATTTCCGAAGTCGCATTCGACCTCGGTTACGAGAACCCCAGTAGTTTCAGCACGATGTTCCATCGAACCTTCGGCGTCTCGCCCCGTATGGTGCGCGTAGGCACGCTGACGCCGCCCCTGTAACTGGCTTTTCTCAGCCCCAATCTCCCATCCGCTCCCATTCAGGCAACACCGCAGCGACTTCCATCCTCGGCGATCAGGCAGAGTTTGTTCGCGTTCGGGCCAATGGCCGTCGCGTCGGTTGATGCGACCTACGAATGTGGTTGGAAGCGCAACTAAGAGTCATTCTCAATACAAAAGACAGACCGCCGACCCTCTGGGTGCAGAAGCCGGTAACGACACATGGGTGGGGTATGCAGCGTAACAGGATCATCTACACGGCGCTTTTTTCGATTGTTCTGAGCGATACGGCGTTTGCTGCCGATCAGGACAGGAAAGCCGACACGGACCGGCAAACCGGGAAAACAGCAGTTGGCCACGTCGCACACAAATCCGTGGAAACACATGCAAAAGACGTCGAACAGGTGAGGGTTCGCGGGCATCTGGCCTCGACCGTTGCGTCCTCCGCAACCAAGTCGAACACGCCCCTGATCGAGACGGCCCAGTCGGTAACGGTGATTACCCGCGACGAAATGGATGCGCGCGGCGTGCTGACCCTCAATCAGGCTGTCCGGTATGCCGCAGGCGTGACGGCCGATACGCGCGGCGGAGAAGGGACGCGCTATGATCTTTTCGATCTGCGTGGCTTCACGGTCCCGACTTTTCTGGATGGCCTGAAATTTCAGGACAGTCCGACAGGTTTCGCGGTGGCTCAGACTGACACGTTCCGTCTGGATCGCGTCGAGCTTCTGAAGGGGCCGGCATCCGCGCTTTACGGTCAGTCCAGCCCTGGCGGCCTTACCTCGCTGTCCAGCAAGCTGCCGACGGATCAGCGGTTCTATGGCGGCGTAAATGCGACGGGCGGTATGTTCGATCTCTATCGTGTCGATGCGGATGTGGGGGGCTTTGCGACGGATGATGGAATGGTCCGCTATCGTGTGTACGGCACCATCAACGGACAACACACGCAGTTGAGCAGGACCGGAAGCCGGCGTTTCAGCATCAGCCCGTCCTTCACGTTCGGCGGGGACGGCCCGACAACCCTGACGCTGCTCGGGAACTACCAGTATGATCCGGAGAACGGTTCCTATGGTGGTGTCCCGCTGATCGGTTCTCTCAAGCGCGCGTCCTACGGTTATTTGCCGCGCAATTTCTATGATGGCGATGTCTCGGCGGAAAAGTTCAACCGACGTCAGGGCGCTATCACCTATATCCTGAACCATCGCTTCAACGATGACTGGAGCTTCAGCACGCGTGGCCGTTATGACGACATCCGAACGGTCTATCGCAGTGTCTATGACAATGGATATTACGACAGTGACGACGGCACCAGCGGCCAGATGCTGTCGCGTTCCGCCTATGGCACGCAGGAGCATACCTATAATCTGGCCTTTGACAGCCAGTTCAAGGGACGGGTTCGCACAGGGCCGCTGCGTCATGCGCTGATGTTTGGTTTTGACTACATGCAGCAGAAGGCGAACGATATGGAAGCCTATGGGGATGCGCCGGATCTGGACGTGCTGCATCCCGACTATCACATGGCCATTGCCGACCTGACGCCCTATCTTAATTACGTCACGAAATCCCATCAGATCGGTGCTTATGGACAGGATGAGATCCGCTGGAAGCGACTGATCCTGACGGGCAGCATCCGCAATGACTGGTATCGGTCCCATCAGACCGAATATTTCGAGCAGTCCAATGACCGGCAGAGTGCAAGCCAGATTACCTGGCGCGCTTCAGGACTGTATCATTTCGATTTCGGTCTCTCGCCCTATATCAGCTACTCGACATCCTTTCAGCCGCAATCGGGCACGGTCTCGAATGACGGCGGCGCGACGCTGCGACAGGCCCATCCGTCCATCGGCAAGCAGCTTGAAGGCGGTCTGAAATACCAGATCCCGGGGACGTCGGTCCTTTTTACCGCAGCGGGTTTTCATATCGAGCAGAGCAACGTCCTCGTTTCCGTTGCCAATACGGGATACAGCCTGCAAAGCGGTCTGGTTCATTCGGATGGCTTTGAGTTTGAAGCCCATGCCCAGCCGTTCCACAACCTGATGGTCACGGCGGCAGTCAGTTTCCAGAAGGTTAAGGATGACTCCACCGGGAAGCCTCTGATCCAGTCCGGTAAGGGAAACGCGTCCCTGTTTGCCTTTTACACGATGCCGTCCGGCCCGCTCAAAGGGTTCGGTTTTGGTGGCGGTATGCGGTATTCCAACAAGACCTATGGTGGCGAAGCGACCTATGGCAGCGTCTGGCTTCCGCAATATGCCCTGTTTGACGCGTCAATAGCCTATGATCTCAACAACATGTCTCATTCCCTTCGTGGCTGGAAGGTCGCCGCCAGTGTCAGGAATCTATTTGACAAAAACTATATTGCAAACTGCTTCGCCTATGGAGCCGACGGACAGTATTGTTACTACGGGGAGCGCCGGAATGCTCAGGCCAGCATAGGGTATAGCTGGTAATATTCATGAATCCCTGAGGAAATGCGAGAACAGGCCGTGCGGTTCATGTGTGAACCATACGGCCTTTTTTATTACCTGCTACCAAAGGGTCCAGCTACCCATGAGTGAAATTCATACTTAAATGAAATAAAATCATTTTTATTCAATTAACCTATCGGGCATAAGATTCTGCATCGCTCTGAAACGCAAACTGAAGAAACATTCCTGAATAAAAAGGGAATAATTCGGGATCTTCAGTAATCTAGGCAGTATCTATCATGTCGGTTGAATTTACATTCAATATCAAGAAAATCCCATTCAATGAAGATTACACGCCCTCAGACAGCACACGTCTGACAACCAATTTTGCCAATCTGGCGCGCGGGGAACACAGGCAGGAAAACCTGCGGAATGTTCTGCGCATGATTAATAACCGTTTCAATTCCCTGGCGCATTGGGACAATCCCAACGGAGACCGCTATTCCGTGGGAGTTGATATCATTTCTGCTGAAATGACGATCAAATCCGAGGGGAAAAATGAGTGTTTTCCTCTGATAGAGGTGCTGAACACCTCTATCTTTGACAGAAAAGACGCCAAACGCATCCCGGGAATTGTCGGGAATAACTTTTCATCCTACGTCCGCGACTATGATTTCAGTGTCCTGCTGTTAAATCACAATAAAGATCTGTCAGAATTCAGAACGCCTGAGCGTTTCGGTGATCTGCATGGCAACCTGTTCAAGTGTTTTATCAATTCAGAGTGCTACAAGGCCCATTTCAGGAAAATGCCCGTAATTTGCCTGAGCGTTTCAAGCAACAGGACTTATTACAGAACCAGAAATCATCATCCGGTGCTGGGCGTTGAGTACGAGCAGCGGGAATTTTCGCTGACCGACCAGTACTTCGGGAAAATGGGCATGAAGGTCAGGTATTTCATGCCTGAGAATGCGTCTGCGCCTTTGGCCTTTTATTTCTTTGGCGATCTGCTCTCCGATTACTCCAATATGGAGCTCATCAGCACCATCAGCACGATGGAATCTTTTCAGAAGATTTACCGTCCTGAAATCTACAATTCGAACTCTCCGGCGGCTGACTGCTATCAGCCGAGCCTGAAGCACCAGGATCATTCGGTGACCCGGATTGTCTACGACCGCGAGGAGCGCAGCCAGCTGGCGATCGCGCAGGGCAGGTTTACGGAAGAGAGCTTCATCAAGCCGTATCAGGACGTTCTTGAGCAGTGGTCTGCCCAGTACTCCGTTTGAACACACCAGAACACAAGGTCATCTGTCATGAAAACACTGCTCCCCACCTCAACGGCCGGCAGCCTTCCCAAACCGTCCTGGCTGGCAAAGCCCGAGACACTCTGGTCCCCCTGGAAATTGCAGGGGGAGGAACTGGTCGAAGGCAAACAGGATGCGCTGCGTCTGACGCTGGACGATCAGGATCGTGCCGGCATTGATATCGTCAGCGATGGCGAACAGACACGTCAGCATTTCGTCACGACATTCATTGAACATCTTGGCGGCGTTGACTTCGAGAACCGTCAGACCGTCAAGATCCGCAATCGTTACGATGCGAGCGTGCCGTCCGTCGTGGGCGCCGTGACCCGTGAAAAGCCCGTCTTTGTTGAAGATGCAAAATATCTGCGGGCACTGACGAAAAAACCGATTAAATGGGCGCTTCCGGGCCCCATGACGATGATCGATACGCTCTACGACGGTCATTACAAAAGCCGTGAAAAGCTGGCTTGGGAATTCGCGAAGATCCTCAATCAGGAGGCCAGGGAACTGGAGGCTGCCGGGGTCGATATCATCCAGTTTGATGAACCGGCCTTTAACGTCTTCTTTGATGAGGTCAATGACTGGGGCATTGCCACTTTGGAGAAGGCCGTTGAAGGACTGAAATGCGAAACGGCTGTCCATATCTGCTACGGGTACGGCATCAAAGCCAATATCGACTGGAAAAATGCGCTGGGCGCAGAGTGGCGGCAGTATGAGGAAATCTTCCCGAAGCTGCAGAAAGCCAGCATCGATCTGATCTCACTGGAATGCCAGAATTCCCGCGTTCCGATGGATCTCATTGAGCTTGTGCGCGGCAAAAAGGTGATGGTGGGGGCCATTGATGTGGCGACCAATACCATTGAAACGCCGGAAGACGTCGCCAGCACGCTCCGAAAGGCTCTGCAGTTCGTGGATGCGGACAAGCTTTATCCTTCGACGAACTGCGGTATGGCGCCTCTGTCGCGTCGTGTCGCACGCGGAAAGCTGAATGCTCTGGGTGCAGGCGCAGAAATCGTGCGCAAAGAACTCTCAGCCTGATCTGCCGCTCCCCTGGTTCAGCGGAACCAGGGGATCACGCAGCATGGACATCCGGGGTCGTCTTCCCCGTCAGAATCAGTGATCTCCGGGGCGTTGCATGTCAGGGATGACATTCCCTGTTCATTCCCGGCTTTGTCTGCCGAGGGCAGGGCACCTGTCCCGGTACTGGCAGGGGACCATCCGTCCTGCGTTTCATCAAACATCATCACCCCTTCCGTGATTTCCGACTTTGCTTCTTCATGAATCCGTCTCGCTGGCTGGACGCGCACCCAGAAGATGTGCAATCGCGCAGGTCAGATCAGGACGGTTCAGCGTAGAGAAATGGAACTCGTTGATTCCGTGGGACTGCAGAGTGCGAACCTGCTCTGCCGCTACGATACAGGCCGCGATACGGCAGAGTTCCGGGTTCTTTGCCGTTCCTTCAAACAGGTGCGTCACCCACGCCGGTACCGTAACCCCACAGAGCGCCGAGAAACGTGCAATCTGATCATAGTTCGACACTGGCATGATACCAGGAACGATCGGGGCGGTAATACCAGCCGCCAGACAGCGATCAAGAAAGCGCAGACAGGTCGAAGCCTCAAAGAAATATTGGGTTATGGCCCGGCTCGCACCGGCATCGAACTTGCGTTTGAGATTGTCGATATCGGCCTGGGGGCTCAGGGCGATAGGGTGTGTTTCCGGGTAGGCGGCAACCGAGATTTCAAAGTCAGCAATGCGACGCAGGCCAGCGACAAGATCGCTGGCATAGGCGTAACCACCCGGACGCGGCGTATAATCGGTGCCCGCGGGCGCATCGCCGCGCAAAGCCACCAGATGGCTGACACCGGCCTGCCAGTAGGTGCGGGCGATATCATCGATTTCTTCGCGGGTGGCGCCAATACATGTCAGATGAGCGGCCGGCACGAGCGTCGTCTCCTGCTTCAGGCGCAGGACTGTCGCCTGTGTCTGCGCCTGCATCGTACCACCCGCCCCATAGGTCACCGAGACAAAGCGGGGAGAAAGAGGCGCCAGACGGCGGATGCACTGCCACAAACGCCGCTCCATCGCGTCTGTCCTCGGGGGAACGACTTCGAAAGAGAGGACAGGAACGGGCATGTCAGAATGACAGAGCGACGGATGGTCCGCCAGTTTCCCGGAAAGAAGGCGTTTCAAATTCGTATTCATATCAGCTGCATCAGATCGGTGAGGCGGGATGACCGACGTTCAGATGATTTCAACTAGAACTTTATAATGATGAATATAAATGATATGTTTTCATGAATGTATTAATTTAATGCATATAGGTGGTAAGAGATGAGTGTTCTGCAACGCAATCATCTGATGATTATTCAGGAAGTTGCCCGGGAAGGTTCACTAACAGCGGCTGGCGCACGGCTGAATCTGACCCAGCCTGCTCTCAGCCATGCCGTCCGCAAGATCGAGATGCAGCTCGGCGTGAAGATCTGGCGACGCGAAGGCCGGTCCCTGATCCTCACTCAGGCCGGCCAGTGGCTGTTGTCTCTCGCAAACCGGCTGTTACCGCAGTTTTCGCTGGCTGAAGAGCGGCTGGAGCAGTTTGCGAATGGTGAGCGTGGCACATTGAGGATCGGGATGGAATGCCATCCCTGCTACCAGTGGCTTCTCAACGTTGTCTCGCCCTATCTCGAACGCTGGCCGAAAGTGGATGTCGATGTCCGGCAGAAATTTCAGTTCGGCGGCATCGGGGCGATCCTGAGCAACGAGATTGATATTCTCGTAACGCCTGACCCGCTTTATAAGCCCGGCCTGAACTTCACGCCGGTCTTTGATTATGAACTGGTCCTCGTCGTGGGCAGCGGTCACAGACTGTATGGCGTTGATCGCGTCACGCCTGAGCAGCTTGCCGAAGAAACGCTCATCACCTATCCTGTACCCTCGGAACGGCTGGATATCTATACCCAGTTTCTCCAGCCCGCCGGCATCGCACCCCGTCAGCAGAAACAGATCGAGACGACGGATATCATGCTGGTCATGGTGGCACATGGCCGGGGAGTTGCAGCACTTCCCCGATGGCTGGTGGATGAATATGCGTCACGCTTCGACCTTCATTCCGTAAGACTGGGTGCAACCGGAATTGCGAAGCAGATCTTTCTGGGGCATCGGGAAACTGATGCGGATGTTCAGTATCTCACCGATTTCATCGGATTTGCAGCCGATCCAAAAGATTAAAAAGTATTTTTTCTGTAGAGGTAGGACTGCCTTTCCAACAGCACATATATCCCTGACCCCGCTATACTAGCCGCTATTAAGGCCTGCCAGGTTGCTGTCAGAATCATTTCATAGCGATGCCAAAACCCGGGTTCGGGAAACCCATCCAAGGCCATTCCGGGAGGAAAGGCTGCGAATAGTGGGGCAAGACCCACACTAAAAACAAAAGCTAAGGCAAATGGAAACCAAGGTTTATTTGTTAGGCCTGGGCCTGAAAAGGCTTTTGCCACACTCCATAGTAGACCGATTCCCAGAACGGAAAAAATAGAAATCAGAACCAACAGAAATAAATATGATGTTATATTTTTATTGGAAGAACAGGATTCTGTGTTGCGTAAAATGATGAAAACGAGCACCGAAAGACATATCGATATTACGTATGATGCTTTAGGACTTAAGCGGCCCGACATCATTTACGTCTCTCCCCCGTATTTCAGGATGGGGCCGCAGATTCTATTTTTCACTACACGCGATTGAATCTTTCTGAATCCCATCCTGCCGTCAGGCCAGAGCTATGCTCTGACCTGATCCAGAAGCCAGTGCCGTGCGGCGGCAATATGGAAGAATTTCCGTGCGGATCCCATGTGATCCACGCCTTCAAATGTCAGGAAGGTGATGTTGCCGCCTTCCGCAAGATAGCCGTTGATCTGTCTGGTCAAGGCATCCTGTCGTTCCACAGGAAAGATCAGCGCAGGGTCCAGATTATGGTCGGGGCGCGTGATTTTCGCTCCTGCCTGTTTCCAGACGGGAAGACATTTCTCATTCCAGGGCGTGGCTTTGTTGTCTTCCGAACCGGTTATGATCAGAAGTTTCTGATTGGCGAGCGTGACAACATCGGATGGACGCTGCTGTCCGGCAATGATCAGTCCGGCCGCAAAAGTCTGGGGATGTTTTGCCATCAGCCAGAGGGAGGTCATGGCTCCCATGGACCAGCCCGTGCAATAGACCCTCCTGGGATCAATTTTCAGGACCTTGTCCGATCGGTCCGGCAGGTTGGGGTTGCCGTAGTTCCACGTATTGCTCAGAAGCGATTCAACGAGCCTGTATGTGTTCTCGACGTCAGAAGTGTGCTCCCAGTAATCATTCATGGTCGTATGCTCATAACGCGGCGTGATGACCACACATTCATACTCGTCCTGCACTTCAGGCAGGCTCCAGATACTGGCGATGCACTGTTCGGTCAGTGTCTGCGCGCAGGTCCCATCAGGGCTGGTTCCCGAATGGGTCACGGCCAGAATCAGCGGGTAGGAGCGGTTTTCGCCGCCCGTTTCCAAAAAGGATTTCGGCAGATAAATGCTGTATTCCAGCCAGGCCGAACGCGTATCATCCCACCACCAGTGGTTCTGTTCCCACGCATCCACACCCCGGATTGCAACGTTGTTGCCGTGTCGGCCGCTATTGCTCCAGACGGTCAGGCTTGCGGCGTAAGTTACCCCGCCGACTGTGCGAACAGCATGTTTCTGGATCAGGCTTACCCGGTCACTGTCCGTGGTAGGGAGGCTGAGGTCCGGGTCGTGGTGGAATTCGGTAATGACAAACCGCCCTTCCACGCTCTTGCCATCAGGACGCAGCGCCGCTTCGCTGTTGGTATAGATCGCCGAAACGAGGCGAGGGCGGCCAACTGCGGACGTGGCGTTCTTATCGGGTTCCTGCGGCATTCCGGCGAAAAAGCCTTTGGCTACGGGAAAGACAGCAGTGGCATAGGTGTCTGTCGTCAGGCTGGCAGGATCAATGGCGACATCATATTCCGCTGCAATACCGTAGACCTTTTCACCGCCCCCAGTGACTTCGCATAACGCGCAAATTCCCTGAAGTCCCGGAGTTTTCTTGCGATGCGGTCCCGGACCTTCAAAACCGTCTGGCCCAGCAGACGACGCTGCCATGAAACCATGTCCTCCACCGGCCGCGCGAGCCTGCGACGCTCCCAGCCCAATGGTTGAAACGGTAGTGGTAAAAGCGGCCCCGGCGGTCAAGAATTTACGTCTTGAGACATCAATCATGGTTTCTCCTGGTTTTAGGCTGGGTCGTTATCTGTACATTGCATTAATACTGATATTGGTCGCAGACAAAACTTCTGAAATATTTTCTTACTCAATCCGCTTGAGACGATGCCATGAAGACGTTGTCTTGTATGGGCAGACAAGACAACTATCCAACTCAGCCTGTCTCGGGCTTGTTTTAATCAGCCGATCCTGCGCACCGAATTGCTATTGGCTTTGATGAGGATCTGCTTGGATTGGTCGAAGACAGGGCGTTGCTGTTGTTTATGATTTTGTCAGGCTTTTACCGCACACCGCGATTTCTCTATCCCCGAAATCCCGTCTTACTTCCAGTTCCAAACCTTCCTTCCCCTCACACTGTCAGCCAGAATAAGTGTAATTTATGGTTTGTAGGCGTCTGGTTTTTCAAGGAAAGTTGGGACCAGTGGGTTATCAGACTGCAGTGCGCCCTTGCTCGGCAGCTTTGTCGTATCCCAGCCACCACCGAGATCTGCTATGAGTTTGACGCTCGCCAGCAAGCGGCTTTCCTGGATTTGTAGAACCGTCTCCTGATTGGAGAGAGCTGTTTGCTGACTGGTAATGACAGTGGTGTAAATCGCTGTTCCATAACGATATTCATTCATCGATATATCAGCAGCCTTTAAGGCTGAAGCGACGGCCTGCTGTTCCTGGCGTCCCTGTTCCTCAAGGATACGGAGGCTCGAAAGCTGGTCTTCCGTATCCTGAAGCGCAGTCAGTACAATCTGTCGATAATTAGCGACGGCGCTGTCATAATCAGCATTGGCTTCCTGCACAGCGGCCGTCCGTGCTCCGCCTTCAAACAGGGTTTGGCTGGCTGACGCGCCGAGGGACCAGATCCGGTTCGAGACCTGAATTAAGGACTGAACAGGGTTTCCACTATATCCGTATGCTGCGGAGAGTGAGACTTCTGGGAAAAAAGCCGCAATGGCAGCCCCAATCTCTGCATTGTATTCTTCCATCTGCCGTTCGGCCGCAGCAATATCCGGGCGTCTTTGCAGAAGTTCAGAAGGAACTGTTACCGGTACGGAAGGTATGGTGTTCGGCATCTCTGATCGGGCGAGCGAAAAATCGCCTGGTGCCCGGCCAATCAGTACAGCAATAGCATGCTCATATTCTGAGCGATTGACGTCTGTTGCTGTGGCGCTCGCCCGGGCTTGCTGGAGCGTGTTCTCAGCCTGGTATTCATCCGCGCCACTAACAGTTCCACCAACATGCTGACTATGAACGATAGCCAGATAATGTTCGTACAGAGCGGCGGAGCGGTCCAGTAGCGACTTCAGAGACTCTTCGTATCGCAGGGAGAAATAATCCTGAGCAAGCTCGGATTGATAAGACAGGCGTGCATTGGCGACGTCCGCCGCACTGATCTGTGCAGCAGCGACCTGTTCCTGAACCTGTCGTCTGATCTTGCCCCACAGATCCAGATCCCAGTCTGCCGTCATCTGGGCTGCGTAGGTATTCTTGGTTGAACCCGTTGTGTACTGGGTGCCACTTGTAGAACTAGCTGTGCCACCCTGGCTGTTTCTGGCAAAACTCAGGCTCCCCGCGAGTGTCGGATACAGGCTGGCTCGGGCAGCAGTCACGGCTGCACGGGCTTTGCGAAATGCGGCCTCATATTCCTTTAAATTCTGATTATTGAGCGTAACCTGACTTTCAAGCTGGTTGAGAACAGGATCGTTATAGATCCTCCACCATTCGCCCTTCGGATAGTCGGCCATATGTGGGGTCACGACAGTCCAGCCAGGCGCAGGCTTCAATTCCTTGAACTGTGGAGAGACAATGGCATGCGGGCGCTTATAAGTCGGCCCCACCATCAGGCAACCGGACAGAGCCAGAGATGTGAAAACCAGTGCATTGGCGCGGAGGCTGGTCAATACAGACCGATAGCGTCTTGTCATGTGGGCGTCCTGGGCAGGCGTGACATTAAGAGGAGCGTGCCGGACGGATTATCCGGACGAGATTATGGAAAAAGGGCGGAATCGTTTTCCGTCCCCACTGACCAAAGTGATCGAGATAGAGGTAGACAACGGGCGTGGTGTACAGCGTCAGGATCTGGCTGAAGAACAGCCCGCCTACGATAGCGATGCCTAGCGGGCGGCGTATTTCCGCGCCATAACCGTTGCCCAGAACAAGGGGCAGGGCTCCCATGGCCGCCGCGATCGTTGTCATGAGAATGGGACGAAAGCGTAAAAGGCAGGCGGTGTGGATAGCGTTCTCTGCGGACTGATGCTCGTTACGCTCCGCGTTGATGGCAAAATCCACCAGCATGATGGCATTCTTCTTGACGATGCCGATCAGCAGGATCAGTCCGATCAGGGCGATGATGTCGAACTCCTGACCCAAAAGGTAGAGGGCCAGAAGAGCTCCGACACCGGCTGAGGGCAGGGTTGAGAGAATGGTCAGGGGATGGATGAAACTCTCATACAAGATACCCAGAACCATGTAGACAGCGGCCAGCGCAGTAATAATCAGCAGTGGCTCCGAACTCGCCGAGCTCTGGAACTGCGCGGCTGTTCCTGCGAAACTGCCGTGAATAGTAGATGGCACGTTCAGCTTCACCATCTCTTCATTGATAATCCGCACCGCATCAGACATTGAGGCACCTGAAGCAAGGTTGAAGGAAAGCGTTGCGGCGAGCGCCTGTCCCTGATGATTGACGGTCAAAGACGTCGTGGCATCGTAAATTCTGGAGACGACCGAGAGAGGAACAAGCGTCTCGGCGCTTGAGGAAACAGCCGAACCACTGGACGTGCTGCTGCCTCCCGCAAGACTGTTGGCGACAGAGTTCTTGAACGATGTCGTACTGGCGGACGTCGTGGTGGAACTGCTGTCCGCCGAAGACATGCGGATGGTGTTCGTCTGTGTGCTGCCACTGGCCGTGCCGCCGGCCGCACTGACCCAGACGCGCTGGAGCATCTCGGCATTTTGCCAGTATTCCGGTTTGACGTTCATGACGACGCGATACTGGTTCAGTGGATTGTAGATCACAGAGGCTGAACGCTGCCCAAAAGCATCATAGAGCGCATTGGCGACAAGCTGTGGCGTGAGGGTGGTGCGACCAGCAAGATCCCTGTCAATATCCACGTTCGTCGCCAGACCACCACGCTGAACGTCAGTCGAAATGTCCGTCAGTTCCGGATGGCGCTGAAGGGCTGCCTGCAGGCGGGGCATCCATTCATAAAGCGTGGTCGCATCGCTGCTCTGGAGAGAATACTGATACGCGGCATTGGCCTGCCGTGCACCGGAGGGCAGGAGGTTCGGCAGCATGGCAATGAACTGGGCGCCCAGAAGATCATGGGTGCGGCGGCGCAGATCCGCGATGGTCTCAAGGGCAGAAACGTGGCGCTCGCTCTTGTCTTTTAGTTCGATGAACATGTTGGCCTGGTTTGCCGCACTCCGGCCACCGATAAACCCAGTGACACTTACGACATCCGGGTTTGAAAGGATCTTCTTCTCCACCTCCGTGATCTTGCCCATCATCTTCTGGAACGAGACGGCCTGATCGGCGGTAAGATGCGCCATCATGGTCCCGCTGTCCGTTGTGGGAAGCAGGCCACGAGGCATGATCATGAACAGGCCAATCATGAGCGCGATGGACAGGGGAAGAGAAAGAATGACAAGCCGGTGATGACGCAGGGCGACGAGCAGGGAGCGTTCATAGCCATGCTGCAGACGGTTGAAAGCCCGTTCCAGCCATGCCGAGATCCGGGACCATGCTCCACCTGTCGTTTCCGTTAAATGGTGCATGTCATCGGCCCGAAGGATGCGGGAACACATCATGGGCGTAAGTGTCAGGGAAAGAACCATGGACACCAGCACCGTGACAGAGATCGTCACGGCGAATTCATGCAGGACGTTGCCGATCAGTCCACCCAGCATCAGGATCGGGAAGAAAACGGCAACAAGGGAAAACGACACTGACAGGACTGTAAACGAGACTTCCTGCGCTCCTACCAGAACTGCTTCTGCCCGTGTCTTTCCCATCTCCATGTGACGGCTGATATTCTCGATCACCACAATGGCGTCATCCACAACAAAACCTGTTGCGATTGTCAGAGCCATCAGTGACAAACTGTCGAGAGAATAGTTCAGCAGTTTCATCACCCCGAACGTCGCGATCAGCGAGGCTGGAATAACGACAGCGGGAACGATGGTCGTGCGGGGGGAACGCAGAAAAAATAGCACAACGCCTACGACCAGCAGGATCGACAGGACCAGCGTGCTCTTCGTGTCTTTCAGGGCCGCCCGGATCGTATAGGAGCGGTCCATGCCCACATGAAGTTCCACATCCGCAGGGAGAGCGGCTGTAAGCATCGGAAACTCGGCACGGACCTGATCGATCGTCTGAACCACATTGGCGCCAGCGCGAGGAAAGATGATGACAAGAACAGCAGGCTGTCCGTTATAGAAGCCGCCATTCTCCACGTCTTCCACGCCGTCTGAAACATCGGCAACATCTTCCAGCCGAACGGGGCGATTGCTGCGATAGGCAACGATCAGCCCCTGAAGATCCTTGGCGCCATGCACCTGATCGTTGGTCTGCAGGATGATGCGCTGGTTGCCACGATTGACAAAACCCTTGGGCGTATTGGCGTTGGCTGCTGCAAGCGCGGCACGAATGTCCTCGAAGCCAATGCCGTATTTGAAGATCTTGAGCGGGTTCATTTCCACCCTGACGGCCGGAAGGGCACTTCCTCCGAGCTCGACCTGGCCAACACCGCTGATCTGCGACAGATGCTGCTCCAGAATATTGGTCGCGGCATCATAGATCTGCGCGGAAGTCTTGGTCTTGGATGTCAGCGCCATGATAAGGATAGGCATCCCGGCGGTGTTGGCGGCGTGATAGGTCGGATCCTGCCGCAAAGTCGCAGGGAGGTCAGCACGGGCCGCATGGATCGCAGCCTGTACGTCACGCGCCGCGCTGTTGACGTTGCGGGAGGTGTCGAACTGAAGGGAAATATTGACCTGTCCCGTTACAGACTGGGACGTCATTTCCGTCAGACCGGAGATCGTGCCCAGGTGCCGTTCCAGCGGCTCTGCAATCGTGCTGGCAATTTCTTCCGGTGTGCCGCCGGCCTGCTGGGCCTGAACCTGGATGACGGGCAGATCCACATTCGGCAGATCGGCAATCGGGAGAAGCCAGTAGCCAATCATCCCGGCAATCATGAGCCCGATAACGACAAGCGTGGTGCCGATGGGGCGTCGGATGCAGAGGGCAATGACTGACATCAGGAGACTCCCTGTGTCGATGATGCCCTGTGCTGGCGCAGGCGTGATACCCGAAGTCTTATACGCTCCATGAAGAGATAGATGACCGGGGTCGTAAACAGGGTGAGAAGCTGGCTGACCATCAGACCGCCCACGATCGCATAACCGAGCGGACGACGAAGCTCGGACCCGACGCCGCTGCCGATCACCATTGGAACCGCCCCCAGCATGGCGGCAAGGGTTGTCATGAGGATCGGTCTGAAGCGCAGATGGGCTGCCTTCGTAATGGATTCTACAGGAGACAGTCCTTCCACTCGCTCAGCTTCAAGAGCGAAGTCGATCATCATGATGGCATTTTTCTTGACGATGCCGATCAGCAGAACGATGCCGATAACGCCCATTACATCCAGTCCGCTTCCAGTGATCCAGAGGATCAGGAGGGCCCCGATAGCGGCAGAAGGCAGGGTGGAAAGAATGGTGAGGGGATGGATGAAGCTCTCGTAGAGAACGCCCAGAACGATATAGACCGCAACAAGGGCTGCAACGACCAGCCATGCCTCATTGCTCATGCTGTTTTCAAAGACCGCCGCCGTACCGATGAAAGATGTCTGCACGGTATCGGGCATTTTCAGTTTTGCGCGGGCTGCATCAATGGCTGACGTGGCTGCGCCGAGCGAGTAGCCGGGGGCAACATTGAAAGAGACTGTTGTGGCTGGGAACTGGGCAACATGCGTGATCAGAAGTGGCGCGGTGGAAGGCGTCATCTTCGTAACGGCACTCAGGGGAACCAGTCCGGAAGTCGGCGTGCGCGTCGGGCCGGAATCGACTGTTCCCGTAGTGGCACTGCCGGCCATGTACAGTTTATCCAGAGAGTCGGGCGTGTTCTGTAATCCCGGAGAGGCTTCCAGAATGACGCGATACTGGTTGGACTGCGTGTAGATCGTGGAAATCTGGCGTTGTCCGAATGAATCATAGAGCAGATTATCGACTGTCTCCGGTGTGATGGAAAACCGGGCCCCTGTTGCGCGGTCGAGGGTCACATCCTCCGCAAGGCCCTGAGCCTGAAGATCGGACGTAACATCTGCCAGGGCAGGGGATTTCTGCATCTCGGCCACGAGACGATCCGACCATGTGCTGAGGCGACTACTGTCGGAATCCTCGATCAGGAACTGGTACTGCGTGGCGGAAACATTGGTGTTGAGTGTCAGATCCTGAACAGGTTGCAGATAAAGCTGGGTGCCTGGAATGCTGCTGACTTCGTTCAGGATACGGGCGGAAATTTTGCTGGCTGAAAGACTGCGCTTGTCATGATCGCGAAGCGTAATCTGGAAGCGCCCTCGGTTCAGTGTCGTATTGTCACCATCCACGCCAATATATGACGACAGACTGGCAACATCAGGATCCTTGAGGATAGCAGCCCCAAGACGTTGCTGAAGAGCCTTCATGGCATCAAAGGAAATCGATGAATCCATGACGGAAACGCCCTGAATCACGCCCGTATCCTGGTTCGGAAACAGTCCTTTCGGAATGACGACCACCAGAACGCCGGTCAGAGCCAGCGTGAAGACAAAGAACAGGAGCGTCGCAGTCTGATGGCGCAGGATATGAACCAGACCACGGTCATAAGCGGAGATCAGACCGTTGATAAGCTGATCGGCCTTGAGCGCCCATTTCGGTTTGGTGGTCTGATGGGCCTCGTCTTTCAGGACGCGCGCACACATCATGGGTACGAGTGTCAGGGAGACGATGGCTGAGATGATGATCGTCACGGCGAGTGTTACGGCAAATTCGTAAAACAGGCGCCCGATCACGTCGCTCATGAACAGCAGCGGGATCAGCACTGCGATGAGCGATACCGTCAGCGAGATAATCGTGAAGCCGATTTCGCCAGCGCCTTCCAGTGCTGCCGTCATCCGGTCTTTGCCCATTTCGATATAACGGGCGATATTTTCGATCATGACGATGGCATCGTCCACCACGAAGCCTGTTGCGATGGTCAGCGACATCAGGGACAGGTTATCGAGCGAGAACCCCATCAACTGCATGACTGCCAGAGTGCCGACAATGGACAAGGGTACAGACAGGGCAGGGACCATCGTAGCCGCCGGATCGTGCAGGAACACGAAGATCACGGCCACGACCAGCACCAGCGCCAGTGTCAGTTCAAACTCCACATCGGAAACGGATGCCCGGATGGTGGTGGTCCGGTCTGTCAGTACCGTGATGTGAATGCCTGCGGGCATATCCTGTTCAAGGCGGGGCAGGGCAGTCTTGATGGCGTTAACGGTGCTGAGAATGTTGGCCGAGGGCTGGCGGCGGATATTGAGGATGATGGCAGGTGTCGTATTGGCCCAGCCCGCCAGTTGAGTGTCTTCAGGGGCTTCAATGACGGTTGCGATGTTCTTGAGCCGCACAGGTCCCTTCGTCGTGCTGGACCAGCCTACCACCTGATTCATGAGCTGGTCCGTACTGGAAATCTGACTGTTCAGCCGGATCGTACGGGCCTGTTCAGTGCCGTTGAAACTGCCGGTCGGGGAGTTGACGTTCACGTTGCCGATTGTCGTCCGCAAAGTGTCCATATCGAGCCCATAGGACGTCGCTTTCTGGACGTTGACCTGGACGCGATAGGCCTTCTTGTTTCCGCCTGAGAGGGAAACCTCACCCACCCCGGAAATTTCGCTGATTTTCTGCTGAAGGCGTGTGGCGACGTAATCCTCAACTTCCGTCAAGGGCAGTGTATCGGACGTGACACCAAGGATCAGGACCGGTGTATCTGCAGGATTAACCTTGGAATAGATCGGAGGAGCGGGAAGGGCAGAAGGCAGGAGCGAGTTTGCAGCGTTGATGGCTTCCTGGACTTCCTGTTCCGCAACATCGAGAGACGTTGTCAGGGCAAAACGCAGTGTGATGACAGACGCGCCGGCAGACGACTGAGACGTCATCTGATCCAGGCCTGCCATCTCGCCCATCTGGTCTTCCAGTGGCGCGGTAACAGACGTCATCATGACGTCCGAGCTGGCGCCGGGGTAGAATGTTCTGACGACAATCGTCGGATAGTCGACTTCCGGAAGGGCTGAAATCGGCAAAAAGCGATAGCCGATCATTCCTGCGAGAAGCAGGGCGAGCATCAGAAGCGTTGTGGCGACCGGCCGCTGGATAAAAAGGCGTGAGGGGTTCATTTCGCCGCCTTGTCCGTATTGCCAGTCGATGTGCTGTCGGGAACGGTGATTTTCGCACCGTCATGAAGTCTGTCGACGCCGGAGGTGACGACGCGGTCACCATCATTGACGCCTGACGTGATAACGACTGTGCTTCCCTGACTGATTCCCGTTTTCACGGTTTTAGCGGACACAGTGTTGTTGCTTTGCACAACGTAGACAAACGTTCCGTTTGGACCCGTCTGAAGCGCACTGGTCGGAGCCAGAAGGACACCCCGCTGCGTATCTACCATGAGATGAGCGTTGACGAACTGGTTAGGGAAGAGATCTTCATCCGAGTTTTCAAAAAGAGCGCGCAAACGGACTGTGCCTGTGGAGGTATCTATTTCACTGTCCAGGCTGCCGACCTTGCCTGTCGTCAGTTTGGTACTATCAGCGCTGTCCCAGGCTTCAACAGGAAGTTCCTTCACCTGACGCAGCCGCTTCCAGATCAGCCCCAACTTATCCTGCGGGACTGTGAAAATGACTGAGATGGGCTTCATCTGTGTCAATGTCGCCAGACCATCTGTCTGGCCAGCGACAAAATAATTGCCTTTATCCACGGCACGGATGCCGATGCGCCCACTGACAGGCGCCTTGATGTGGCAATACTCAATATCGAGCTTGTAAGTATCTACGAGACCTTGATCGTATTTTACCGTTCCGGTGAGTTGTTGAACCTTGTAATGCTGGTCCAACGCTGTCTGGGCATCCACGCTGTCATGTTTAAGGAGTTTTTGATAGCGGGCATCGTCGATCTTCGCTTCTTCAAGCTGAGCGATATCAGCGGCGAGCTGTCCTTCATATTGTTTGAGCTGGGCTTCATAGGGACGGGGGTCGATAACAGCCAGCAAATCACCCTCGTTAACTTCCTGTCCTTCCGTGAAGAGGATCTGCGTGAGATAGCCATCCACACGGGACTGAACCGTAACGGTGGCAATAGGCACCACTGTTCCCAGTTCGCTCAGAACATATGGCATGTCTCCCTTGCGAACCGTTTCCACACCAACGGGCTGTCCTTCCTGTCCGGATTTGGTCGCTGCCGCTCGGGTATCTGAGGGCGCCAGGCTGCTGGCAGTTGCCAGAGTTCCGATTCCAAACGTCCATGCCATCAGAAGCTGACGGCCTGTGAAAGAAAGACGGAGGACAGAACGGCGTAAAAAGTTCGGTTTGGACATACCAGAAGGGCTCCGCGTGATTACGGTTGAGGAGAGGGAAGAGACGACAAAGGAGAAGAAACGGCTGGCTTTGAATGAATGGCGCGCTGCTGGGCCTTCAGACGCTGTGGCAAAATCAGCCTTACGATGAAGCCAGCAGGTCGAGCATGGCGAAATTCGATAGTGCCGTGGTGACGGGCGATAATGTCGTGAACAATGGAGAGGCCCAATCCCAGGCTACCGTCGGAGCTTCTGGCTTGATCCATGCGGGCAAAAGGCTGGAGCATGGCCTGTTGCAGGCTCTCGGGGATTCCGGGACCGCTATCCTGTACTTCAATGATGATCCGTTCATCATGTGACCAGGCGTTGACTTTTACATTCTGGCCGTACTTCAGGCCGTTTTCGACAAGATTACTGATGGCTCGGGCAATGGATACTGGCTGACAAAAACACGGCAGGCGAAATGCGCCCTGATACAGGACATTTCTGCCAACTGCAGAAAACTCTTCGCATAGACTTTCAATGAGCGAACCAAGTTCTACGGCTTCAAACGCCTCGGTTTCACGCTGGTATTTCAGGAAAGCCAAAGCTCCATTCAGCATCTGTTTCATGAGGTCGAGGTCATGTCGCATGACTTCGGGAGCTGCGTCCTCTCCTCCCATCTCAACGCGCATGGAGAGGCGGGTCAGGGGAGTGCGCAGATCATGACTGACTGACATCAACATCCGCGTGCGCTCCTCAGCTGCAGTGCTGAGGCGTGCCTGCATGCGGTTGAAAGCGCGAATAACGCGCCGCACTTCTTTCGGCCCCTGTTCCTGGATTGGCGCTGAGACGCTGTCATATCCTAATGTCTCGGCATATTCTGCCAGAACGGCGAGAGGGCGATTGACGCGCCAGATACTCCAGACCGAGAGTGCGCCGGTCATCACCAAAAGGGAGAGAAAAGGCACAGTGATCGGCAGTGTCATGTGCATGATCTGCGGAATCTGAAAATTGATACCTGAGCGTATGGCCAGGTGGATCCCGTCGCGAGGAAGAAAAACATTGGTGGTTTTTTCGACCCCTTGATACCCGCCGCAGTTAAAGACCTGCAGGGTCGCCCGATCTTCAGTGAGGTTTGACCGAAGAATCAGGCGGAGCAATTCGGCCTCATGATCCATTGATCGGGGGATGCAGGGAAAGGCGGCATTGACCTGAAAACGTAGGTCCCCGGTTGAAAAGCCGTGTGCAATTGTCTCCCTTGCTGGGAGAGGCGCAGCTCTGAGAGCCCGAATTCCCGTTTCAATAGCAAGAGCGCTGGGCCACGGTCCCTCGGGAAGCGGGGGGATAGCAGGTCGTAACGCATCCAAGAGAAAGGCAACAATGAAGAGAGTGACAAAGAGGCTGCAAATAAGGATTGCGACCATTTGTCCGTAGATCGTCTGTGGTAGAATTCGATTAAGGCGTCGAAGAGATAACATGTCTGTCACTGGTTGATACTTTTAAGGTCAAAAATGTACCCGTCACCACGGATGGTCCGGATCAACTCAAGTTGTCTTCCTCCGTCAGCGAGTTTTCTGCGCAAACGACTTACAAGAAGGTCAATCGTTCTTTCTTCTACAGCGTTAGGGGCATCGTAAATCAGCTCTATAATTTCATTCCGTGCCAGAAGGACGTTGGGATGGTGGCAAAACGTCAACATCAGATCAGTTTCAGAACTACTGAGTGTGACGCGGATGCCTGATCGTCCATATAGAGCGCGCTTGGCAGGAATAAATTTCCAGGGCCCGAATACATGCTCACTGAGTGCATCGCTCGGGAATGATGGCTTTTCAGTTCGTCTCAAGACAGCACGAATACGCGCTTCAAGCTCGGTCAGATCAAACGGTTTGCTGACATAGTCGTCGGCTCCCAAATCCAGTCCGGTGACACGATCTTTTGTTTCAGTCAGGGCAGTGACCATGATGACAGGTGTCGAGACTGTCTGCCTAATATGCTGGAAAAGCTCGTACCCACTGTCTTGAGGAAGCATCAAATCAAGAAGAATTAGGTCAATCCGAGAAGATTGAAGTTGCTTCTGAAGCTCCGTTTTATTGACCGCCACACTGATGCAATACCCCTTCAGGCACAAAAATCGCGTCAACATCTGTCGAATGTCTTGATCGTCTTCAATAACAAGAATGCGACTGGCTGTTATTGATGATGCACTGTTGTCTGGAATAATCAAATTTAAAAGCGCCCGGAGCTATTTTTCTGAAAGTTTCCAATAGGTACAGAGAGCATGTATAATAATCCAGAAAACACAAAGTCACTGAAAAAAATCATTATCCTTGCTTTATTTTCAAATATGAAAAATTATAAACAATAAATTATGTGTTTATTTATTTTTATGTGTTACTATAAGTTTCATTTAGTCATATAAAATAAAAATTTCTATTTTACTCGCCTCACATACGAGTATCAAACGAAGAACAGGATGAACTGTCCTGAGCAGCTCAATTCTAGTTTCAATACTTATAACCAGAACGTGACGATTGTGGCATGGCCTTGGTCTGTCATTCCAAAGCCATGCCGGCCAGATCGAACAGATGGTGAGCCGTCCGATGGGTCACTTCCACAACAATGCCTTGGTTCTGAAACCTGCCGAGGAACTGCAACACCATGCTTTTCATCGGCATGCCGAGACAATCCGCCTGCATGGAAGCAGAAATGAGCGGCTGGATGGGAGTGCAGGCACTTGTGCTCTGCCTCTTTCCAGAGCTTGAAGCCTCGTCCGATCCAGCTGGCGCCGAAGATCGTGTGCATCCCGAACTCCAGCACCAGAAAACGGCCTGAAGGATCGGGGACGCAAAGAGCCGTAGAGCCGCAGGATACGCGGCGGATGATCCACACGCGGTTGCGGCTTCAGTCGCGCGAGATCGACCCGTTCAAGATACTCCGGGTGCAGGGCGCCAGGTCTGGTCATATATATATCGGTCCATTCGTGCATTACGGGTGGCTGATCCAGGGCAGCCACAGGGCCAGTGCCACGAGTGTTGCCAGCAGGACGAGCGGCGTAATCACCAGACCAACCTTCATGTATTGCCACCATGTAACCCGATGGTTCTTGGAGGCCAGCACATGCAGCCACAGCAGTGTTGCGAGACTGCCGATTGGCGTAAATTTTGGCCCGAGGTCGCAGCCGATGACGTTGGCATAGACCATCAGGTCACGGGTAAGGGGTGTGATGTCGTGAGCCTGCTGGATCGCCAGAGACCCCAATAGCACGCTCGGCATGTTGTTCATGACCGACGACAAGAGGGCCGCCAGAAAGCCGGTACCGATGGTGGCCGTTAATGTTCCCCGATGGCCGAGCCAGACGAGTGCTGCCGCCAGATGATCGGTCAGCCCGGCATTGCGCAGGCCATAGACCACCAGATACATGCCCAGGGAGAAGATCACGATCTGCCACGGGGCGCCCCGCAGCACCTTGCGAACAGGGATCACCCGGCCATATCCGGCGACGAGCAACAGGATTCCGGCGGCCAGACAGGCTACGACACAGACCGGGATATGAAACGGCGCTGTCAGGAAATAGGCTGCCAGAACGAGCGCCAGCAGCGGAAATGCTACCCGGAATACATTGTGGTCACGAATGGCCACCGCAGGTGCTGGCAGTTCGGCGACGGGATAGGTCGCAGGTACCTGCCGCCGATACCACAGCCACAGGGCGGCAAGTGTTGCGCCGAGTGCCGCCAGATCGACCGGCACCATTATTGCGGCATAGCGGTCGAAGGGAATATCAAAAAAATTGGCGCTGACGATGTTCACCAGATTGGAGATGACCAGCGGCAGGCTGGTCGTATCCGCCACGAAGCCAGTGGCGATGATGAAGGCCAAGGCTGCAGCTTGGCTCAGGCGGAGTTGAGTGAGGATGGCGATGACAATGGGTGTGAGCAGCAGGGCCGCGCCGTCATTGGCGAAAACCGCTGCAATGGCCGCTCCCAGCACCACGATCAGCGGGAATAGTGTCTGGCCTCGTCCTTTGCCCCAGCGCACCACATGCAGGGCGGCCCAATGGAAGAAGCCGGCCTCGTCCAGCAGCAGCGAGATGACGATCAGCGCGATGAAGGTAAAGGTCGCGTCCCAGACGATGTGCCAGACGACAGGAATGTCGTGCCAGTGGATCACGCCAGCCATCAGGGCTACGGTGGCACCTGCCATGGCGCTCCAGCCGATACCCAGCCCTCTCGGCTGCCAGATGACGAAAACGAGCGTGGCGATGAAAATGGCAAGGGCCAGCATCAGACGATCCGCTTTCCGGATTCATCCACGATTTTCTCACCATCTTCCTTGGTGAACGCGCCACGCTGCGGCGCAGGAAGCAGGTCCATGACTCTCTCGGAAGGACGGCAGAGTGCGATACCGAGCGGCGTTGCGACGATGGGCCGATTGATCAGGATCGGGTGTGCGATCATGGCGTCGATCAGCGCATCATTCGTCAGGACCGGATTATCAAGGCCGAGTTCGTGGAAGAGCGTGCCCTTTTCCCGCAGGACCGAGCGTACCGGAACCCCCATACGGGCGATCAGTTCGATTAGTTCAGCCCGGTTCGGCGGTGTTTTCAGATATTCGATGATCCGGGGCTCCTCGCCGCTGTTGCGGATCAGAGCCAGTACGTTGCGCGACGTGCCGCAGGCCGGATTGTGGTAGATCGTGATGGTCATGAGCAGGATTCCGGGGACGAACAGCAGGAGGACAGGGTCGCGATCAGGGGCGCGCAGAGTTCGGGACTGCCCGCGCAGCAATCCCTGACAAGGAAAAGCAGCAGGTCACGCAGGCGCGGAAGACAGGCGCGATAGACGATCAACCGACTATGGCGTTGCGAGGTCAGCAGGCCGGCCCGGGTCAGAGTGGCGAGGTGAGCCGAGATCGTGTTCTGTGGGACATCGAGATGCCGCGCGACGTTTCCGGCAGGCAACCCGTCCGGCTCATGGCGTACCAGCAGACGAAAGATCTCCAGCCGCGTAGGTTGCGACAGGGCAGTCAGGGCCACGAGGGCAGATTCTGTATCCATAAATCGACGATCATGGATATATTGGATGAAGTCAAGGCTACCCAGGACGTGTCTCGGTCAGAACCTGGAGAGCGGTGTCACACACCGAACAGGCGGCCGATCCCGCCCGTGACGATCATCGCAACAACACCCAAGAAGAGCGAGAACCACGACGGACGTCAGGGATACGCCCCAGGGCGTCAGAACCGCCACGAGCACGGGCAGCAAGGCTTTGGATGAAAAGGTAAACTCAGTGATGCGCAATGTCTCTCCCTGTTGCCAAAGTCAGGCTTTCTGACTGGCTGCGATCGCGTCTCCTTCAATTTGGCTTCCAAAGCTCAAACGGCAGCGGAGGAGCCTTTTTCAGGAAACCTGATCCACGATCTTCTGGATCCAGATATCCGTAATGGGCGCATACGGAATGAGCATCCGGTAGTAAAATGCTCCGTACAGCAGATCGAGCATGAGTTCTCCCGTCTGCGCATCCACTCCAAACTGCTCCAGCGCTTCAATCCCAGCTTTCCTTCTCGGGGCAATCCACCGATCCCAGAAAGCCTGTTCCAGAACGGAACTGGATTGCGCAGCGGCCACCATATGCCGCAGGAGCTTCCGTCGCGGCTCATCGAGCGCATGGCTGAGATCTTCAAGAGCAAAAACCAGCGTCTGCCGGACATCCCGCCCGGCTCGATAGGCAATCCGCGGGGTCAGTTCTAACAGGAACGCATCCATGACGACGGCTGCGGCACTGTTCCAGCGGCGGTAAAGCGTCGTTTTGGCAACGCCAGAATGGCTTGCAATCGCCTCCATCGTCACCCGTTCCGGCCCCAGATCATAAGCGAGCTTCAAGGCTGCTGCCTGTGCAGCCTCAGTCGCTTCCTGACTGCGTTTGCGGCCACTGCCTACCGAAGAGGCTTTCAAATCATGGATGGGCTCGGGCGTGTTCAAGAAGGATCTCCAACGTGCGTCCCCGGAAAACTGCCACCACCTGATCTTTTTCGCAACGATCCGTATCGTTTATTGACTACGATACGGAGCGTATCGTAACGGTTACTCCATCACCTGACGACGATCGGAACCAAATAAACGCCGGAGCAAACCTGTGATTGGACAATCCATCCAGAAATGGGACGCCCTCGACAAAGCCAGAGGGGCCTTTCTGTACCCTTCCGATCTGCACCGCGATCACTGCGTGCATCTCAAGGTCTTGCGCGCAGGTCGGGCCCATGCCCGGATCCTGTCAATCGATACGGCGGCCGCGCAAAACGCCCCCGGCGTCCTGCGGGTTCTGACTCACGTTGATATCCCGGGCCTCAACAGTTTCGGCCTGATCGCAGCTGATCAACCCGTTCTCTGCCATGACCGGGTACGCTTTTCCGGAGACGCCGTGGCCCTCGTCGTGGCCGAAAGCGAGCAGGAAGCCCTGGAAGCCTGCCAGCTCATCCATGTGGAGTATGAGGACCTGCCCACCATACTGGAAGCGTGCGAGGCCTTGGCTCCGGATGCGCCCCAGATCGGACAGAACGGCAATCTCTGCCATCAGGTCGATCTGGGCTTCGGCAACGTGGACGCAGCTCTGGCAGAGTCCGAGCACGTCGTGCGCCTGACTTACAGTACGGGGCGGCAGGAACATGCGTTTCTGGAGCCGGAAGCAGGCATCGCCTATCGCGATGACCGGCAACGGATCGCCATCATCTGCGGCGGCCAGAATCCCTTCGCGGACCAGAAGCAGATTGCCGCCATCCTCGGCGTTCCAGTGGAGCAGATCTACGTCTCCCACCCGCCCATGGGGGGCGCTTTTGGTGGCAAGGAAGACCTGAACGTTCAGGCGCATCTGGCTCTGGCAGTGCAGGCGACAGGACGGCCCGCCCGCTATGTCTATGAGCGCGAAGAAAGCATCGGCTATTCCGTCAAACGGCACCGCTTTGAGGTTGATGTCGAAGTGGGCTGTGACGCCGCAGGAAAGCTGACCGGCTTCCGGGCCAGTCTTCTTGCCGATACCGGAGCCTACATGACGCTGGGACCAGCCGTCCTTGTCCTCGCTGCCGAACATGCCTCCGGCCCCTACCGTTTTCAGGCAAGCCGGATTCAGGGGCAGGTCGTCCATACCAATACCGGCAATGCCTCGGCCTTTCGCGGCTTCGGCAATCCGCAGGTCATTCTCGGCATCGAACAGGCGATGGATGCGCTGGCGGCAAAATGTGGCCTCGATCCTGTTGATTTCCGCGTGAAAAATCTTCTTCGTGGTGGGGACCGTGCCGCAGCCGGACATATCGTCCGCAATGATGTCACCCTTCCCTGCCTGATCGAAGCAGCCCGCAAGGGACCGTTGCTTTCTGCGCTGTCTGACGAACGCCCGCAACCAGACCCGGACGGCAAGCTCCGCGCGACCGGTTTTGCATTCGTCTGGCAGGGTTTCGGGCTGGGAGCCGGCGCCGAACCCGGATCAAGCGTGACCTTGCGTCGCGACAAAAACGGACATTTCTGGCTGGACTGCTCCAGCGCCGATCTTGGCGAGGGTAATCTGTCCGCATTCCAGCAGATCGCCGCGTCCGGACTGGGCTGTAACCCCCATGACATCCGCCTCGATATCGGCACAACCGACAATACGAATTCCTGGTCCACGAACGCGTCCCGCTCCGTCGTCGTGACAGGCAGCGCCGTGGCACAGGCCGCAAAACAGCTCGCCGCGAGAATAGAAGCCGGCGAAAGCGGAGCGCTTGAAGAGAAGGCGCATTTCGCTCCTTTGTTCCCGGAAAAGCTGACGCTCGGTGCGCCTCATGTCGGCTATTCCTACGGCATACAGGCCGTTCGCATCGCACTGGATACCGCAACCGCCAATGTTACGGTGGAAGAAGTCGAGACATGGCTCGATGCCGGAACGGTCATCAATCCTGATGGTGTGACCGGACAGATCGAAGGCGGTCTGGCGCAGGGATTAGGGTTCGCCCTGAGCGAAGACCTCGTGCAACGCGAGGGGCGCGTCCTGAACAACCGCTTCTCGTCTTACATCCTTCCAACAATCCGCGATGTTCCAACAGATGTCCGCGTCCATCTGATCAATCACCCCGATGCGTCCAATCCACTGGGCGCACGCGGCATTGCAGAAGTGGGGCTGACGCCCGCAGCAGCGGCCATTGCCAATGCGCTGGCTCGATGCCTCGGACACCGCTTCGAACAGTTTCCGATCAAACCGGAAGCCATTCTCCCGGTCATGGAAAAGGCCCTGTCATGATCACCTTTCAGCTCAACGGCGCACCCATCCAGATTGCCGATCAGGGTCGAACCCTTCTGCAGGTTCTCCGCAACGATCTGCATCTGAACGGCGCCAAGCTCGGCTGCGGTGAAGGCGAATGTGGAGCCTGCACGGTTCTCGTGAATGGGCGCCCTGTCTGTTCCTGCCTTGTCGCGACCAAAACGCTGGAAGGCGCAACTGTCACCACCATCGAAGCCTTGGCCCAGACGCCGGACGGATCGGGAATCTGTTCCGCTCTGGCACGCACGGGAGGCGTTCAGTGCGGGTTCTGCACGCCCGGAATCGTCATGGCCTGGGCCGGACGGCATCCGGATGACACCCCGGACGATGCCCTTGAAGGAAATCTCTGCCGCTGTACGGGATATGTGAAGATCCGCTCCGCGCTGGAACAGACAGGTTGCCTTCCATCAAGCAAAGCCGCCATTTCCGACAAGGCAGATCTGTCCCTAAAGGACGCGCTGGCCTGTCTGGCTGAAAACCCCGACCTGATCCCGATTGCAGGTGGAACCGACCTCGTAGTGCGTGCCGGGCACAATCTACAGTCCCTGCGCCTCTTTCCGCTGGCACGACTGAATGCCCCCGAACTGCATCAGGTCTTCCGAGAAGGCGACACCCTCATCATCGGCGCCCTGATGCGCTGGCAGGACCTCCTGCATGACCCTGTCATCGCGCAGACCGTCCCGATCCTTCGGGACGTCGCCTATGGTGTTGGAAGCCCCCAGATCAGAAATGCCGCAACCATTGGCGGCAACATCGCCACCGCCTCTCCGGCCGGAGACAGCCTTCCCGCTCTGGTCGCCCTTCAGGCCCGCATAAGGCTGATCCACCGGGATGGAACTCGGGAAATGCCCGTTGCAGACTTCATCACCGGCCCCGGGCGCACGGAACGCAGGTCAGGAGAACTGATCGCTGGCTTGGTCATTCCCGCAAAATGCCTGGGACAACCACAGACATTTACGAAAGTCGGCCCTCGCAAGGCACAGGCAATTTCAAAGCTTTCCCTCGCAACGGTCAAAGTGCCTGACGATCCTGCCGGGATCAGCTTCGCATTCGGGGCCGTCGGTTCCGTTCCCATGACATGCCCAAAAGCGCATCATGCCCTCGCCTCAGGGATACGGGACGAAGACCATCTCGGATTCGTGGCCGAATTGGCGATGTCCGAAATCACGCCGATCAACGACATGCGTTCCACAGCATCTTACCGCAGACGCGTCGCGGGAAACCTTCTCATACGCCATTGCCGGAAGCTCTTCGCCCATGACAGCTGACACATTGCCCCGTGCAGGCTGTGGTGCCGTCCTCCTCAGAGAAAACTGTCTGCTGCTCGTGTACCGGAAGCGTGATCCGGAACGCGACCACTGGGGCCTTCCGGGCGGAAAGGTCGAGCCATTCGAAACCCTGCAACAGGCCGTCAGACGGGAAATTCTCGAGGAAACGGGCCTCCAGATCGAGCGGATGAGCCTGCTCTGCATCGTGGACCAGATTGCCCCGGATCGGAATGAACACTGGATCGCGCCCGTCTACATCGCCGAAGACTTCACCGGGAACGCTACCATCAGGGAACCTGAAGCCCTTGGGGACGTGAAATGGTTTCCACTTGAGCAGCTCCCGGAGCGATTGACGCATGCGACCCAGGTCGCACTTCAGGCCCTGCAGGACCGGGATGCGTCCTAACGATACGAAAGTTGAACCGTGACCGAGAACCCCGGAAAAACTGACCTCCCCGGCCTCTGGCAAAACGGGGTCTGGCTCAACAAACCCCATCAAAGCGCCATCTCGCCCGATACCCTTGAAATGACGACAGACAAGGGAACCGATTTCTGGCGCGAGACCTTCTACGGCTTCACTCATGACAGCGGGCATTTCTATGGCATGCCTGCACCATCCAGCTTCACCGCCCAGCTCCGTATCCGTGCCGAATATGAAAAGCTGTATGATCAGGCCGGCCTCATGATCCGCATTGACGAGAAACACTGGGTCAAAGCCGGAATTGAACTCTCGGACGGGCGTGCCATGCTCAGCAGTGTCCTCACGAATGGCCGTTCAGACTGGGCGACTGCCTCCTACGAATATGTCTGCAAAATCTGGACTCCAGAGCCAGAAAGATTCATCCTCAATCCAACCCATCAAACCCCGGGACCAGGTTCTGTTGACAAAAGGTCTTCCCAGACTGGCTTGGACGTGATTCAAAGCTGGTCTTTGCGGAGACCTGTAGATGCGTGGTGACCTGACGGACGAGGAATGGGCGA
>NZ_JABCQB010000017.1:0-35801 GCF_015244525.1 Gluconobacter sp. R75690 | reverse complement strand
GTTGTTCAACAAAGAAACAGCGGCTTGCCCTCAGGCAAGATCACGCTACCCAGACGTTCTTCTACTGTTCATGCTAAACGTTGTTTAGCGTACTTTCCACACGATGGCCTCATTCATAAGCTTCCTCAACCTCGCCGCCGCGAGGCTCTCGATCAAATCTTTTGTCAACGTGACCTAGACAGATATTGGAGTTGACAACACGCATCATGCCGTTACCTGTGGACACATATTGTCACAGTTAAGGGGCGGGAAATGGGAAACTATCAGGCTTACAGCACTTTACAAATGAATATCATGCAAGCTGATATTAATATCATCAAAGCTGACGTAAATATTGGAGCTTCTTTCAGTAGAACTCAGGCTGACGTAGGTAAGTTCTATCAAGACCAAAGTTCTTATAATCTGTCTGCGTACCCATCGATTGCATATCCGGTATCTCAAAACCAAGGATTTAATGGTTGGACAGCAAATCTTAACCTAAAAGCTGGTATTCCGGTAACCATGTCACAGGATGGAACGTCCGAAAGTGTCATGGTGCAGCTGGCTGAAGCGGACATGGATACCATCAGAGCCAACGGTGGCGTACCTGCAAGTATAGCTCAGATTTCAGCCTTCCATGTAAAAGTCTACACTGACAATGACCTTAGTGTTACCAATTGGAGTGGATATGACTTCGCGCTCGCCAACTTGGCCTGGATACCATTTGCTACAGCCTCTGACCTCCGAGATGTTGACCAGCAATCACAGCTCATAGGAAACGCCAGCATTGCGACACAGGCTCAAGCTTTCTTTAACTTGGGAATAGCTGCTGCTGCTGCTGGCCTAAATACGGTAGGTCAATTTGGTCTTCCATTTGCGCCTGGATATACCGATAATTCGGATACGGCCCAATTTGTGGGCGACCTTGGATTGATGGCTAAGCTATTAAGCTATGATAGCTCGAAACTATACAACTATCTAACATCGAATGGCTCGAACAACAGCGTACAAATTTCACTGGAAAAGGATTCTCAAAATGTCGTTACGCTTACATTGAAAGACGATAACAACAACCGTTCACTCCAGTTTAATAGTGACGCTTCGGGCAATGTCAAAACATCGACATTAACTTCTAATGGACAGACTTACATTGGTGTCTATAACGGGAGTTCCAACATAGTTTCTGACAATGCCCGTGTAGAGATTCGAACTAACGGTGTAGTTTCAATAAAAGGAAACGGAAACGATATCGTTAATCTTGGTGGTGCCAATACTGTAATTTCTAGCGGAAACAATAATACAATAAGTTCTTCTACAGGCTCTACAACCTTCATCGATGGAGTCAACAACGGTTTTAATGCTTCTTCAGGCCACAGTGTGGTTGCCATAGGTGCAAATTCTACAGCTCAAATAAACGGAACAGGGCAGTCCATCGAGTTGAATGCCGACGGAGCTGGTGTAACCACAACCCAAGGTGGGAATACGGTCGATGATTGGGGTGGCAACAATTTCGTTAATGGAAGCAATCAGACAGTAAATTTATGCGGTAACACCGCCTCGCCAGGCTACAAACAGATTATGACCCTGAATGGGAACAATAACACCCTCAATGCCAGTAATGGCTCGGAGACGTATGCATCCGGTCAAAATAATACCTTCAATGGAGCAACAAACGGTGCGCTTATAGCCGTAACCGCGAACTCTTCAGTCACCGTTAAGGGAACAGGTCAACAAGTTGAGCTTCTAAACGATAAATCGCTCGCAACATTTACACAAACCAATAACAAAGTAGATGTTTGGGGGTCTAGCGATGAAATCGATGGCGTGGGCGGTCAGGCCGTTACGCAGGGCCCATCTGCTTCAAACCTCAAAAATAATACTCAAAGTAATGTGCAGTACGCATCGGTCTACGGTCCAGATGGTTCATTGCACCCAATGGCACCTGGCGGAAGTACCACTGTCGAATACCAAGGAGTCCCTATTACATCATCTGGCTCCACTAGGCATGCAAGTGTCTCTTACACAGACGAAGCAGGTGATTTCACCCCTGGGGAAGGTGGGTCCTCTCCTCTTCCAACCGATAATCCTCGTTTGGACCCCGTTGTCATCTCGTTTGAGTCCAACCGCGTTTCAACAACCTCTGCTTCGTCTGGAATTCCTTCCATCCATGATGGTCAGCTTTCCACAATGGGCTGGATTACTCCTGGTGAGGGCATCCTCATGCAGCTGGGAAGCGACCATTCCCTAACTGCGGTTAAGAGCTTTGACAGCCTATCTGCATTGAATACTGACGGCGACAGTCAAATCTCGAGAGATGACTCTTCATGGAGTTCGCTACGACTTTTGACGACAGACAACCTCGGCGTGGATAAGCTGATTACCTTAAATCAGGCCGGGGTCGATGATATATCTCTTCAAGCATCACCCGAATACAAATTTGACCATGGAAACCTAATATCTGCCCAGTCTGTCGTAGACCTGGATGGCGGAAAGTATGGTATGGCTGCCGATGTTACTTTTAATGACCAATCCGTTAATACAGAGCAGTTTGTCGCAGACTTCAAAAACAGCATAAGCCAGAGCCTTACTAAGGCGGCTGACAGTATCTTCAAGGATTACCAAAAGACCGTGACGGCACCCACGAGCACAAATAATACCCTCTCGTTTCATAAGGATGAAATGACCGGCGGTGCAACTTCTGGCGCTTACCTAGCAGATATCGGAGACCATTCGAGAATCGCCCTTCCAGCCATTTTCTCCCATGAAGGCCAATAATCATTAGAGGGATAGCATTCTCTTTCAATCCAGAAGGATTAAATCCTTCTGGATTGAAAGAGACCTGAGGAAACTATGGATTTTCATGGTAATGAACATCCCATTATATCATGTATTCTATGCAGTAGCATGACCGAAGGCTGGTAGAAATGTCCCTGTTAAAAAAGATCGTCCTGACCGCTGGGGTCGGATTCACCGCTCTTTGTATGGCTGGTGCATGGGCGATTCACAAAGAACATGTCGATGAGACGACAATGTCTCAAAAGGTCTTCATCGGCGATGACTGCTTCATCATTCCAGCAGGGTACGGCGCGGGCTTGGGAGGACGTGTCGGCAATTCAGAGATGGCTCTGATGATGCTGAGGATGGTGTATCCTTCACTAGCCCCTTTCAGGGAAGATGGAGCCCGAAAGTCGAGCGGTTATATCAATCCGTATGAGAACTCGGGGCTTGTGGATGTTGCGCTGCAATACAAAGAACTGAACAACGTCTCTGACGAAGAAATGTTCAGGCGTCAGACCGCTTACGGATATCTAAAGCATGACGACATCAGGCCAGATGGCTGGGACGTCTATGAGCTCAATACCGGCACTCTTTATGTGAAGGACAACAATGGCCATAAGACCACGATTGACTGTCTCTCCCCCATGGGTAGTAGTCTAGGCTACTGCACTCACATCATGCCCTTATGGGAAAAGGATGAAGGCAAAAAGTTCTATGACTATGCGCTCAATATAACCTTCTCGAGGAAATACATCCCCCAACTGGTGGAACTTGAAGGAGCGGTCCGCCAGAAGGTCCAGTCATGGCACAGATGCTCCATCCCGAAAGTTGTATTCTTCCCGACGGTCAAATCCTCCCCCACGTAGCAGAAGAGGCCTGATAGAGGTGGTCCCCATTTTTCGGACAGGGCGATAAGCTATCATCTGGCCTGAACGAGGACGGGTTTTATGGGCAAGGTTACGCGGAAACGGTATGCGGCAGAGTTCAAGTCACGGGTTGCGCTGGAGGCGATCCGTGGGGAACTGACGCTGGCGGAACTGGCTTCGAAACATGGCGTGCATCAGACGATGATCGCCTAGTGGAAACGGCAGGCGATCGAGGGGATGGCGGCGACCTTTTCCGGGAAGACGGTGGCTGAGCCCCCGGTCAGCCCAGCTGACGTGGAGAAACTGCACGCGAAGATAGGCGAACTTCTCGTGGAACGGGATTTTTTACGCGATGCCTCTGCTCGGTTGGGCGTGATCAGAGGCGGCAGATGGAGGGTTCTAAAAACCCCCTGGTTTTGAGGTCTTCTGTATGATTCTATTTCTTCTGCGTTGATTGAGGGAATGGCGATATGAAGCAGTCTGGTTTCTTTGATGTTGAAGAGCGTCTTGCCCGGCTGAGTGGGCTTGGCGATCAGCTCGAAGCGTTTTCCCGGACTGTGGATTTTGAAGCGTTCCGTCCTGATCTGGACAAGGCCCTGGCGTATTCCGATGGAAGCAAGGGCGGACGACCGCCATTTGATCCTGTGCTGATGTTCAAGATCCTGGTGATCCAGACGCTCAACAATTTGTCTGATGAGCGGACGGAATATCTGATCAACGATCGCCTCTCCTTTATGCGTTTCCTTGGGCTGGGACTTTCAGATCGGGTGCCGGATGCCAAAACGGTCTGGCTGTTTCGCGAGCGTCTGACCCAGGCGGGTGCGATCGATGGGCTGTTCAACCGCTTTGATGCGACCCTGCGTAACGCCGGGTATTTGCCGATGTCAGGCCAGATCCTGGATGCCACGCTGGTAGCGGCTCCGAAGCAGCGGAACACCAATGCAGAGAAAGCGTATCTGCGAGCAGGCCGTATTCCTGAAGACTGGCAGGACAAACCCGCAAAGCTGTCGCACAAGGATCGTCATGCGCGCTGGACACTGAAGTTCACGAAGGCGAAGCGGCAGGATGATGGAACCATGCCATCCAGCGATCTCGCCATCCCGTTCTTTGGCTATAAATCGCATGTTTCCATCGATCGGAAATACCGGTTCATCCGCAAATGGAAAACAACGCATGCCGCTGCCAGTGATGGCGCGCGATTGAGAGAGGGGCTTCTGGATAAAACCAATACGGCCTCAAGTGTCTGGGCCGACACGGCCTATCGCTCAAAAGCCAACGAAGACTTCATGGAAAAGCAGGGCTTTGTCTCCAAGGTTCATCGCAAAAAGCCGCATCTCAAGCCTATGCCCCGGCATATCCAGAAATCAAATGCTGGAAAGTCGGTCATCCGCTCGCGTGTCGAGCATGTCTTTGCCGATCAGAAGTCACAGACGGGGCTGTTTGTCCGGACTGTCGGTATCAGTCGAGCCACCATGAGGATCGGGCTCGCCAATATCGTCTACAATATGCGCCGCCTCCTCTTCCTCGAAAGATTGAACGCGAGCGCATAGCCATCCAGCGAGAGACAACTCCCAATCTGCTCAAAACGCAGACTGGACGCCATCGCAAAAACCGTCAATCAAATCGCCAAAACCCAGAAATTACCGGCCAAGCACATCAATCAAGGGTTCTTCGATCCCTCCACGTTCAACGGGGAGCAGAAGTGCTGGATGGCGCAGCGGGACAAGCTCGACGCTCTCCTGCCGTTCGTCCCTTACCGGTATCGGCCGGACCGCAAGCCTCCCTATATCCGTCCATGGATGGTGCCGCAGGCTCTGTGGGGCTTTAATCTGCGCGCCTTCCTGGCGCCCGAAGACTGGAACCGGATCCGGAAGGATGCCTATGCCCGCTCCGGGTCCCGTTGCCGGGTGTGCGGAGGACGGGGTCCCCAATGGCCGGCCGAGGCTGACGAAGGGTGGGCGTATGACGACGAGCGGCGGATCCAGACCCTCAAAGGGGTGATTTCTCTCTGTCCGGACTGCCATGGCGTGCGTCACTGGGGAAAGACCATGACCGAGGGCAGGCAGGATGCTGCTTTGGCCTGGATGGCAGAGGTGAATGGCTGGAGCCACTCCGACGCGGCGCGGTGCGGAGACCAGGCCATGAAGCAGTGGCATACGCGCAGCCGCCATACCGACTGGCAGTGCGACATCTCCTGGGCAATCAGAACCTACAGTGTTGTGCCGATCAGGGACGGCGAAACGCTGGCCCGCGAGCTGAACCGGAAATTCGTGCGGCAGGCGCAGACGCGCGTTGGCGTCAGGGCCGGGCACATCACGCACATCGAACATCTGACCCGTGAGCGATAGGAAACAGATCACTCCCTTCCCCACTCCGGCTGGAGATCAACGTCGCGGCCCAGTCGGCTGCCTGATCTGACCCGTTACAGGCGCAGAGGCGGGACCCCGGCCCGATACAGACCTTCGAACAGATCCCCGAGCGCCAGGCGCCGTCGCAAGGTCAGGCGTCGTTGGGCCAGATGATACATCCGGTCGTGCAGCAGATGGCAGCGCTGACAAAACGCGCGCAGATTGCGCAGCCGGTTGCTGGTGGGATCATGATTCAAATGGGCCGCTGCCAGAACCACCTTCGTCTGTCGTATTTGCAGGTGCTCGATCAGGTCCGGAGGCGAGATGCGCCTGCCCCGGCCATTGAACCAGTGCCCCGTCTCCGGATGCTTCCACCGGCCACCCGGCAGCACCTGAAGATGATGGCCATGCGGCCGGCCGCAGCGCTGACAGACACCCCCTGCCCGCTCGAACCGCACCTGTCGGCTCAGCTCGGGCCAGTTGGGAGGATAAAGCGCTTTCAGTTCCGGTCGGATCGGCATTCAGTCTTCGTTAACACATTTCCGGCCTGCGTTGGACAGTGTTTGTTCTCCTCTCTGCCCTACCCCGGCTTCGTGCTATCAGAAGCCAGGTTCTGGTTTCGCGGAGGCGTTCATGCTCAGCCATCTTCACATCGCAGGCTCGGCAAAGGCTGCCCGTGAGGCCCTCCTGGACCGGCTGGACCAGAAGACCCGGCAGCAGCTTCCTGCCGGCGATCTGACAGAAGCGGTGGCCCTTCTCTCGACCGGTCGCTTCTCCCCTCATCTCTCTCTGGTCATTCGCGGCATCGAATACCGCGACAACGAATTTGCCGAAGACACGGTCCTGTCCACCGAAGTCGAGACGGCCGAGGAGGCATTGGCCATCGCCAGTGCCCATCTGACCGCCCTGCCCTCCGGGCACGAGCTGGCAATCGCTCTGGATCTCGAACCCGAACCGGTGTTCGTCGCATGGCTCAGGCCGAAGGCCGCCAGACGGCGCAAGGCGGGATCGCAGGCGGCCACGCTGGCGCCGCTGGCCTCTCCTCTGGGTCAGCAGTCTGGCGCGGTCCTGCAGTGGTTCGATGCCCTGACTGACGAGGCCCTGCCCGACTATGACGGGACGCTGGTGACGGCGGAGCGCGCCTCAAAGACCTATTCCCGGGCGGCGAAGGCAGTGAACACACGCCGGACCTATCGCTCGGCCGTGCGCTCCTGGTGCGCATGGGCGGCAGGACATGGGCTCCCTGCCCTGCCCGCCCGCAGCGAGGATGTTGCCGCCTACCTGGCTGATCTTGCGCTGCAGAAGAAGCGACCCGCGACGGTGGATCTGCACCGTGCTGCACTGCGCTATCTGCACCATGTTGCCCAGGTTCCCGTCCCGACCTCCCATGCTCTTGTGTCCGAAACGGTTGCGGGCATCCGCAGGACGTCAACGGAAAGCGCGTCCCGCCAGGTCAAGGGGCTGACCTGGGATCTGCTGAGCGAGGTCATCGAGCAGATCGATACGGATGAGCTGGTGGGCGTTCGCGACAAGGCCATTCTTCTGCTCGGCTTTGCCGGCGCCCTCCGACGGTCCGAAGTGGTGGCGCTGTGCCTGGAGAATGTGGCGCTCGATGATGACGGGATGCGGATCCGGCTGGACCGCTCCAAAGGCGATCGGACCAGTCAGGGTGTCGAAGTCGCCATCCCACGCGGAATTACTGCCCTGTGCCCGGTTCGGGCCTATGAAGCCTGGCTTCGGAAGGCGAAACTGAACGAGGCCAAGGGACCGGTTTTCCGGCGCGTGTGGCTCCCGCCTGCTGCCGAGGCCGGTCAGCCCCCTGCCCCGCCCGCCATGGGTTCAGAGGCGCTGTCTGACCGGTCTGTGGCCCGCATTATTCAGAAGCGCTGCCTCGATGCGGGACTGACAGGCGATTTCAGTGGGCACAGCCTGCGACGCGGAGCGATCACCACAGGAGCTCGTGACGGCACGGATCTTGTCTCGCTCAAGCGTTTCTCCAGGCACCAGACCTTTGGTGTCGTGGAGAAATATATCGAGGTCGAGGATGCTATGACCAAACATCCGGGGCGCAGTCGGTTTTGAGGTCATGCTACCTGAAGGCGACTATCTGTTTCACACCGTTAGATGTGTTCACTGCCCACCATCGAATCGTGCGCCGCTGTCGATGTGTTCGTTCCCGACCATGAAAAACCGCCAAAAGTTGTGTTTAATGCTTTCCGCAGGCGGCAGGGTTTTCCCTGTGTTCGTTGCCTACCGGCACGGTTTTCTTCAGAAGGTGCACGTTAAAATCCGAGATCGGTGAAGTGTTTGCTGCCTACGGCGCTAATTTGGGGAAAAAAAACAAGACGTTTTTTCAGTGGGTTACGGAGTTACCAACGTGTTCTCTGCCGACGAAACAATATAATAACAATATAATTTTTTTATTGTTAAGTCGGCAAGAAACACAACTGCGCTATGTGTAGCAGGTAGGCACCGAACACATCTAGGAAGGAAAGCAACGAACACATCGACAAGGCCCTGATGATGTGTGTTTCTGAGCTTATTGAGGATCTGCTGGAAATCGCATTATGCACTCTAACGCTAAGTCTCAGCACGATCTGTTCCGATCAGTTCACGAGCTGGTGGAAGCCCATGGCCCTCAAGACGCTATCAAAATCGCTCAGAGCCATTCGCTAGAAAAAGATAGCGAAGCGTCAGCTCTCACTGACCCGATACTTGACGTCGTTGCAGGCCGATCCGGGCGTAAAATTGTCGATGCTGCCGCCTCATCTTTGGTTCGCGAAATCGAGGGTGGCAGTTCAATAGGCTATAGTTATAGCGCATGGTGTCTTGCCGGACTTCCCCACCGAGAACGAAAACCAGGTGAAGACTGGCTAATAAAGACGGACTTTGCTCAGTTGCTAGTCCGACCAGGTGTTCGACTGCGAGATGACGATTCAACTGAAAAACTGTCAGTCCCATGCGGGACAATCGCTAGATTGCTCTTGATCGACTGGCAGTCCGAGGCTCTTGAAACAGGGTCACGGGAAATCTCGCTAGCAAAATCTCCTGCGTCTTTACTCAAAAGGATGGGGCTTAGTCGCGGAGGTCCTATTAGCAAAAAATTGGTCGAGCAAATCGAAAGGCTGGCGACCTGCACCGTTGACTTTAAGTTTGGAAACGACCGCGAAGGCGTCGTCGTCAATGAACGTCTGGTTGAGTCGTTTCGTTACGTTGGGGAGGTAGACCCTAGAACGAAAAGAAATACTCGCATGATTGAAACAGTCGTGCTGTCGGAGGCCTTCTATCGGGAGCTACGAAGGCATCCCATTCTTATCGACCGCGCGGCCATTCGTGACATACAGAACTCGCCAAGAGCTATTGATGCATATCTCTGGTTAGCTTTCCGATTACATGCCCTGCAAGGGGATACCCCTGTAGGCTGGGGCTCGCTGTGGAAGCAGTTCGGCACCGAATTTAAAACTCTCAAATCATTTAAGGCTGAGTTCAAGGAACCTTTGGGGCTTGCCCTCGCCGCTTATCGTTCTGCAAAGGTCGCTGTGACCGAGCGAGGGCTCGTATTATCGCCCTCCCCGCCTCCCGTTTCCTCCTAGTTCTTGGCTTTATCCTTTTCGGTCGTCTGTGCTTTAAACCGCTCATAAAGATCAGGAACTGCAGTCATAACAAAGCTTGCAAACTCTGACGCGTCAGCCGATTTGAATATAAGATTCGTGGCCCGCTTTTTTGCCTCCAGATCGATCGTGAGGGCTTTGTCGGTCGACACCCAACTCGCCCCTGGAGCAGCTTTATTCGCCGGCTTAATGCTCTGCTTTTCCAACTGACGCGCTTGCCTTGCTTGATCCCGAACCTGATCAAGTAGCTCGCTGAATTTATCTACATCCTCCGTTTTTCCGGAGGCCTCGATAAACGGTTCCCACGATGTCTGGTTTGGCACCGCCTTGAGACTTTCGGCCAGCTCTTGCCAGCGTGGGCGGCCAATGGTCGGACAAGGTCCAAGCCACTCAATTAAGATATGCGGAATAGCTTCGGACACCGAAAGCATACGCGATAGTGTTGTTTTGTCGGTGCTGAGAGCAGTCATAATTGTAGCGCGTTCATATCCCCGTTCAAGGAGTCTGCGGGCAAATGTCGCTCTCTCAATGAATGAGAGATCTGCCCTCGCGCTATTTTCCTGCCCCTGAGCGATAATGAGGTCGTGGTCCGATAACTCCTTCACTGCGGCTTTGACACTCAAGCCCAACTCACGGCAAGCGCGTAGACGACGGTGGCCATAAGCGGTTTGATAATGACCAGCTTTAGTGGGGTGCGGGCGGACCAGAATTGGAGAGAGCTGTCCTGTGCTCTTAATCGCGTCTCGTAGCTGAAGGTATGCCTCCTCATTGCCAGGCATACGATCGGAGACAAAGGACGTCTCAACGAGCTCTGGCGAGAGCTCGATGATGGTCGCTCCTGTCTTTAGGAGAATTTCTAGCTCAGCGGCTTCGTCTGCCTTTTGGCGAAGAGACCCAAGGCTCTTTGCTACCGACCCAAGTGCGCCGCTACTGCGATAGGAACCTGATAGCGATGTCGGTGAGGGCGCTTGCGTTTTGCTCGGAGCTGACGATTGCGCGGAGACCAGACTACCCAGATTATGCTTTCTTGCCATTGTTCTCGTTCCCTATTTGCGTTTCGTGCAGAAGTTCTGCGAAATCTGAATTGGTGCGCACTTTGGTTGACAGCTGCCAACTTTTGACGCGACCGGCCATCAGTTGACAGCTGTCAACTTTGGCGTCCCCCTGCCTTGGAGGTCAGCTTTTGCGACCCCACGCCCTAAAAATCAGATCCCTAATCTCGCCGTTAACTGCGTTTACAGATTCGAGCGCACGATCGTAGGTTGAGCCGGTGAATTGCTTACGCTCGATCTCGAACAGCGTCTGCTTGGTGATTGCTGCGTCAGAGACAGCGGTGCTTTTCAGCATCGGATTGGTGAGAACGTGATCCCCAAACACCGTCCGCATGAATCCCGACATCTGTGTTTGGGGGCCGTCAGAAGGTTCGTAACGCGTAAGAAGATACCGGACCCAGTCATAAGACACGTTTGCACCGGCGTCGCGCAGATGTGTCATTACGTCGCCCATCATGAGCAGAAACTGACACATCGACATTACGTCTAGCATTTGAGGGTGCACAGTTACGAGAAGCCCTGTCGCTGCGCACACAGCAGACATGGTGAGATAGCCAAGCTGAGGCGGGCAATCGATGACTATTACGTCGTAGTTCTCCTCGACGTCCTGAAGGGCTTCGTCGACACGTGAGAAGAAGATTGCGCCGGCTTGGTCAGAAGACGCCAACAGCCGAGGCGTCTCATATTCGAACTCCATGAGCTCAATGTTTCCTGGTACGATATCTAATCCCGGAAAGTTCGTATTGCGTACGAGGTCCGACAGTGGACGCCGTTCGTCATCATAGCGAATGGCCCCATATAATGTTTCATTCGCGTGGACATCGAACTCTGGCTGAAAGCCATGTAGCGCCGAAAGGCTAGCCTGAGGGTCAAGGTCAATCGCCAAAACTCTCAAGCCGTCCAACGCGAGACCCTGTGCTAAGTGAGCTGCGGATGTGGTCTTTCCGCTTCCACCTTTGAAGTTAACAACCGAGATAACCTGCAGGCCCTCGCTTCCGCTACGGCAGGGAACATATCGCTTCTGGCTGCGTGAGTTCTGATCGAGATAACGACGCAAGTCGGATATCTGCTCGGCTGTGTAGTGACGGCGGCCACCGTTGCCGATGGCAGGAAGCGGGCCCTTCCCCTCAAGTGCTAAATTCCGCAAATATCCAGGCGCCAAGCCCAACAGTTTGGCGACTTCCCCGATTTGGAACGACCGAAGTGTCTTTGAGGCATTGGGGGGAAAGAGTTCGAGCCGGTGCGCCTGAAGACGCTCAGAGAGAGCTCGTGCTTGCTGCGAGAGTAATTCGTCTACGCCGCTGGCCAGGTTTGAGTCGATATTAGCTGGAGAGGACATTCACGTCGGCTTTCTTCTGGGTGCGAAATGTTGCTCCGGGTGCGGTACGGCGCGCACCGGGGCGGTATAACCGCATTTAACGAGACCAGTTGACAGCTGTCAACTAAGGAGATGCGAAATTGCTAAATAGATAAAGAAGGATCGAAAGAGAGAACCGCTGCCTGTCGGTCGCCCGCACTGCAACAGGTGGGTCGGTGTCAGTCCTCCCCATGCTCGCCGGCTGCGCCGCCTGCGCGTGGGTCCGGATGACGCCGATCCTGCCGCTGCGCGGCACTGTTGCACCCCGGTCGCCCGACAGGCCGTCGCAAGGATGTTTGAAGAACCAGAGATGGATCGAGCATCATGCGACGCTACCAGTTTCCCTATGTTCCAACCCCCCGTGGCCGGCCTCCGATGCGCTGGACCGACACGCAGGAGCCTACAACCTGCCGCCGCTGCAACATGCACTGGGAGGACGGCGATCCCGCACTCACGATTGCCTGCACGGGCTGCGGCGCTCCTGCGGATGAGCCGTGCCGCCGCAGCTCAGGTGGCAATGAGCGTGTGTGCGCCTGTCGCGACGAAGCCGCCGTGCAGATGGGACTGCTGACACGTTGTGAGGGACTGACCTGGGATGGTCGCCATGAAAAGCCGCTGCTGCTGCGGGAGCGCCCGATCGCCCACGCCCTGATGTGCCGCTCTGTGCGGACAGGCGCCCCGGTCAGTCGGTGGACATCATGAGCCCGGATCTCGCGTCCTATGACAGCATCATTGTCGCAGTGTCGGGAGGCAAGGATGGCACGGCCTGTCTGCTCGCCCTGCTGGAAGCCGGTGCTCCGGCCGAACGCATCGAGCTGTGGCACCACGATGTGGACGGGGAGGGGGGATCCTTCATGGACTGGCCCTCCACAGGTCCGTATATCGAAGCCCTGGCCCGGGACTTCGGACTGCCACTCTATCGGTCCTGGCGCGAGGGTGGCTTCGAGCGCGAGATGCTCCGCCACGAGATGCCGACCGCGCCCGTGGTCTTCGAGACCCCGGAGAGGCGCGTCGTCGCCGGCGGGCAGGGCCATAACGGAACCCGGCTGCGCTTTCCCCAGGTCTCAGCCAGCCTCTCCGTGCGCTGGTGCTCGGCAAGCCTCAAGGTCGACGTAGCCGATCGTGCCCTTCGCGGACAGGACCGGTTCCTCACCCGCCGTACCCTGGTCGTGACAGGCGAGCGTGCTGAAGAGAGTCCCGCGCGGGCTCGATATGCGGCCTTTGAGGCTCACCGTACCGACACGAGAAACGGGACGCGGCGGCGTCGGCATGTCGACCACTGGAGGCCGGTACATCAGTGGTCCGAAGCAGAGGTCTGGGCGATCCTGGAGCGCTGGCGCGTGATGCCGGCCTATCCGTATCAGGTCGGATTTTCGCGTCTGTCCTGCTCGTTCTGCATCTTCGGCAATGCAGACCAGTTCGCCACCCTGAAATGGATGGATGCGAACCGGTTTGCGAAATTGAACGGATATGAAAAGGACTTCGGCTGCACGATCAAACGTGACAGGGGGCTCGCGCAGCTGTCGTCCGAAGGGACGGTTTATCAAGCGGCCCGGTCGCGGCCCGACCTGGTCGCAGCCTGCCTGTCAGACCGCCCGTTGCAGACGGTTCTGACAGAAAACTGGACCCTCCCGGCCGGTGCCTTTGGTAACGGGGGAGGGCCCCTCTAGTTTCAGGCGCGGGCCGGACGGCCCCGTCGTTTTGCGGGGAGCTTCTTCACCGGAGGAAGGTCTTCTTCCTGAGGCGCAGAAGAGCGGGTTCTGGAGCCCAGGCCGATTTCCCGCGCAAGAGCCGCGCGCTGCGCGGAATAGCCGGGAGCGACCATCGGATATTCCGGGGGCAGACCCCAGCGGGCCCGGTATTCATCAGGCGTCATGTTGTACGCCGTTTTGAGATGACGGCGGAGCATTTTCAGCTTTTTCCCGTCTTCCAGACAGATGATGAAGTCCGGGAAAACCGATTTCTTCGGATTGACCACGGGAACCGGAGCCTCTTCGACCGCGGCCTCTGAGACCGCCGGAACGGTCAGGGCCGTATGAACGGAACGGATCAGGCCCGGGAGCATGTCGGGTGCGACATCGTTTCTTGAAAGATAGGCGGCCACGATTTCGGCCGTCAGGGAACGCAGGTCAGAGTGAGGGGGCTCTGTGGCGGGTGTCAGGTCAGTCATGAAATCCCTCAGTGTAATGATGGTGAGCTGTAAATCGTTTCTGTGAACGGTGACTGCAAGTCAGCCACGACAATACATTACTCCGATTAACAGCGTCTTCACACTTGCTGCACGGTTTTTTTCTGGCCTGCAGAAGCGGCGAAAACAAAAGAAAAAGAAGAAAGAGAGGGAAAGGGAGAAGGGGGCACCACGGGATCGCCCTGTGCGGCAAGGGGTGGGTCCGTCCGTGTCCTCGCTGGCGCTGCGGGCCGGGCGGTCCCGACGCTGACGCGTCGCCCTTGCCCCCCAGCACGACGCCGCGGTTGCCGGAGAGGGTCAGGAAAGGAGAAAGATGACGATGCCGAGCTTGGCCCTTACGTCCCCGGACACACAATCGCAGTTCAGTCTGGTTCAGGCCCATCAGGAGGGCTGGACCATCCTCGAAGGCTGCGGTCCCGAAAACATGGACACCCAGATCCGAGGCGTCACCTGTTCGGACCAGCACGCCTGGTGGCGGGTGTCACAGAAGGCGCGCTGCGGCTCCGAATACCATCGCGAGGCCCTGGCGCGCCTTTCCGACAGTGAACGCCAGCAGATCAGCCTTCGGTTCGGACCGCTCTGATCCCCTGATGCCGCGCGCCTGAGCCGGGCGCGGCTCGTCCCGCAATTCCATCATCCCGTTTTTCTGGCCCCCCGGTCTGCCGCGCGCAGCACCGGGCGCGGCCGCTTGTCCGGAGTTTTCCCATGAGCAAGGCACAGCTGAGCTTCTTCGACACATCCGCCCTTGGGGGCGCGAACGCCAATCTTTTCTGGGGTGAGCTGCCTGGCGACAAGGCTCTTGAAGAGGCAGCCAAGGTCGTTGCGCAGGCTGTCAGCACTCCGGTTATCGCACCGAAGGTCGACTTCTGCCTCCGCGGGACGCGTGGGCTCGCCCAGGGATGGAAGGCACGGGCGCGGGACAACCTGACGGCGATCCGACTGCTGTCCGAACTTGAGGCCGAAGGTCGCAATGCAACGCCTCAGGAACAGGCGGTGCTGGCGAAGTTCACGGGATTTGGTGCCGGCGAGCTGGCTAACAGCCTCTTCCCCCGTCCGGGCGAAGCGTTCCGCCAGGGCTGGGAAGAGATCGGGGTGCAGCTTGAGACGCTGACGAGCCAGCAGGAGCGGGCCGGACTGGCGCGGGCCACGCAGTACGCCCATTACACGCCGGAATTGATCGTGCATGCGCTGTGGGATCTGGTCGCGCAGATGGGGTTCCGTGGCGGACGTGCGCTGGAGCCGGGCTGTGGCACGGGTCTGTTCATGGGCGCGATCCCAGAGAAACTTGCCCCCAAGACGGCCTGGACGGCGATCGAGAACGACCCTCTGACGGCCCGCATCGCCCGCAAGCTGTTTCCGAACCAGTGGGTCCGGTCTGAGGACTTCACCACGGCGAAGATTGCCGAGCAGTTCGACCTCACTATTGGCAACCCGCCGTTCAGCAACCGCACGGTGCGCGGCACGGACGAACTGGGGCGGCTTGGTCTGTCGCTGCATGACTACTTCATCGCACGCTCAGTGTCCCGCCTGCGCCCCGGTGCCATGGGTCTGTTCGTGACGTCACGCTGGACGATGGACAAGCGCGACGCCACTGCGCGCCGGCACCTGTTCGAAACGGCGGATCTGGTTGGTGCGGTACGCCTGTCGGCTGGCGCGATGCGCGATGATGCCGGAACTGACGTGGTCGTGGACGTGCTGGTCCTGCGCCGTCGCGAGATCGGAGACACCCCGGGCGAGACCGCCTGGCTGGACGTTGCGGACCTGTCCGACACGGATGAAGGGGAGGGACCGCTCAGCATCAACCGCTATTTTGCGGAGAACGGCCAGCAGGTGCTGGGTCGGCACGGCTGGACGAGCGGGCAGTTCGGGCCGGAATACACCTGCACTGCAAACCCGATGCTGATGCTTGAGGATGCGCTTCCGAGCGCGTTCTCCCGTCTCGCCGCGCTGGCCCGCTTCCCGGTGCCGCAGACGCTCGATGTCGAGGCGCTGCGGGAAAGCCGGCGTGCAGATGTCGGCACGGCAGGGGAGGGGGCGAGCCTCAAGGAAGGCAGCTACCTGATCGAGAAGGGCGCGCTGCACCAGATCATCGACGGCCAGTCGGTGGCGGTGAAGGTCAAGAAAGGCGAGCAGAAGGACGGTATTTTCCAGAAGCACGCGCGCATCATCGAAGGTCTGATCCCGGTCCGCGATGCTGCCCGTGCGGTCCTGCGCGCCCAGGTGGAGAACCTGCCTTACAGTGCGCTCCAGGCGGACCTCAAGCGCGCCTATCAGACGTTCGTGCGACAGTTCGGGCCGATCAACCTGACGCTGACCAGCACGCGCACTGATCCCAGAACCGGGGACGAGAGCACCACGCAGCGGCGCCCGAACCTCCAACCCTTCTACGACGATCCGAACGTCTGGCTGGTCAGTTCGATCGAGGAGTACGACGAGGACCGGCAGGTCGGCACACAGGGACCACTGTTCTCCGAGCGTGTAATCCAGGCGACGCTGGAGCCGGAGGTGCACAGCGCCCATGACGCGCTTGCGGTCTGCCTGCACGAGACGGGTGTGGTAGAGATCCCGCGCATTGCCGAGCTGCTGGGGCGACCCGAGGACGAGGTCATCGCCGAGCTGGGCAGTGCCATTTACCTCGGTGCCGGACGCAGCCAGCCCGGACGCGACGTCTGGGTGCCGGCCGACGAAGCCCTGTCAGGGGCGGTGCGCACGAAGCTGGCGGAGGCCCGCAAGGCTGCTGAGACCGATCCCCGCTTTGCCCGTACCGTGGCCGCGCTGGAAGAGGCCCAGCCCGAGGATCTGCGGCCCAGTGACATTACGGCCCGTCTGGGCGCGCCGTGGATCCCGACCGCCGACATTGAGGGCTTCATCGCCGAGGTGATCGGGGTCGAAGCCGGCGTGTGGCACACCAAGGAGGTGGCGTCCTGGACCCTGGACAAGGGACCGTTCCGGGGCAAGGCCGAGGCGACGTCCGTCTGGGGCACCGAACGCCGTCCCGCGGGGGAACTGATCGAGGATGCGCTCAATCAGGCCATCCCGCAGATCTGGGACACCTGGCGCGACGAGAACGGCGAGCACCGGCAGCTGAATGCCCAGGAGACCGAGGCCGCCAAGGAAAAGCTCGCCGCCATCAAGACGGCCTTCCAGGCCTGGGTGTGGCAGGACCCGGAGCGCGCCGAGCGTCTGGTGCGGCTGTATAACGACACCTACAACAACCTCGTCCCCCGCGCCTTTGACGGCTCGCATCTGCAGCTGCCCGGGGCCAGCACCACGATCCAGCTGCGCGCCCACCAGAAGCGGGTGGTCTGGCGCATCATCGCCACGGGAAACACTTACATGGCGCATGCCGTGGGATCGGGGAAAACCTTCTCGATGTGTGCGGCGATCATGGAGCAGCGCCGTCTTGGCCTGATCTCGAAGGCCATGGTGGTGGTGCCGGGACACTGTCTGGCGCAGATGGCCCGCGAGTTCCTGATGCTCTACCCGACCGCGAAGATCCTGGTCGCGGACGAGACGAACTTCGTGAAGGCGAAGCGGCAGCGCTTCCTCGCCCGTGCGGCCACGGGACAGTGGGATGCGATCATCATCACGCATGATGCCTTCAAGTTCATTCCGGTCGAGACCAAGTTCGAGCAGGCGATGATCGAGGCGCAGATCGCGTCTTACGAAAGCCTGCTGTGCGAGATCGACGCCGACGACCGCATCTCCCGCAAGCGCATCGAGCGCATGAAGGAAGGGATGGAGGCCAAGCTGGAGGGGCTGGCCGGCCGCAAGGACGATCTGGTGCATCTCGGCGAGATCGGGATCGACCAGATCCTCGTGGACGACCCTACAACGCATAGTGGGAGGAGCAGCAGCCCCAGCGCTTTTTAGTAGAAATCAGAACTTTTTCCTGTTACATGTAACGGGAGGAGAAAAGCCATGACCCCTGTTGCCATTCGCGTCCAAAAGCGTCGTGACACCCTTCGTAAGGCCGGTCTGCGCCCCGTCCAGATCTGGGTACCCGATACGCGCACACCTGGCTTTGATGCAGAATGCCAGCGCCAGGCGCGTCTCGTGGCCGAGGCAGAACGGCACGATCCCGCGCTGATGTCCTTCGTTGAAAGCGCGGCCAGCGATCTCGACGGATGGGATGCATGAACCGGGGAGACTTCGTTACCGTTGCTCTCCAGGGTGATCTGGGAAAACCCCGTCCCGCGCTAATCGTCCAGGCTGACCGCTTCGAAACGACGGCCTCTGTGACTGTACTCCCTGTCACCAGCACGCTCATAGACGCGCCCTTGCTCCGCCTGTCGGTAACACCGGACGAGCGAAACGGGCTACGCAAGACGTCTCAGGTGATGATCGACAAGCCCAGCACTGTCTCCCGCGACAAGATCGGCCCCACCTTTGGGATCGCCAGCGATACGATCATGCTCTCCGTAAATCGCGCTTTGGCCCTCTTTTTAGGTCTGGCCTGAAGCGCGTAGAATGGCATGTGACGTCTGATCTGGCACAACAGGGGATTGGATGCCTACCCAAAGTCGTCAGAGTGAAAGGGGAAGCCATGATCTTCGTGATCGTGGTGGACCGTAAGTGGTTTACGAAGATCCTTCGTAAAACGAAGAAGACCCTTCAGGCGGTTGCCACCGCACTGAAGAGCCTCTCCGAGTAAATCACTTAAGGTAAACCGGGCCGTGAGGTGTTTTTTGCGAAGCCCCTCACGGCTCACCTCTGAACTTGGACGAACCGGTTACGATTTTCAAGGGCGGAGTCAGCATGGCTCCGCCCTTTTTCATGCTGTGAGACGGTGCCTGGGTTCACAGGGGAAGAGCCTGCCCGCGCGAGGGCGAGAAGCGAAGAGAAAAGAGAAAGAAGGAGGAGAGAGGGGCGGGTGCCAGAGCCTGTCTGTCGCCGCAAGGGGTGGTGTCCTCGGCTGACGCCTGCGGGACCGCCGCTGACGCGTCGCCCTTGCCCCGCCAGTCAGGCCCTGACTCCGGAGAGGACAGTTGAAGAGACATGAAGAGAAGGAGATCAGCATGTCCGAACACCCGACTGTCACCGTGGACACCCGCGTCAGCACCATCCTGTACAACAGAGGCCGGGGTGTCGTGTCTGCGGTCCATGGCACGCCTCGCCCAGAGACAATCAGACGCCTTGCTGGTGGCTTCATCGCGGCGGGAGGCAGTGCCAGCTTTGACATCGTCTTCGCCTGCGGGAGTATCAGCAAGAGGCTTCCGATACACCACCATGAAGAAGGAATAAGGATCAGGATTCCGCATAGAATGGCCTGAGGCATGGGAAACAGAGAAGCAGCGTAGAGGCGGTGAAGGGCGCTTAGGGCGACGGTAGGTCGGGTCATGAGATCTCCTTGGCTCTCCCATAGCTCTGCTGTTTGTGACTGCGAGCCCGAGAGGGCTGCGGAGCGGCTGAAAGGCTGAGGAGGGGAGGAAAGACAGGGGCCGCCACAGCCCGTCTGGCCGCCACAATGGTCCGGCCGCACGCGGTCCGCGCCCTGGAGGGCGCGCCATTGTCCCGTCCAGCCGTCTGCGGCCGCGAGGGGAAATCACAAAGGAAATAAGGATTTCTCCCATGAGCATCAGCGTCGTCACGACATTCATCCTCACCGGTTCCCCCGAACGACTGCGGGAGATCGCCGAGCAACGGGCCGGGCGCACCTGCGACGCCGAGGACATCAGCTTCGCTAGCGACACCGAGCTTGAGATGCGCCTGTACAACGGCATCGGGAGCGCCATGCTGCACCACGGCGATGGACTGGCGGCTGAGTATCCCGACGTGACCATCCGGGGGATGGAGTATATCGACTGCTTCGACGACCCCAGCTTTGCCAAGTGGCAGGCCGGTCAGCCGGTCTATCAGGCTGACCTGATAACCGCCTATGCAGTCCTGTTTCCGACCGACGCCGTGCGGGACTGGTCGGGGTGTTGTGCAACCTTCTGGGAAAGGTCTCCCGAAACTGCGGCCGCCGTGGCCGACAACTGCCCCCACTTCGACCTCCTGCGTTTGCAGCGACTGGAAGAGCCAGCGCCCGGATGGGTTCAGACGTCAGACGGCTTCGCTACCCTCTTCCTGCGGCTGCCCTCAGCGGCGCAGACACAGGACGGGCTTGCCGTGATGTTCTATCCCGGGCGGGGCAAGGGCAGACTGCTGGAGGGCGTGGACGGCCTTGGAGGCTTCGCCCGCGATAGGGGCATGTCTTATGGACAGATAGCCGCGCGGTGTCCTGATCTGCGCCCTGTCCTGCGGGCGTGCTGGAAAGCGGATGAAAAGAAGCGACGTAAAGCGTGTCAGGAGCGCGCAGTGCTCCGCAGGAAAGCCAGAAAGGCAAACCGTGAGGGAAGGCTGAATAACGTTTGGTTCCTGGAGCCTGATCCGTGGAAACTTTGATGAGCAGGCGAAGAAGGGTCGGGGCGGCCCTGCCGGGTTCGTTCGCCCTACTACGCTAGGCTCCTTCGTCGCCAAGCTCCGCCTAGCCCCGACGTCCAGCCGCCCTCAGGCGGGCGTCTGGCCCTCGGGTCTGTCCCTTTCAGGTACGACTCACCCGCATCCTTTTCCGCTGACGGTCGGTCCTGGTCCGGGACGTTCTACCGGGAGACGGCTCCTCGTCCCCCCCGAACGGTCCTGAAGGACCGCCCGGGAGGGCCGTTCCACGACAGCGTCCTCGCATCCAGCGTTCAGTCTGACAGTTGCCGTGCCAGTCCGTAAAGCCACTGCGCGACCCTCGGCGGCAGGTGGCAGGATGGGCTCAGGAAAACGCCGCCTCCACTCCACTCTCGTCGCCGTCAGTGTGCTCGCCGCACGGGCAGGATGGGTCTAGGAAAACGACAGGGCATCCATAAATAATCAAGAAATATTTTTACTTGTAATGGAAAAATAAGTCGCGTTTTATGGCGGTTTTCTGCGGTTTTTCTCTTGTCATGAAAGGCCGAAAATGCTATCTTTTACTTATCGAGAGGGATTTGCCCTCAGGACAAAGCGCCCCGAACGGTGTGTCACCACCGAACGGGACTTCGCTAGACTAGAAAAGGTAAGTTTCATGTCCGACGCAACAAACACAATCGCCCAGAACTCCGCAGACCGCAAGGCCGCACCGAAGGCCAGCCCCGCCTCTGTCCGTCGCTTCAATGAAGCCCGCGAACGCACAAAGGCCATTTCCTTGCCGACGTGCTCCGCCTTGCCCCGAACGACGACAAGATTGCCGCAATCGTTCAGCATTTCGGCTATGACGCTGGCGACTATGACGACTTGCTGGGGGCCGGTCTCAGCATGATCCGCGACCAGTACGCGCTCCTTGAGGACATTCTTGTCGTCACCGACTTCCGGGGCGAGCGCAATTTCAAGGCCATGGAAATGCGCCTTGGCCGCATCGTGGATGGTATGATCCGCTCTGCCTATGGGGCCGCCAACTTTTATGAGAACAAGCGGCAGATTGCCTTTGACGAAAAGAACTCTTTCAGCAACGAAAGCCGCGATGAGGACCGCATGGGCGTCGACGGCGGGGAAAACCGCGTAGATCGGGCAGTCCGTTTCGCAGCGCAGCAGGCCCCGAAGGCTTACGCGCTCGCGGTCATGGCAACCGGCGCATGTGACGCCTACCGCGAATTGTTCGGTGAAGACTGGAAGCCTTACGTCAAGGACACGGGCCGCAGAAGACGCGCGCGCCGCTGGTGCCACCCCTGCCGAGATCCGGGCCGCCTCAAACGGCCTCGGCCAGGTCCACACATGGAAAAGGCGGTTCCCTTGGGAACCGCCTTTTTTGCTGTCTGGTCAGACCGCGCCAAAATGGACACAACCGCGCAAGCGCGGCTGTGACGTATGCTGCGTCAGGGCTCCGCCCTGATATCCGAAGCTCGGGCCGGTCAGCCGGGAACAGGTGCGGGCAGTATCCACGTAAGGACCACGGCCAGTACCGTAAGGATGGCAGCAGTTCTGATAAGAAAGCCGTGCTCGCAGGAGCAGCGCAGGTAATGCAGCGCCATGCACGATATCGGGATGATAGCGACGGCGCCAAACAGAAACGCGGCGTGACCCAGCCTGTCATGAAGCATGAGTGCGGCACTTTCCCCCCCGATGAGCGAAAGGCATCCGCTGCTCCAAAGCATCAGGCATATCGGGCTCGCGTTGATCTCGGGAAGGATGGTTGAGGTTTCGACAAAACGCGCGAGCGGCGCAATCCGCAAGCGGATCACGCCGCTCGCACGGGTCCGGACCGCGCTCAGAGCCGATGGCTTATCCGCTTTCGTCATGGGCTGGCGTGACCGGCGTTCTCAGGCGGCAGTGTCAGCGGACACCACTGCATGCCGGTGGCTTTGTCATATTGGAGGTGCTCAGTGCAGAACTGGCCTCTTGCCGTATTTGCAGATGTGGTCCGGCTCCCGCTCCAGTAGCCGAGAACGATCAAGGCGCCCGCCAGCATGAACGCTATGAACGTACGGTTCCAGCGGACCTGCCGATAGAACGCTAACTCATCCTGCGGAAGTCGCTTCTTGAGGGCCGTAAAAAGGTCGGCCTGCTGTTTTACGGCGCTCTCCGCCAGTGCCTGCTCGATGCTTTTGACAATGCGCGCCACGGCCGCGGCCTGTTCCCGCTCAAGGAAGATTTCCTGCGTGCGAATGCGTGATTCGCCCGCCTGCTGAAGGGATTCGACCTGTTCGACGCCCCGAGCGAGCTTTTGATGAAGACCGGAGAGTTCGCCTCTCGCCTGCTCGGATGCGTCGGAGAGAGCGGCGGCGGCCTGCTCGAACTGCGCGCTCGCGAGGCTGACGCTCTCGCTTTGCGTGAGCATGATCAACCCAAGCGGACTGGAGGGTTCAATCCCTGCATCATGCAGGCTCGCCAGGAGGCGCTCACGCGCCTCCTGTGCCTTCGGCAGTGTGAGGTCGCCGTTTACGGCAGCCATTCTGCCACGCCTTCCTCCTCGACGTTGTGCCGAAAGGCCTCAAGCCATTTGACCGTCATGTGGGCCCAGAGCGGATTGACCTTGGTCCCGTCGGCTTTGGGCTTCCCTGCCACGACGTCGAAGACATTCATGTCGTCGCCTTCAAGGTATTTCATGCACGTCAGCGCAGGAAACACGACGGGCCGAACCCCCGCCTTTTCCATTTGTGCAAGACGTGGATCCTCTTTGAGCCATTCAAAGGGATTCGCAGAGCGAGAGGGCGAGCGATAGAGGCCCTCATTCAGAAAGAGGATCGAATCACCGTCCTTGAAAGCGGCTGACTTCCAGATCCGATAGACATGATCGAAGTCGTCCCGCTCCGGCCCGGTAAAGTAGGCGAAGGTTGGATTGACGCCGTTGGCCTTCAGGAAGTCTGCGAGGTGCGATTCCGCCGCCAGCTCTTCGCTGACGCGGTCTCCGCCGCCCATGTCGATCACAAGCGATGCGCTGTGCTTGAGTGCCTCTGCCAGAACGTCAGCCAGCCAGAGCTTGCTTTGCTCCAGTTCTGCGTTGCCGGGTCTTTTGACGCCGTTCGGGCCCTCTGGTGGATAGAGCTTGGAAAGCATCGGATTGTTCGGGTCGCCATCCGCGGCCAGAACGGGGCGACCTTCTTTGATGGCCCAGTGAACAAAAGTCGCAAGGCCAAGGCCTGCCGCCGCTCCGGCCGCGCCCGATACGCCAGACGGCGCGACGGCGGGGAGGCTCTTTCTTCGGCTGCGCTGTAGGCTTGTCAGTCATAGTACCAGTGTCTCCTGTTGATCCGGGCCTTCGTGCCCTATCAACAGAGTCTCACAGGCGAATGTGACTGCGAACGAAGCGGCTCAGTACAGGTTCGGAATGCAGCTTTTAGCGCTCCGCATCACGAACTTCTCTTCCCGCGTCATTGTCAGATTTGTCGGGTGGCGATGCCGGAGGAGCAACCCGACATCCCGAAGCCATTCTTTCTCGTATTCATAATTCCGCTTGCTCGGATAACCCGGCAGGTCGTCGCCATAGATCCACGCATTACCGGTTATCCGATTGATCTCTCCTTCACGGACCGGGGGCAGCTTGGGGTCGACCGGCAGATAGGCGCGGTTCGATACGCCTTTGACCACCGGAAGATCCTGCGTGATGAACTCTGACGGATCAGAAGGCTCGATCTCCCGCTCCGGAGCAGTCGCGGCCTGCTGGTTCGCCCGTTCCTGTCGTTGAGCCGCCGCCCTGACGTGGGCATCCCGAACCTCCTCACGCATGCCCGTTGCATAACGTTCGGCCCGGTCAGCCTGTTCCATCCGCAAACGCAAATCCCCGCCCGTATCGGCTTCCTTATCGCGACTAGCCTTGGCTTCGGACAAACGAGAGGCCTTTTTGGCAGCAGCCTCAGCTTCTGCCTTTTCCTGCACTTCCTGCATGGCTCGCATAGTTTTGCGAACGCGATACCACGTAGTCCGCAGGGTTTCGGGCTTGGGTAACTGACCATTTCTGTTGGTCAGTCCGTCCGCGGCTGCAGCTTCACAGAGCTTCTGCCAGCGAACTTTCTTACCCATTACGGCACGCGACATGGCTTCGAAATTTTCTGCCATCCACCGAAACAACGGCGAGTGTGCCCACGCACCGCGCTCGCTTCCCTGCAGCGCCGCGAACATTGATCCGCCTGTTTCAGTCCTTGTCAGTGCCGTAGCCATCTCTCGGTCGCTCCTCTCTCCTTCCAGCTATCATCGGTCCTAGATCGTGTCAAAGATCGCGTCGCCATCGTTTCATCATCGCGTCACTGTCGTGTCAGGATCGCGTCAAGATCGTGTCAGTTTTCTCCTTTTTCCATATACAAATGCACCCTTTCGGGTGCGGTCCCTGCGGGACCACATGGCATCCGGGGAAGGGGGGCGCATATCGCGTCAAGAAGAAGATGTTTTCCTGTATGCTGTAATTGCTGTATTCTCCACGAAAGACATCATTGCTGCATGTATGGTGCAACGGAGAAACGGACGATGCGGACCTTCTCAACAAGTGATCTGTCCCGGAAATCGGGGGACATTATTGCCAGCGCCCTGCAGGGGCCGACGGCCATCAGTCAAAGAGGAAAGCCCCGTCTGGTGGTTCTGAGCGTCGAGCAATACGAAGCGCTGAAGCAGTCCCAGACAGACCGTCGCCTGGCAGGAGCGACCGCCGAGATGCCGTCCGACCTGGCAGAGGATGTGTCGCACGCGATTGATGCGTTCCTGTCCTCGGACGAGCGCCCCTAGTGGTCGCGGCGTTCGAGCCGGGGACCGTCCTGCAGTACCCCTATCTGTGGCATTGGCAGGACGCCCAGGGAGAAACGGAGGGGCGCAAAGACCGTCCGGTTGCCGTTGCGGTGCTTTTTGTTGCCAGGGATGGTCAGGAATACGTTCTGCTCCTGCCCCTGACGACCAGGGAACCTGCGCGTGGGCGCGAGGCGGTTGAAATCCCGGCCACCGAAAAACCGCGCGCGGCCCTGGACCAGAAGCGCAGGCAATGGCTCATGCTGGATGAGTACAATCTCGATCCTGTGAAAGGATCATATTACCTGCGCCAGTCTGCCGTAACGGGGCAGTTCAGCAGAGCCTTCATGCAGACGGTTCTGGAGCGCTTTCGCAGCCTGTTTCCCCAGGCCAGGCGCGTGGCCCGTCATCCCTGAAAGTCCTCACTGGTCCCGGATGTCTGCAATCACATAGCACGGTGGAACACTGGCTCTTTCCACGAGAAGGAGCTGATTCCCTGTGTCCAATATCGATGATTTCACTCTTCCCCCTCCGCCACAGGCAGGCGAGCGCTTCGAGCTGCTTATTCTCACACGGCTTGGTCAGATTGCCGAAGCCGTGGCCCAGATCCATCAGATGGTCAGTCCGCCCGACAAGCCGGATGAGGGCGAGGGACTGCGTGAGATCATGCTCCGCATGGCCAGTGCGCTGGATCAGCAGACAACCGTGCTGGAGGGCCTCGGTGAGCAGGTGAGCCGTCTGGAACGACGCGGCGAAGAGGCGGCCGAGCTCAAATGATCACCTACCGGAAGATTTCGGCTGCCGGGGCCGGAAAGTTGATCGTCGCCTATCTGCGGGAGCATCAGCTGGAGCCCAGCAAGGATGCCCGCTTTGAACGGGATGGAGAAAAGACCCGCTCCGAAACAGGCGACCGACTGAACACATACTATACCGGGCGCGATGGTCGCGGGAGCTGGGGTCCTGACATGAGCAGGCGCATTGCGGCCGAGCTCGGGATCGACCTGACGAAAATCCCGACAGACGAGGCTCTCGCCCGCCTCTTCGAGGGAAAGCGCGCCGACACGGGTGAGAAATGGGCAGGGGCCCATGCGACACGCGAAATTTCCGGGATCGATTTTACAGCCGCTCCTGACAAGTCGGTGACGCTTGCGGCAGAGTTTGCCGCCACCAAGGCAGAACAGGCCCTGATCTGGGCTGCCATCCATCAGGCCAATGATCGCGCCATGGCGTTCATCGCAAAGGAAGTCGGTATTGCGCGCCGTGGCAAGGCGGGGGTGTCCTATAACGAGGCCGGGGACGTCGGCTGGGTGTCATTCCGGCACTACACGGCAAGGCCGGTTATGGAGATCCAGGATGGCGCCAATGGCGCCACGGCTGCGGTCGAAGTTCCGGTGCCCGGAGATCCGCAGGCACATATCCACAATATCATGTTCAATGCCGTTGCAACCGAGAGCGGGCATCTCGGTTCCCTGGACAGCAAACGCATCACCGGGATGACGTCGCATCTGTTTGGGGCTTACTTCCAGGCCGAGCTGGCACAGGAGCTGCGAAAGCTGGGCGTGCGCGTGGAGGTCGACGACCGCGGCAAGGCCATCATGATTGACGGCATTCCCAAGGAAGCCCGCGAGCTCTTCTCAAAGAGAAGCAAACAGGCAAAGCGCATGGCGGAGGCCTTCGTCGCCCGACAGGGCGGCGACTGGAATGCCATGAGTGCTGACCAGAAGTTCAAGATCCTGCACCAGGCCAATCTGACCTATCGCTCGAAGAAGTACGACGGAACGAACGAGCGGGAGATCTGGCGCGAGCAGGCTGACGAAATCGGCTGGCAGCACGACACCGTCCTGACGGACGAAAAAACGGTGTTGCTTTCCCGGGAGGAGCGCTTCGAAAAGGCGTTCGGCATTGCCGCGAAGGCGCTTGCGGATGAGTTCCGCACGGCGGCTGTCATTGATCGCGACGCCCTTCGGACCTATGCGGCACACGGCCTGATCGCGGCGGGGATCGACGGTATGGAGGATGTCGAGCGGGTTGCGGATCTGATTCAGGAGCGCGGCATCGAGATCGACGGCAAGCTGGTCCAGTTCCGTATGCGCGAGCAGGACGGACGTCTGCGGGTTGCGACGACCGAGCAGATTGCGCTTGAAAAGGAAATGGCCCGTCTGGCTGGTGTTTCCTCCCGGACGCGGGACGGCGCATTGACGGACGAGCAGATCGCCGCGGCCGTAGCCCGGTCGGGGCTGGATTTCACGCAGGAACCGGCACATGGCGCTGCGCAGCTTGCGGCGATCCGCTTGCTCGGGCAGGCGGGCGGTCTGGGGTTCCTGATCGGTGTTGCGGGTTCGGGCAAGACCACCCTGCTGAAGCCTCTGGTGGACGCCTGGCAGGAAGACGGACGGACGGTCATCGGTGCCGCCATCGCCTGGCGTCAGGCCGACGCTCTTAAAGATGCGGGGATTTCCAGAACCTACGCGATGACGCCGCTCCTGGACGGGCTGGCGCAGGGGAAGATCGTGCTCGACAGCAAATCCGTGCTCGTGCTCGATGAGGTCAGTCAGGTCTCGCCCCGCCAGCTGCTTCAGATCCTGCAGCTCCAGCAGGAGAAAGGCTTTGCCCTTCGCGTGGTGGGCGACCGGGAACAGGCGCAGGCCATCGAGGCCGGGGACGCCGTTGAACTACTTTTGCGAGTGATGCCCAAAGAGGCGCGGCCGGAGCTGCTCAGCACCATCCGGCAGAAATCAGCCCACAGTCGCGAGATCGCCAACAAGTTCCGCAGTGCCGGCCGTGACCTGAGCAAGACCGAAAACGAGCAGCGGGAAGCCGATATGGCCCGTGCCCGCGAAGCCATCGACATGAAGCGCAGGGACGGCACGATCCGCCTTGTCGGCGGCGATCATGACCAGGTCGTGGAGCATATTGCCGACCTCTACCTGCGCCGGCGCGACCTGCTTCTGCAGGCCGGCTCGAAACGCGGCATCACCATGTCCGCCCCGACGAACGAAGACGTCATGGATCTCAGCCGCGCCGTCCGCGACCGTCTGCGCCGGCGCGGCGAGATCGGACAGGAGGAAATCCGCAAAGCCGCCATTGATCAGCGCGGCGTGACCTATGAGCTGCCACTTGCGGTCGGCGACCGGGTGCGGCTGTACGGCCGGACCAGTGTCCGGGTGGATACGCCGCATGGCAAGCGCTGGCGCGAGCTTGGCTCCAACGGCGACTTCACCACCGTCCGGGGCTGGTCGGACGAGGGGCTGATCATGGAGAACGCGAAAGGACGCAAGGGGATGGTGCCCTGGACACGCCTTGCCGACCCGAAGACCGGCCGGATCCGTCTGGGGTTCGGACATGCGATGACCGTGGACGCGGCCCAGGGTGTCACGTCAGACGAGCATATCAACGCGATGCCGCGTGGTTCCTCGGCGATGACCGGTTTTACCGCCTATGTCGCTGAAAGTCGTCACGTCCATCAGTGCTGGACGGCCGTGGCCGAAGGTTCGCTCCGGGAGGCGGAGACGTTCTCGCGAGCGCTCGGTGATATCCGGCCGGTCACGGTGGAGGATCTGTATGACCGGCTTGCGGGCGACATGGGACGGCATCCGTACAAGTCGCTGGCGGTGGATCTGGTTCAGGCGCGGCTGGCGCATGAGGAAGCAACCTCGCGCTGGATCCGGCAGAACCATGTCAACGAGCGTGTTCAGCAGAAAGGACAGTCGCCTGGAGCGAAGGTGAGGCGTGAGATCGCTGAAGCTCCGATCCGGGAGGTGCCACGCGAACAGTGGGATGACGTCAGCCGTAAACTTCGTAAGGCAGGCTACGCGGCGCAGGATGCTCTCAAGGCTGCCCGCCATGCTGAAGACATCCAGAAGGCCCGGGCGCGGCGCCAGGCGGCCGAGGCCGCCCGGAAGGCCACAGTGCGACGTGGGGGCGAGCGGCAGGAGGAGCGTGAGCGTACGCGTGCTCCCTCCAGGGGACGTGGTATGTAGGCAAAGAGCCTGCGCTATTCCCGGAATGACCATGTCCCGCTGGAGGCGGGGTGTGGTTGTCTCATGATACTTTCGCGCTACAGGTCGTAGATAATACTACACCCGTCAATATTGGGAACGACACTGATCTTTAGTGCGGAACTTGTAGATACATCTCTGACGATACAGATCTCCCGATCGGGTATTAATGTGCTCTTGGAATAAAGAAAGCAGGGATAGGTATTCCATGCTCGCTCTCTTCCTGGTCTGTTGCATGTAACCCATAGGCGCAGCGCCACAGATGGATCGCATGCAAAATTTCTCCTTGTTCCCACAGTGCCTCAGTCGGTTGTGAACGCGGCTTTCGGAAAAAAAGCCATGCAGCGCACGCAGTCACAAACGGTTGGGGCACAATTCTGGGACTTGTACCCGACGAGGAGTCGTATCGATGTCGCGTTTCACCTGGCTGGCGATTTACGCCGCTCTCTTAGGCCCCGCTCTGAGCCTGGTCTTTGGTCAGCAACACTACCGGAACACAGGTCTACGGGGCCTATATGTTTGGCACGAAAGCCGGCTCCGCGATCGCAACCGTATCGGATCCAGGCACGCCGCTGAGCCAGTTCGTCTCGGCCAAGACGCTGGCAGCGAACAATATGACCGGATGGACGGTCGCGCAGTACCAGCAGACGGTCGCCAGCCACATGGGAAGCGGTGCGTCAGAGGCAGTTACGAGCTGATGTCCGCGCGCCAAAATGAACACAATAACCCCCGGAATATAAAGAAAAAATTGCGATCTGGGGAACTTTACAGGTTGTTGCGGAGCCTGAACGGGGGCACGATGCTCGGATGTCTGGAGACGTCCCTGTGGGCGGCGCCAGCGAGTCGATCCAGAGGACCACCGATGACGTAGCGCTCACATACCAAAAACCCCGCCTCCTCCGATTTGGCGATCGGAAGAGCCAGGGCTCCGGCAAAAAAACAGTAGCTAGATGTCGAATTCGTTAACTTCATCTAGCGTCAGCTCTCTTTGAAACGCAAGTGCTAAATTGCGAACGGGAGTCTTTTGTCTGGTGTCCGGCCGTGAGGTGGTTCCCTCAACCCAACCGATCCGGACCAATCAATGGAACAGTCTGCCCATACGCAGAGGACGCGCGCTGCCTGCACACGACGGGGCCAGCGTCGAATCAGTGAGGCCATGCTGGCCGCACGCGAGGAACTGACGACCCCACCACCGGCCGAACCCGGAAAGTGGGACATGCTGAACATGCTGAAGTCCCTGCGTGGCGTTCTGCCTGTGAGCCGGGGTGCTGCGCTGACGCTCATCATCATGGTGGAAAAGACCGCTACGGACGCATGGAGCGCACTGGAGACCCCGTTCATCTACGCCCACAACACGACACTGATGTCCTGGACGGGGCTTTCGCGCAGCTCGCTGCAGCGCCACATCCGGGAACTGGCCGAAGCGCGGCTTCTGGTGCCACAGGATGGCCGGAACGGGCAACGCGGCCGACGCTGGCAGGGGAACAAGGAGCAGACCCAGGTGGGGTTCAATCTGTCCGCTCTGCGCTATCGCTGGCCGGACTTTCTCGCGCTCAGCGCCGAGCAGCGCCGGATCCGCGGGCGCATCTCGTTCCTGCGTGATTCCATAGCCGATCTCAATGACAGCGTTCGGGCCGGGGCCGAGCAGTTCGGCTTGCATGACGTGATCCGGCAGGCGGCCGCAATCATGCAGGCACGACTGCGGACTGTTCAGACAGGCACTCTGGAAGGCCTGTACCGGGAGATGGCTGCACTGTCCGAGACAGTTGCCGCGCATGTCGGCGGAGACGTCTCCGAGCCCCGAAGCCCCTCTGTGGAAAACCCTGATTTTTCAACGCAGTATCCATCAGAAATGAGGCCCATGGGTCCTCAAAGTGGGGCCCACTATACAGATACTAAAAACATTCAATCTTCTAAAAAAGTAGATCAGGTAGCCGCCACAGGCGGCAATCGCATTAAGGCAATGCGGCGTGCAGGACCGGAATCCACCACCGATCGACCGAGCCCGTATGACCGGACGGCGTTGCGGGGTTTCAAGGGGACATCGGTGTTCTATCTCGAGATCTGCAGCGGCCTGCGGGAGCTGTGTTCCAGCGGTCGGCCGAGTGCGGAAGAACTGATCGAAGCGGCGGAATATCTGTCGGGGCAGGTGGGCGTGTCATGCCATGCCTGGTCGCAGGCCTGTGTCGTATTGGGCCGGTTGCAGGCGGCCGTGGCCGTCATCGTCATGGCCTCGCGGCTGGAGCGCGGTGCGGCCATCCGTTTCAGGGACGCCTATTTCCGGTCGCTGATCGAGCGCGGTGCACGCAACACGCTCTTCCTTGATCGCAGCCTCTATGCCTTGCGGGACAGCCGCTCGCGTGAAATCGGGATGCTGGCCGAGGCCGGCTACGTGCCGCCTCCGGCAGCGCCGACATCCCGTAAAGAGGGACACTGGATCTGATATGTGGGCTCTATTTTACCGGAGCGTCACGATCTCATCGCGGTCTCGCAGTTGTTCTCATTTCTGGAGGTATTTTTGGATACGACCACAAAAAGAGATGCCCTTTTTCCAACTGCAACGATTACCAACGAGTACCTTCTTCGTTACCGTCCGCAACATCATGGTCGCGGTAATGTTGCTTTGAGTGAAAATCTGCCGGAGCAGCTAGCGAAATGGGGGGTAAAGCCCCAGCAAAGAGGATTAAATTCATTGAATATGGGTGGGCACGTGTATATACTAAACGTATATCCATAAAGGAGCGTGCAATGCTCAGTCGTACAACCCTTTTCTTTTCAAATCGTTCGCAGGCCGTTCGTCTGCCCAAGGCGGTTGCATTCGACGGCAATCTGAAAGACGTCGTCATCATTCCTGATGGCGTGCGCCGTATTATCGCGCCGGCCAATGCTGCATGGGATGATTTCTTTGCAGCACCTGGTGTTGATCTGCCTGAGCGTAATCAGCCTCAGATTCAGGAGCGGGAACGCTTTTGATGCTTCGCTATCTTCTGGATACAAATTTCTGTATTCGCGTATTACGTGACCGGCCACAAGGTTTGCGGGAACGCTTCAACGATAATGCCGAAACACTCTGTATCTCAGATGTGGTGTTATACGAGCTTCTGTATGGTGCCGAGAAATCTCAAAATCCCGCAAAGACACGTCGTGAGGTAGAGCATTTCGCCGCACGTTTATCTGTTCTGCCATTCGACGGTGATGCCGCAGCTCATACAGCAGACATCAGGGCGGATCTGGAATATCGCGGATGTGTTATTGGTCCTTACGATCTGATGATTGCCGGTCATGCCCGGAGCAGGGGACTTGTTATCGTAACCGGAAATCTTCGAGAATTTATACGGGTGAGCGGATTGCGTTCTGAAGACTGGATGCCCGGTTAAATTCTTTGTCTTTTCTTGCTCGGATGATCACTAACTACAGGAAAGTCCGAATTGATTTCAGAATACTATTTCGGAAGAGCAAAGGGTAGTCGGGACAATAGTCCCCACAGCACGTTAAGATAGCGCCATAACCGTAAAGCCGCTGCAAATGTCTGGCGGGGTTTGTATTCCTTGGAAAGATTTTCCAGTAATTCACGAGCCTGCGGGGGAGAAGCCTTGTTCTGAATGGCCAGCTGAGGACGCCCTGATCCTTAGCTGGCTTTTGCCATCAGATCGCGGGCATGGTCCGCCAGAGTGTGCAGACTGCTCGTGGATGTATCTGCCACCATACTGACTCCCAGTCCGTTCTGAGCCCAGAGATAGCCTGGCAGATGACGCATCGGACGCATGGGAGCATTAACATCCACGTTATACATAGGACGTACAAACAGGGAGATCCGGGCACCGCTGGCATCCTTATAGAAGAAGACACAGGCCGGTCCATGATCGGTCGTAACCAGTTGTCCGCCCACAAGGTGATAGCCCGCCGCGGACAGATCCGGGGGCTGTACCGGGCGTCCCAGCATTTTCCCACCCCATGCTGCGAGTTGCGCAACATTGCTTTCCGTAATCGTGCTCCCTTTGCTGGCCTCGCGCACGATGGTCGCTTCCTGTTCAACGGCGGCCAACCCGACGGGTACGCGGCGATCACGGAGGAACCATCCGCTGCCAAACCCTATCGACAGTGCAAGGACGATAGAGGCGGCCATTCGGGGCATGCTTGAATGCACGGCGTTCCGTTGCCGCAGGTTTGAAATGTTGAAGCGCGCCGGTATGGCCGGCCGGAGTTCCGACCCCAGTCCGGCACGGAGGGCATCACGCTCGTTTTTCCATGTCCTGACACGCTGCAATGTCTCGGGATGACTTTCGAGCCAGTCTTCCACTGTTCGCAGGCGTTCCGGAGACAGAAATCCATCAACCCAGGCTTGCAGATCATCTTCGGTCACGGAGCGATCAGGCTGTGTCATTTGACTCTCCGAAGCGTCGGGCGTTCCTCATGTTCAACAAGACTGTGCAGGGCAGCACGTGCACGGGAAAGGCGTGACATCACGGTCCCGATCGGCAGATCCAGAATTTCTGCAACCACGCCATATTGAAGCCCTTCAACACTCACCAGCATCATGATCTGTCGATGATCATCAGACAGATGTCCGAACGCCTGAACCACTTCCTGCCACTGCAGATGAGGGATCTGGTCGGCCTCCTGCAAAGGTTCAGGCTGCATGGTTTCCGTCCATGACACGAAACGCCGTAAACGGCGCCAGTGATTGACAATCAGGCGATGCGCGATCGTGAACAGCCACGGACGCAGGTCAGACTGGCCGCGCACCTGGAGGGATCGAAGAACCGTTGGTTGATGCGCCTGGCTCGTGATTTCAGGCTTTTGGCGATTTGATTGACGGTTTTTGGGGGAGCTTTTGATCTGCGTTTTGAGCAGATCGGGGACTGCTCTCCCGCTGGATGACTATGCGCTCGCGTTCAATCTTTCGAGGAAGAGGAAGCGGCGCATGTTGTAGACGATATTGGCCAGCCCGATCCTCATGGTGGCCCGGGTGATACCGACAGTTCGGATGAACAATCCCGTCTGTGATTTCTGGTCGGCAAAGACGTGCTCGACGCGCGATCGGATCACGGACTTTCCAGCATTCGATTTCTGGATATGTCGGGGCATAGGCTTGAGATGCGGCTTTTTTCTGTGAACCTTTGAGACAAAACCCTCTTTGTCCATGAAGTCCTCATTCGCTTTCGAGCGATAAGCTGTATCAGCCCAAACGCTTGAGGCCGTATTGGTTTTATCTAACAGCCCCTCTCTCAATCGCGCACCATCACTGGCGGCGGCATCCGTCGTCTTCCATTTGCGGATCAGCCTGAATTTTCGATCGATGGAAACATGCGATTTGTAGCCAAAGAACGGAATGGCAAGATCCGTTGACGGGATCGTCCCATCATCCTGCCGCTTTGCTTTGGTGAACTTCAGTGTCCAGCGCGCATGGCGATCCTTGTGGGACAATTTGGATGGCTTGTCCTGCCAGTCTTCAGGAATACGCCCTGCCCGGAGGTCGGCTTTCTCAGTGTTGGTATTGCGCTGCTTTGGAGCGGCTACCAATGTTGCATCCAGGATCTGGCCCGACATCGGCAGATAGCCCGCGTTCCGTAGGGTCGCGTCAAATCGGTCAAACAGTCTTTCAATGGCCCCCGCCTGGGTCAGGCGTTCACGGAACAGCCAGACCGTTTTGGCATCAGGCACACGGTCCGACGCCCCAGGCCAAGGAAACGCATGAACGACAGGCGATCGTTGATCAGATACTCTGTCCGTTCATCAGACAAATTGTTCAACGTCTGGATGACCAGAATTTTGAACATCAGCACCGGATCAAACGGCGGACGTCCGCCTTTACTTCCGTCTGAAAGAGGTGGTCCCCATTTTTCGGACAGGGCGATAAGCTATCATCTGGCCTGAACGAGGACGGGTTTTATGGGCAAGGTTACGCGGAAACGGTATGCGGCAGAGTTCAAGTCACGGGTTGCGCTGGAGGCGATCCGTGGGGAACTGACGCTGGCGGAACTGGCTTCGAAACATGGCGTGCATCAGACGATGATCGCCTAGTGGAAACGGCAGGCGATCGAGGGGATGGCGGCGACCTTTTCCGGGAAGACGGTGGCTGAGCCCCCGGTCAGCCCAGCTGACGTGGAGAAACTGCACGCGAAGATAGGCGAACTTCTCGTGGAACGGGATTTTTTACGCGATGCCTCTGCTCGGTTGGGCGTGATCAGAGGCGGCAGATGATTGACCCGAAGCGAGCGCGTCTGCCGATAATCCGGCAATGCACGCTGCTGCAACTCAACCGGTCGGGCGTCTACTATCGGCCTGTGCCACAGAGCGAAGCCAATCTGGAGCTGATGCGGCTGATCGACGCCCAGTTCTTGGAAACGCCCTATTATGGCTCACGGCAGATGACATGGCATCTGCGCCGCCAGGGACATGAAGTGGGCCGCAAGCGGGTCCGGCGGCTCATGGCGATCATGGGCCTGCGGGCGATCTACCAG
>NZ_JABCQB010000016.1:0-49399 GCF_015244525.1 Gluconobacter sp. R75690 | reverse complement strand
AGCGCCGCATCTGTTGTTCTCCTCCAAAGCCGGAAAAACAGTCAGCACAGAGCAACAGAACGTACAACCCTCACTTCAAGCTCTCAGGTCTTAACTGACGACACGCCGTAGAGAGACCGCCTCCCGCCCGACAGTCTTACCCTCGGTGTGAACATGAAGAGAACAAAAGGGCTTGTAAAGTGACTCTTTACGGTGCACAATCTCAAGACAGCCGTTCGGAGGAGGGAGTGAATGAGAGCCGAAGTTCGCCCGAAAGATCCCACCCATCCTGGCTGGTTTGTGAAGAGCAAAATCATCGAAAATCATGGGCTTTCTGTGACTGAAGCCGCACAGGCGCTTGGGGTTACGCGTCCAGCGTTGTCGGCACTGCTAAATGGTCGAGCACATCTCTCTCCCGAAATGGCTTTGCGCATCGAGAAAGCTTTTGGCTTGTCTTTAGAAACACTCATGCAAATGCAAAATAGCTTCGACATTGCACAGGTACGAAAACGGGCAGCTGATATCAAAGTTGTTCGGTTTACGCCGAAATCGGCTGCCGTGAGCAAGGTAAGGATTTCGTGACCTTGAAATCGTCAGTCAAAGTGAAAAAGGTCGCTCCAATTGATATGGCGGTGACGCTTGACACAAAGCGCATCGAGCTTTCGCGCGCCCGCATCATGGCGCGTGCTTGGTCAGAAACGATCGCGGAAACGCGCCGTACCAGCCAGGCCGCGTTGTTTACGCGTACGGCCATGGAAGCCTTTGCTGCCGACGTTGCGCCTGGCCTCGTCCTGAGCGGTCCGTTTGTCGCTGTACGCGGGAAGCTCGATGCAACTGCGCTGCAGCTGGCGCAGTCGATCGGACAGGAAGCGGCTGCGCTCCCCCTGCTGGAAGGCTGTCATTTCCTGACGAGCCTCTACACGACATTGCTCCCCGGCAATGAGCGCAGCGCCCTCGGCGCCTTCTATACACCGCCGGCATTGACGCAGCGCCTGCTCGATCTCGCCAGCGAGGGCGGCGTGGACTGGTCGAGCGCGCGCGTGCTCGATCCGGCAAGTGGCGGCGGCGCCTTCCTGCTTGAAGCGGCCGCGCGCATGCGCAGGGCGCTTAACGGCAGCGAGCCGGCTTTCATCCTCGCCCAGCTCGGCACCCGTCTCTCGGGCTTTGAGCTTGATCCGCATGCGGCGGGGTTATCACAGGCGGCCCTGGAAATTCTACTGTCCGACTTGAGTGCGGCGAGCGGCCGCAATGCGCCTGTGTTCCTGAAGGTCTGCGACACACTTGAGGAAACGCCGGCGGAGCAGTTCGATCTTGTGGTCGGCAACCCGCCATATGGCCGTGTGACGCTAACCGCTGCGCAACGCAGTCGTTATGCACGCGGCCTTTACGGCCATGCCAACCTCTACGGCGTCTTCACCGACATTGCCTTGCGGTGGGCGCGGCCAAGCGGTCTAGTCGCCTATCTGACCCCTACGAGCGTGCTGGGGGGGCAGTATTACACCGCCTTGCGCCGGCTTCTCGCGGCCGAAGCACCGCCGGTCGCCATAGACTTTGTGCATGCCCGGCGCGGCGTTTTCGAGGATGTGCTGCAGGAAACCCTGCTCGCGCTCTACCGAAAGGGCGGGGAGCCTGGGCGTTTCCAGGTCCATTACCTCCATGTCGATAATGAGCGCGAAGCGCGCCTGACCAAGAATGGCAAGGTGAGCCTGCCCGACGATGCTGGTTCGCCCTGGCTTGCGCCGCGCGAACCCGCCCATGTTGGATTGATCAAGGCAGCAGAAGGCATGGCCGCACGCCTCTCCGATTGGGGCTATGGTGTGTCGACCGGCCCGCTCGTCTGGAACAGATTCAAACCGCAGATGCGCGGCCGTGCGGCGCGCGGCCTACACCCGCTTATCTGGGCGGAAGCGGTGACGGCGGACGGCCGCTTCATTTTCCGCGCTGAGAAGAAGAACCATGCGCCTTACTTCAAGACAGAAGCTGGGGATGGCTGGCTCGTCGTTGATCAATCTTGCGTGCTCGTGCAACGCACGACGGCCAAAGAGCAACTGCGACGCCTGATCGCGGCCGAACTGCCGCAGGCGTTTATTGACGCGCACGACGGCGTTGTCGTTGAAAACCACCTGAATATGGTGCGCGCGATCGTCAAGCCGAAGGTGACGCCCGCAGCGGTCGCGGCCGTGCTCAACAGCGATGTGGTCGACCAGATATTCCGTTGTATCAGTGGAAGCGTCGCCGTTTCCGCGTTCGAGTTGGAGTCCATCCCGCTTCCGTCTCTCTCCGCCATGGCGCCGATCGAGCGCCTGGTCGCGAAGGGCGCGACACGCGCGGCGATCGAGAAGGTCCTGCGCGGCCTCTATGGCCTCAAAGCATGACATTGCCTACGCTGCTGTCCTGGAACGACATTCACACCCGCCTTCCTGAGATATTCCCGGAGGGCTCCGCGAACCGCGAGCGTTCGGTCTGGGAAATCGCCGCCAAGACCATCTTCGTGATGCTCTATGTCGGTGCGGTCGATGGCGCGGATCGATGGATCAGGCCCGATCAGGTCACACGCATGACGGACGAGCAGGCCGCGCAGGCGTGTGACGAGGCGCGCGATGCTTGGGCGAAAGCCTCGATCAAGCCGAGCAAGGCCGATGTGCCGGGCCGCTGGTATGCCGTGAATACGCGGGAATCCATCCGCGACGACACGATCCGCTATGCCTTGATCCAGAATGGTGCCGTCATCGAACGCCCCGGCCTGCCCACCACCTCCCCGGCGGGACGCTATGCCCTGCAAGGCGATTTCGCAGCGCTGCTGGCGCCCGGTCTCGATGAGGCCACGTTCATCGCGAAGGCGGCAGCCTGGCGGGAAAAGTACCTTAATGCCGGCGCGCTCGCGCGCATCGCGATCGTGCGCAAAGGCGCCGCCGGCGGCGGTGCCTACGAGCTAGTGACGTTCCCCAACGGCGAGACCCGGCGCATGGGGGCCGGGCCGAGCGCCGACATTTCAAAGGCGGTCATCGAGGTCTTCGCGCCGAAGTTCCTGGCAAAGCCCGGCGTCATCACTTTAAGCGAAAGCGGCAACAAGGTCGTGGCGCGGGATGATGAACTGGCCAAGGCAATCGGCCTGACGATCCCGGCCGACAAGAGCCTTCCTGACATCGTGCTAGTCGATCTCGGCCCGCAGCACCCCTTGCTGATCTTCGTCGAGGTCGTGCACACGGACGGCCCGGTCAACGACGCCCGAAAAACTACGCTCCTGCAGATTTCCGATGGTGCCGGGTTCGCGCCGCAGCACGTCGCCTTCGTGACGGCCTATCTTGATCGCGCCTCGCAGACTTTCCGGAAGACAGTCAGCGGCCTTGCCTGGGGCAGCTATGCCTGGTTTGCATCAGAGCCGGATAATCTCATCATCTTCAGCGGGAAGCCGCACCAGATCGAAGGCGGCTGATGGTGTGCCGCACGCGGGGACCAAGCAGGCGCTTATTGTCGACATGCTCGCGCGCGACAGTGGGGGCACCATCCGGGGACTCGTGGAAGTGAAGGGCTGAAAACCCAACACGGTCAATACTGCCCTCTCAACCCTTTGATTCAGTGGGCGCAGGATTGCCATTGAGCAGGCCGGGGAGGAAAGGCGCTCTCGGATAACGGCGGATTAGCTGCGTCGCGCGAAGGTGAGCACACGTTCGCTGAAATGCATCAGCTCCTGGTCGTTGATGGCTTCCGTTTCATAGGCAGCGTTGGTGTCGTGGTGAAAGCGGTTCGCGTAGGCGAGCAGCGCGCGCAATTCGTCAATATCGGGCTGGCTCAATATTTGGTTCTGCTGGCCGGCACGCTGCTGGCAAATGCCGAGGAATGGCCCGAGCAGCATACCCGGTGGAAATGCTGCGGGGTAGGCCACGCGCATAAAGGCTTCGAGGATGTGGCGCAGCGCAGCGGCGACACGGCGCTCCGCCGCCGGGTTCGCCGCTTGAAGATGCCCCTGCACGAGGGCGTGCCGTCGGTCGTGTTCGGTGATGCAGTCATGGTTTACGTCCCAGACCGCCAGCGTCGAGCCGACCCCGTCGCGCCGAATCAGGAGTGCCTGCCGCGCGGCAATATCAGCGCCTTCCCAAAGCTGGCAGAGGAAAGGCTTGGAATGCGAAAGCACGATGACTTGGCTGACGCGGGCCTGCATACGGCGCATCTCCTGCACCGTCGTCAGCGAGCGGTGCTCGTCAAGGCTGGTCATGGGATCGTCGATGACGAGGATTTTATGCGCCAGCTGCGGGTCTTGGTCGAGCGATGCAAAGAAGAAGGCGAGCGCAAGCGTGTTACGGTCGCCAGCGCTCAAGGTGTTGCGAAAAGCAGGGCCGGCGTTGGCGGTCAGCGCCACCTGAACATTATTTATGACGACGTTATAGGTGCAGGATGAGCCACCGCGCGTATTTTGCGGGCTAACCGATGCGAGCCGGAAACCCGCATTGAAGCGTTGCAGGTAGGTATTGATCGCGGTCTCATAGGCTGGGAAAATATTCTCGCGATAGTTGTTAAGCGCGGTCCGCGCCTGGGTACGCAGGTCTTCCGTAGCCGTCTTGTCCGCCTTTTCGGCAAGATAATCGGCACAGAGGCCGCTAACCGGATTGCTGTGGCGGACGCGCACGGACTGCAACCGCGCAAGATCGGCCGCGCGCGCGGCAACGTCGGCATTCGCCGCCTGCTCCTTCACGACCGCGATCTGGGTGTTGCGAGCCTGCAGCGCTCCGGACAGCGCGGCAACGTCAGCGCGGCGCTCGTCATAGTCGCGGATGAGAGCAAGCGTTTCGACGGATAGCGTCATCGCTTCGAGCGGCGAGGCTGCCTTGGCGCGCAGCACGGTCAGGACAGCATCGCGCGCAGCCGACCAGGTCCGCAGGACCGCCGCCGTATCTAGCTCAACCTCGGGAACATCGGTAAAGGCGTTCCAGAAGGTCCGGCCTTGTACGGCGATGCGCACGGCACGCTCGAAGGCGGCCGGCACGTCGCCCCCGTGGGTTATATGGATGCCTTGGCCGGCCTCGGTGATTGAGGATTTCAAGCCGTCATAGGCCTGACCGAAATAGGCTTGGTAGTGCGCGATGAGCGGCGATGCGTCCAAATTCTGCGCGCAGAAGGGGCAGACCTCGTGGTCCCGCCCTTCCGAAGCGCCTGCGATGCGGGTCATACCGTCACCGACCCATCCCTCGCCACCCTTGCCGAGGCGGCGTAGGTGAGCCCGCACCTGCGCCGCCGCATCCGCCTCAAGGTCTGGAAGGGTGCGGGCTAGAAGCGCCCCCATGGCGTCAACGTCGAAGGCGGGCAGTGTGAACGGCAGGAAAGGCGCCTGCTGGCGGATCGCATCGGCGGATCGCGCAGCCGCGAGGTTGCGCTCGGCCGTGGCGATCGAGGCCTCGATGTCGGGATCGGCGGGAAGGGCACAGAAATTATCTACGTTCAGGCCGCCGCGTGCGGCTGCGGGGATGGCGTTGCCTTTCAACGTCAGGGCGCGGTTGTGCTCCTCGATACGCGCGACATGGACCTGGAGCGCCGCATTGAGCGCCACGCCCTGCGCGCCAAGGATCAACTCGTGAAGGTTCTGGCGATGCCCGGTGCCGATCTCGACGCCCGAGCAAACATTTGCCGCAACAAAGGCATCGTCGAAGATCGCGATGCGTGGCATCGGAGTGGACCAGGCTCCATGCTGAAACTGCGCGGTGACGCCGCCGGCGAAGCCCAACACGACGTGCGGCGGATTCGCCGCCCCGAGGCGGTGGCGCTCTAGAACAAGGCTCGCTTCGCCTGTGCCGAGCGAGCGCAACACGGAAGAAAGGGTGGTCTTACCGCGCCCGTTCTCGCCATAGATGAGCGTCAACGTTGAAAGCGGTATCTGTGCGCCGGCGTTTACTGAGTCATACTGACCAATATTGCGCAGCAACTGGAAGCGTTCGAGCAATGGATCCCCCCGGACCGTTGATGATCGTGTTTTGTGTCGCGGCTGCCCGTATGGTGCTTAGGCACGGTAGTACCAGAAAATCCCTTCTTTGCCGCATTATAATGTTGTGGATAGCCAGAATGACTCGATCTTGGCTTCCGATCGGCAGCTTATGCTGATAATCGCCGTTCACCAGATGTGATCAAACGTCAGCTTTGTCCCAAGGCCGGCCATATTTCCGGCGTCCGCCTGTACTCGTGGCGAATCGTTGTTGAACTGTAAAAAGGAGCGCCTCCAGTCTTTCGTTCGAAGTATGGTATCAATCATGGCATTGTCAGCTTTGGATTTTGTAATTGATTGATAAATATGAAGTTTATGTGACCATAAACAATCGAGTGGGAATGATCCCGCGTCTGGTATGAGTTAATTTGTGTAGGCTGTAGCCTGTTGAAAACCCCGCAGAGATGCGGGGTTTTTTTATTGCTTGCAGGGCTGGCGATACATTCTGCGCTGAGCCGGTCTGGCCTTCTTTAACCCTTGGTCGAGGGGATAGGGGATTGTCGTCGGGAAACAGGATGGCGAGATCCATGCTTATTGTAGCGCTAGAGAGATCTTAATTAATTCTTGTAGTTTCGTCTTTGAAACTTCAATCGTGAAATACAACATGAAGAGGACCGAAAGTATCACAGTACTGTTTTCACCGCGGCTTCGGTGATGCAGTTCGGAAAGCATTCCCGGATATGGTCAAGGTTGGTTGGTGCCGAGGCTGGTGAATGCATTTTCAGCTTGGTCGTGTTCTTTTCCGGAGCGCTATTTCTGGTTTTGGGGATAGCGCCTTACCTGTTCAAGTCCGGACCTTTGCTGTCGGGCTTGTCCGGTTCTTCGAGGAATGACAGTGTGACATTCTTTGAAACTTAGGGAGTCTCCCGATGTCGATCCGGTTTCCTGCTTTTTCATCGTCGCTGTTTCTTGTTGGTCTGGCTCTGATGCCAACAGGTCTGGCGCCGACGGCCATGGCGGCCGGAACCGCCGAGAAGCCCTGTGAGACGGACCTCTGTCGGAGTGTGCGTCAGTCCTGGGCTGCGGTTCGTCATGGGACGTCCAATGCCGCCGACTGGACGAAAACGGAGAGCGTCAAAGGTTGGAATGCCACGAAGAGCGGTGTCTCCGACGCTGCGCACTGGACTGGCAAGGAAGGCGAAAAGGGCTGGAAGGCGACCAAGAACGGCACCAAAGAAGCGGTGCATGCTACAGGCGCCTGGACGAAAAAGACGGCTCATGAGCTTGATCCGGGCAGTCCCGCCAAGGCTCCGGACAGCAAAGCCGATTCAGCAGCTCAGTAAAACCAATCTGTGGCGCTACAAAAAAAGGCCTGTCCCTTGCGGGGCAGGCCTTTTTCATGGGGGAGAGGCGCTTATTCCATGTGATGCTTGTGACCCGTCAGGTCGGTCGTAAGCTGGGCGCGGGCTTCACCGTCCGGGTATTTTTCGGTGTGCAGGTTGATGTAGGTCTGTCCGGCCTGGACTTCCTTGACCTGATCGGGTGTGAGCTGGAGCGTCCCGGTCATGCGGGTGGTGTAGGGGCCGTTGATCGGGGCGAGGACGCCGGCATCCTGACCGTCCGGAGCCGGGCCATGCAGATGGGCTGCCGTCACGGGACCGGACAAGCCGTTATCTTCGAAACGGTAGGTCAGGGTATTCTTGGTGGTATCCAGCATTGCGGATGCTGAGCCCTTGATCGGGGCGGTTGCACCATGTTCGCCCTTGAACGGGCCGAAGAGATGCAGCGTTTCCGCGGAAGCGGGCAGGGCGGTCACTGACAGGCCAAGGGCCAGTGTCGTCAGCAGAAGTCCAGTACGCATGGAAGTCCATCCTTGCAGAAGTTGGACTGACTGAACGTGTGCTCAGGTTTCGAGTTCGGTATTCCAGTACAGATAATCGCGCCAGCTTTCGTGAAGATAATGTGGGGGAAAGGTCCGGCCGTTTTCCTGAAGGAGGCGGCTGCTGGGTTGAACGGGTTTGCGGTGCGGATGCATGCCCAGTTCGCTTGGCAGTTTTGAGCCCTTGAGCAGGTTGCAGGGGCTGCAGGCGGTGACAACGTTTTCCCAGGTTGTGCGGCCTCCGCGGGCGCGGGGGATGACGTGATCGAAGGTCAGTTCGTGCGTGGGCAATCGGTCATGGCAGTACTGACACGAGAAATTGTCCCGTAGGAAAACGTTGAAACGGGTGAAGGCCGGCTTGCGGGCTGTTGGAATATAGTCTTTCAGCGCGATGACGCTGGGCAGGCGCATGCTCTGGCTGGGGGAGTGGACGACGGCGTCTTCATATTCGGAGAGGACCGAGACGCGGTCTAGGAAGACGGCCTTGACGGCTTCCTGCCAGGACCAGAGCGAGAGCGGGAAATAGGACAGCGGACGGAAATCCGCGTTCAGGACAAGAGCCGGAAAATGCTGACTGCTGACGGACACCACACGCATCCTTTCTGCAAGGACGACACATGCGGGGATTACGGCGCCGAATGAAAACGGGACAAACAGCGGGAAAACACGTGTCGTCGGCTTCTTTGAGAAAACTATTCCAGTAAACTGCCCGGACCGCAAGCTAACGCTGGTGACACATTCATGACGCCTCCTGCCACGACACGATTTGCGCCGAGTCCCACGGGATTTTTGCATCTGGGGCATGTGGTTTCGGGGCTGTATTCGCGGATCATGTCCGGAGAGGCTGGAAAGTTTCTGATTCGTATCGAGGATATTGATACGACGCGCTGTACGCCGGAACTGACACAGGCGTTGCGTGAAGATCTGGACTGGCTTGGACTGACATCAGACGGGCTGGTCCGGCAGCAGTCGGAGCATCTGGCAGAGTATCATGTCGTGCTGGACACCCTGCGGCAGCGGGGATTGTTGTACCCGTGTTTCTGCACGCGACGGGAGATTGCCGAAGCTGCGACGCAGGTCGCGCCGGATGGGAGCTTCGTTTATCCGGGGACCTGTCGGCACGGCGCAGCGCGGAAAGGACAGGGGCGTGAGCCGGTCTGGCGGTTGGATATGGGACGGGCGCTGGATGTGTTGCAGGAAATGCCGGGCTGGCATGAGGTCGGGCACGGGCGTGTTGCAGGAAAGGCCGATGCGTTTGGTGATATCGTTCTGGCGCGGCGGGATACGGGTGTGTCGTATCATCTGTGCGTCACGCATGACGATGCGCTTGAGGGCGTGACGACTGTCACGCGGGGGCGGGATCTGTATGAAGCGACGTCAGTCCAGCGTGTGTTGCAGGACCTGATAGGCTGGCCGGAACCGGCTTATGCGCATCACACGCTCATTCTGGATGCGGATGGGCACAAACTGTCCAAACGGGATGGTGCGGAAGGTGTGCGGGTTCTGCGGCAGGTGGGCTGGACGGCCAGACAGGTGCTGGAGCACCCGCTGGTGCGGCAGGCTCTGGAGGCGAGCCTGCCGACAGGGGCTTATTCCGGCGGGTAAGTGCCGGGATAGGTGACGTCCTGCGACGGTCCCGGAGCGTGCGGGGCGCCTTTCTTGCCGCAGGCGGTCAGGCCGAGGGCCATGACTGCCATGCTGACGAGCAGCAGTTTTTTCATGCGGTTTCTCCAAGTTTGGCGAGCCAGGCTTCGGCCTGATGCTTCACATTGGCCGGGGCGGTGCCGCCTTCGCTGGTGCGGGATGCCAGAGACGCCTCGACGGTCAGGACATCAAAGACGCCCTTGTTGATCTGCGGTTCGACGGACTGCATGTCTTCGAGTGACAGATCGGCCAGATCGCAGCCTTTCTGTTCCGCCATGCCGACCAGACGACCGGTGACGTGATGGGCAGTGCGGAAGGGAACGCGCAGTTCGCGGACCAGCCAGTCGGCGAGGTCGGTGGCGGTAGAGAAGCCCATTCCCGCGACTTCGCGCATCCGGGTCGTGTTGGCTTTCAGGTCGCGGATCATGCCGTCCATGGCGGCCAGCGAGAGCGTCATGGCCTCGGTGGCGTCAAAGACGGGTTCCTTGTCTTCTTGCGTGTCCTTGGCATAGGCGAGGGGCAGGCCCTTCATGACCGTCAGCAGGCCCACGAAATCGCCCATGATGCGGCCGATCTTGGCGCGGACGAGTTCAGCGGCGTCCGGGTTGCGCTTTTGCGGCATGATGGAGGAGCCGGTCGTGAACGCGTCCGACAGTGTGATGAAGCCGAAGGGGGCGGAGGCCCACATCACGATTTCCTCGGCCAGACGCGACAGATGCATGGCCTGAAGCGATAGGGCGGAGAGGAACTCGAGCGCGAAGTCACGGTCCGAGACGGCATCGAGCGAATTGGCGGTCGGGCGGTCGAAATCCAGCGCTGCGGCCGTCATGCGACGGTCGATCGGGAAGGACGTTCCGGCAAGGGCGGCCGAGCCGAGCGGACATTCGTTCAGACGCGCCTGGGCATCGCGCAGGCGGCCACGATCGCGCGACAGCATCTCGACATAGGCCAGAAGATGGTGGCCGAACGTGACCGGCTGGGCGACCTGAAGATGGGTGAAGCCCGGCATCGGCGTTGCGGCATGTTCCAGCGCACGGGTGGCGAGGGAGCGCATCAGGGAGGCGGTCTGCTCCTGCAGGCCGTCGATGGCGTCGCGGACCCAGAGGCGGAAATCGGTGGCGACCTGATCGTTGCGCGAGCGCGCCGTGTGCAGACGTTTGCCGGCCTCGCCGATCCGCTCGGACAGGCGGGCCTCGATGTTCATGTGGATGTCTTCGAGGGCCGGCGAGAACTCGAAGCGGCCTTCGCCGATTTCTTGTGCGATGTCACCCAGGCCCTGACGGATTTCGGCCAGTTCGGTCTCGGTCAGCAGGCCGACTTTCTGGAGCATGGCGGCATGGGCGAGGGAGCCGCGGATGTCCTGTCGCCACAGGATCTTGTCAAATCCGATGGAGGCGTTGATCTCGCCCATGATGGCGGCCGGACCCGAGGCAAAGCGGCCACCCCATTGCGGATTGGCGGCTGTGCCTTCAAAGGATGTAGCGGCATCTGATTGTGTGTCGACAGGAGCGTTTTTCATGGGAACCGTAAACAGATGATTCGGAAGCAGATCGACCGGCGAACCCTTCTTGGAAGAGCCGCCAGCCTAGCCGCGGCGGCTTCCCTCTGCAATTGCGGGCTGGGGAATTCTGCCCGGGCAGCGGATGGTGTGCAGCCGATGCTGCCGTCGCTCAAGCCCGGCGCGCCCAGGCTGGAGCCCGTGAACTTCCAGCTTGTGGGGCCCGGGGGGACGGCGCTTTCCCTGTCCACGATGAGGGGGCGGCCTTTTGTGCTGCATCTGTGGGCGACATGGTGCCCGCCCTGCAGACTGGAACTGCCGGCGCTCAATACGTTCATCGAGAAAACAGGCTCGACCGTGCCCGTGATCCCGGTGGCCGTCGCCAGCCCGATGCCGAAAGTCATGGTGTTTCTGGCGCAGGGCAATCTGCCGCATATCGCGCCCTGGACGCTCGGGCAGCATGAGTTTTCCCAATGGTTCACATCCGGTGAGCCAAGTCTGCCCATGACCTGCGTGATTGATGCGCAGGGGCGGATGCGGGCCAGTGTCGAAGGGGAAATGGCTTGGGCTGCACCGGAGAGCCGGGCGTCTCTGGAAAAGATCCTGTCGGGTCTTCAGGCATCCAAGCCGGCGTGAATTCCGGTCTGCTCAGTCGGCGGAGTGTTGTTTTCGGGACGGTGGGGCTCGCGGTTGCGGTCGGTTACGGGGCCTCGAAGCTGGCTGGGACGGGGGTACGGCGGGGTATGCCGATTGACCGTCTGATGCCGGGGAAAGCTGTTTCGGGGCCTGTTGGCTTCGGGCTGTCGGGTCCCGGGGGCGTGCGATATGCCCTGACATCGCGTCGGGGCGCGCCTTTCCTGCTGCATGTCTGGGCCACGTGGTGCTTGCCGTGCCGTCATGAACTGCCGGGGCTGGTGGCTTTCATGAAGACATGGGGGCCGGACTGTCCGGTCGTTCCGGTAGCGGTTTCAAGCGGATCGCCGGAAGAGATCCATGCATTTCTGGAGCGCAATGATGTGGCCGGGCTGCCCGTCTGGACGGTGGCCGGGGAGGATCTGAAGGCGTGGTGCGGGAACAGGGCGCTTGCCATCCCCGTAACATTCCTGATTGATAATGCAGGGTGCATTCGCGCAACGGCGGCGGGATCGCTGGACTGGGCGGCTCCCGGCGCGCCTGCCGCGCTGCGCCGGGTTCTTGCCGCGACGAGCGCCTGAGCTCCCATGCGACAGACCTGCTGTAATGTAAGAACGGATTTCCAGCATGACTTTTCTCCTGACACGTCGTCATCTTTTGGGAGGGGCCGGTGCCCTTCTGGTTTCGGGACGGGCCATTGCGGCAACGGCTGCAAAGGAAGAGGCTGGCAAGGGACTGCCTTTCGAGCCGAATTCCTTTGGAAAGCTCGCAACGCCGAAAGTTCTGCCGCCGCTGAGCGTGCAGAACGAGCAGGGGCAGGACGTGTCGCTGTCGCATTGGTACGGCAATCCGTTCATTCTGCATTTCTGGGCAACCTGGTGCCCGCCCTGCATCCGCGAACTGCCTTCGGTGAATGCGACGGCCAAGGCTCTGGATGCGGATGGGCCACAGATCGTGGCCGTTGCGGTGCGTGGCAGCACCATTCCGAAGGTTCGGGCGTTCTATGACAGCCACGGGATCGACACGTTGCCGGTGCTTGTTGATCCGGTGTCGGGTGTGATGATGGAGACGGCGGACCAGGCGGCTCTGGTGCAGTCCATCCGGCAGGTACGTCCCGCTGACCTGAAAGAACTGACGCCGGATGTCATGTCCCTGCATGGTGTGCCGCGTTCGCTGATCCTGAACGGCAAAGGCGAGGTCGTAGCAGAATCCATCGGGAACATGGACTGGTCTGCGGACGCCGTGAGGCATACTGTGCGGGCATTGGCTGGATAGTAAGAGTGTGAAGTCCTGATGTCTGCTCCCCTTCTCGGCGCCAGTGATCCGGCGCCTTTCCTTCTTTTTCCTGAAAAGACGCCGTCGCCGTTCGTGTTCGTCAGCGACCATGCGGGGCGGGCGGTTCCGGATGCGCTGGGGGATATGGGGGTGCAGACCGAGGACTGGCAGCGGCACATCGCCTGGGATATCGGCATCGTGGGCGTAGGGCGTGTCCTGCACGAGCTGCTGGGGTCCGCGCTGATCGAGCAGGTTTATTCCCGTCTCGTGATCGACTGCAATCGTGCGCCGGGCCATCCGACGTCCATGCCGCTTGTGAGTGACGGGACGCCGGTTCCGGCCAATCAGGCCGCGCAGGAAACGTGCCGGGCAAAGCGGGAGCGGGAAATCCTGCATCCGTATCACGATACGATTGCCGAGGTTCTGGTTGAGCGCGGACCACGCCCGACGGCGCTGATCGCGCTGCACAGTTTTACGCCGCAGATGAACGGCAAGGATCGGCCCTGGCAGATCGGCATCCTGCACAATCAGGACAGCCGCATGGCCTCGATTGCGCTGGACCTGCTGCGCGAGGACACGACGCTGTGTGTGGGCGACAATGAACCTTACGTTCTGACGGATACGTCCGACTACACGGTGCCACGGCATGCGGAAGCGGCGGGGCTGCCTTATCTTGAAATCGAGATCCGGCAGGACCTGATTGCCGAAAAGACCGGACAGCGGGACTGGGCCCGGCGTCTGGCAGCGCTGCTGCCGAAGGTCTGGGAGACGTTGGTAGAGGGGCCGGGCGCATGATTGACGGTCACACGAAACTTGCAGGCGTCATGGGATGGCCGGTGGAGCATTCCCGTTCCCCGCTGATGCATAATCACTGGTGCCGGGTGAATGGCGTGAACGGGGCTTATGTGCCGCTGCCGACCCATCCGGACGGCTTTGATAAGGCCCTGCGTGGACTGGCAGCGGCCGGGTTTCAGGGCGTAAATGTGACCATCCCGCACAAGGAAGCGGCGATGCTGGCCTGTGATGAACTCACGCCGACGGCCAAGCGTGCGGGCGCGGTGAACACGATCTGCTTCGTGGCTGGACGGATCATCGGTGACTGTACGGATGGTACGGGGTTCTGCGATAATCTGAGTGCACATGACGTGGCGATTGCCGGTCGGGCCATGGTTCTCGGGGCGGGTGGTGCGGCGCGCGCCGTGGCGGCGGCGCTTCTGGACCGGGGCTGCGAGGTCGTGATTGCCAACCGGACCCTGGAACGGGCGGAAGCACTGGTTGAGGCACTCGGCGGCGGTGAGGCTGTGGCCTGGTATGAATGGCCGTCGCTGCTGTCGGGCTGTTCGCTTCTGGCGAATGCCACATCGATGGGCATGGGCGGTAAGGCTGGCCTGGACTGGGATGCGGCCCTTCGGGAGGCCGCGCCGGGGCTGTGTGTGACGGATATCGTCTATACGCCGCGCGAGACGCCGCTTCTGCTGGCTGCTCAGGCGCGCGGGCTGCGGACGGTGGATGGTTTGGGAATGCTGGTTCATCAGGCACGGGCCGGGTTTCGGGCATGGTTCGGCGTTGATCCTCAGGCGGACCGGACGACGTTCGATCTGCTGGCAGCGAGCCTGCGCACTGACGCGTGAAGATTATTGGTCTGACCGGGGGGATGGCGGCCGGGAAAAGTAGGGTCGCCGCGCTTTTCCGCAGGGAGGGCGTGCCGGTTTTTGATGCGGATGCGTGTGTCCGGGCGCTTCAGGATGAACGGGGGAAAGCCCTGCCTCTGATCGGGCAGGCCTTTCCCGGAACCGTGGTTGAGGGCCGTCTGGATCGTGCGGCGCTTCGCGAGGCCGTGCGGGGGCAGCCCGATGCGCTGAAGCGTCTGGAAGCCATCATGCATCCGCTGGTTCGGGCCGAGCGCGAGCGGTTTCTGAAGCAGTGCCGGGCGCGGCATGAACCGTTCTGTGTGCTGGACATTCCGCTACTGATGGAAATTGGCGAGGACCGCCGCTGCGATGTGGTGGTGGTGGCCGAAGCTCCGATGGGGACGCGTCTGGCCCGCATCCGGCAGCGCGGTCGCAGTGGGGGGCGCATGAGCGTGGCGGATGCCCAAGGGTTGCTGGCGCGCCAGATGAGCGACCATGAGCGCAGACGCCGGGCCGACATCGTGATACGAACCGGCCTGTCGCGTGGACAGGCCGTCAGGCAGGTCCATGCCCTGTTGCACCGGCTTCGTGAGGCGTCATGAAACGATCCATCCTGTTCGATACGGAAACCACGGGCTTTGACCCGGATATGGGCGACCGCATCATTGAGATCGCGGCGCTCGAACTGATCGACGATCTGCCGACGGGTGAGGCCTATCACGTCCTGATCCATCCTGAGCGCGACATTCCGGCCGAGGCGACCAAGGTGCACGGGTTCCGGATCGAGGATCTGGAGGGAAAGCCGAAATTCGCCGAGGTGGCGGACGGGTTTCTAGAGTTCATCGGGGACAGCCCGATGATCGCGCATAATGCCCGGTTCGATTTCAAATTCGTCAATGCCGAACTGAAAGCGTGCGGTCGCGAGCCGCTCGATTATGCCAGCCGGGCCATCGATACGGTGGAAATGGCGCGGAAGAAATATCCCGGTCTGCCCGCCAGTCTCGATGCGCTGTGTCGGCGCTTCGGCATCGACCTGTCGCAGCGTGGCACCCATAACGCGCTGCTGGACTGCAAGCTTCTGGCCGAAGTCTATGTGGAATTGATGGGTGGCCGTCAGCGCGGACTGGGTCTGGCGGGGCCGTCCCGCAGTCGCAGCATGACGGACGGGATCAATGCGCTTGCCAACCGCAAGCCGCGGAAAATGGCGCCTCCGACTGCCGAAGAGCTTCAGGCGCATGAGGCGTTCGTGAGCACCATCAAGGATGCGGTCTGGCTTCGCGAATGATGCGGATCCTGTTCATCACGTCCAACCGTCTGGGCGATGCAGTCATTTCAACGGGCGTGCTGGAGGCGTTGCAGAAGCGTTATCCGGCGGCGATGTTCACGGTGGTCTGTGGCCCCGTGGCGGCGGGACTTTTCGAGGCTGATCCGCGTTGCGAGCGCATCATCACCATGGAAAAGCGCCGGCATGACCGGCACTGGATTGATCTGTGGCGCGCCTGTTTCCGGACGCGCTGGTTCATGGTCGTGGATCTGCGCGGTTCGCTGATTGGACTGACGCTGCGGGCACGTCGGCGGATTATTGTGCGCGGTGGACGTCGTCCGGGGCGGCGGGTCGAACAGCTTGGAGAAGCACTCGGATATCGTAGGACGCCCATGCCGCGTGTCTGGATTTCGGAAAAGCAGCGGGCGGCGGCTGTTGCGGCCTTGCCCGAAGGGCAGTGGCTGGCGCTGGGGCCGACGGCGAACTGGGACGGGAAGATCTGGCCACCTGAGCGTTTTGTGGAACTGGCTCAGGCGCTGAGGGCGGAAAATCTGCGTCCCGTCGTGTTCTATGGCCCTGGCGAGGGGGAGCGTGCGCGGGCGGAACCGGTGTTGAAGGCGCTGCCGGAGGCTCTGGATCTTGGCGGAGACAAATCGCTGGGCGAGGTTGCCGCACTTCTTCAGCGCTGTGCGCTGTTTGTTGGCAACGATTCCGGGCTGATGCATCTGGCCGCCGCTGCCGGGACGCCGACGCTTGGGCTGTTCGGGCCGTCGCGAGCTTCGGAATATGCGCCGGCCGGGCGGCTTGCACGGTTCGTGGAGGCGCCGGGGCCGGAGGGCCATGCTCCCATCGAAGGGCTGGATGTTGCGGCTGTGCTGAGGGCTGCGGAAGAAATCCTGCGTGAAAAAGACGTGTGTGTTCCGGACAGGCGTTCGGACTGACTTGATGCCCTGTCGGTCATGGCCGATAGAAGAAAGATGAAGTCTGCATCGTCCAATGGATACCGGGGTCGTGTGGCCCATGTGATGGCAGGGGCTCCCAGGGGGGGCGCGGAGCTGTTCTTCGAACGTCTGACAATGGCCCAGACGCGGGACGGACGTCCCGTTCAGGCGCTGATCCGGCAGGATGAAGGCCGGGTCGCACGGCTTGAGGAAGCAGGCGTTGACACACAGTCCTTCCGGTTCGGCGGACTGCTGGACCTGCGGACCACGCCGGGGCTGCGGCGCAGTCTCAAAGCGTTCAGGCCGGATGTGGTCGTCGCATGGATGAGTCGGGCCGCACGGCTGGTGCCATCAGGGCCGTGGCAGATTGCCGGGCGTCTGGGAGGCTATTACGATCTGTCGAATTATCGCCGCTGCGATCATCTGATCGGCAATACGCGCGGTCTGGCGGAGTGGATGCGGGGGGAGGGCTGGGCGGCCGATCGTGTGCATCATCTCCCCAATTTCGCGACGGATTTTTCGTCCGTGACGCCGCTGCGGCCCGCCTTTCTGCCGCCGGATGTACCGTTTGCCCTGGCGCTGGGGCGGCTGCATGAAAACAAGGCCTTCGATGTGCTGATCCGGGCGATGAAGCATCTGCCGGGCGTGCATCTGGTGATTGCGGGCGAGGGGCCAGAGCGTGGAGCGCTTGAGGCACTGGCAAAGGCGGAAAATGTTGCGGATCGGGTGCATCTTCCCGGCTGGATCGCGCAGAGCGGGCCCTGGCTGCGGGCGTGTGATGTTCTGGTGTGTCCCTCCCGGATCGAGCCGCTGGGTAATGTTGTGATCGAGGCGCTGTCGGCCGGGGTGCCGGTTGTGGCGAGCAATATTCAGGGACCGCAGGAAATCCTTGAAGGGACGCAGGACGGTCTGCTGGCCGAGGTCGAGAACGAGCGCGATCTTGCGGCGCAGATCGGCAGCGTTCTGGATGATGAGACTGTGGGGCAGAGTCTTTCCGTGAACGGGCGGGCGCGGTTCGAGCGGGAGTTTGCCCAGGATGTTGTCATGGCGCGATGGTCGGCTTTTCTGGACGGAGTGCGGGCCTGATGTGTGGAATTGCGGGTCTTTCCTGCCTGCCGGGGCATCATCCGGATCAGGACGCGCTGGAGCGCATGTCGCAGGCCATTTTCCATCGCGGCCCGGATGGGGAAGGGCGGCTGGATCTGGGTGGTGCGGCGTTGCGTCACCGTCGGCTCTCCATCGTCGATATCGCGGGGGGCGCGCAGCCGTTCAGGCTCGGCGCGGCGGCCCTGATTGCGAACGGGGAAATCTATAACGATCCGGCTATTCGCAGGCGCTTCCCCAAAACCTGTTTTCAGACCCATAGCGACTGCGAACCGCCTCTGCATCTGTGGCTGCATGATGGGGCAGGTTACACGCATGAACTGCGGGGCATGTATGCCATTGCGATCGTCGAAAACGAGCATGGGCGGCATGAGATGGTGCTGTCGCGTGATCCGTTCGGCATCAAGCCGCTCTATATCGCGGCGTATGAGGGCGGCATCGCGTTTGCGTCCGAGCCGCAGGCGCTGCTGGCGGGCGGTTTCGGTAAGCGCAGCGTCCGGGAAGGTGCGCGTGACGAGCTGATGCAGCTTCAGTTCACGACGGGGCAGGACATCATTTTCGACGGTATCCGCCGGCTTCTGCCCGGTGAGACGCTCCGGATCGTGGATGGGCGAATCGTGGAATCGCGTCGGCGGCATGTTCTGCATGAAGCGCGGGATACGGTTCCGGGCCGCCTGAGCGATGAGCAGGCGCTGGCACGGCTGGATACGGCACTGCTCGACAGTGTGTCGGCGCATCTGCGGGCAGATGTGCCGCTCGGGCTGTTTCTGTCCGGCGGGATCGACAGTTCGGTTATTCTGGCGGCGGCGCATCGTCTGGGGCTGCCGCATCCGCGGACCTGGACGGCGCGTTTCGATGCGGGAAAAGCGGATGAGTCCGCTGATGCCGCAGCATTGGCGGCGTCTGTCGGGGCCGAGCATCACGTGCTGACCGTGACGGAAGACATGGTCTGGCGTGAGCTGCCATCCATCGTGGCATGCATGGATGATCCTGCCGCCGATTATGCTGTCATCCCGACATGGTTTCTGGCGCGCGAGGCGCGAAAAGACGTGACCGTTATTCTCAGCGGGGAGGGCGGGGACGAGCTTTTTGCAGGCTATGGCCGCTATCGGCGCGTGATGAAGCCCTGGTGGAAGGGCGGTCGTGCGCCGTACCGGTCCGGGACGTTCGGCAAGCGTTTTGCAGAGCATGGGCGGCAGTGGCGTCGCGGGATCGCCATGACGGAACTGGCTCTCGGGGTTTCGGGGCTGGAAGGCGCTCAGGCGCTGGATATTGCGGAATGGCTGCCCAACGATCTGTTGCTCAAGCTGGATCGGTGCCTCATGGCGCATTCGGTCGAGGGGCGTACGCCGCTGCTCGATCCGGTGGTGGCCAAGGCGATCTGGCCGCTGCCAGAGCATTTCAAGGTGCGGGACGGTTACGGGAAATGGCTTCTGCGGCGCTGGCTTCAGGATGCGCTGCCGCAGGCGCGTCCATTTGCTCCGAAGCAGGGCTTTACCGTGCCGGTCGGGCCGTGGATCGAGAAGCAGGCGCATCGTCTGGGACCGCTGGTGGCACGTCAGCCCTGCATCCGGACCATGATGCCCGCAGCCGACGTGGAGCGTCTTTTTGCACGGGCCAGCCAGCGCGGTGTGGCGCGGCAGGCCTGGACGCTGCTGTTTTTCGCGCTGTGGCACCGTCATCATATCGAAGGGGTTCCCGTGGACGGGGATACGTTCGAAACTCTCTCGCGCGCTTCATGAGTGTCTTACTGATTTGCAAGGACGGAACATGCATTACGATCTGATCATCCGCGGCGGAATCTGCGTTTTTCCCTGGGGCGAGGCGGAAGCGGATATCGGCGTACGCAACGGGAAAGTGGCGTCGCTGTCTGTCGGATCGGCGGATGAAGCGGACCGGGTGATTGATGCGCGCGGCCTGCATGTCCTGCCCGGCCTGATTGATGCGCATGTTCATCTGCGCGATCCGGGCAAGCCCGAGGTCGAAACACTTGAGACCGGAACGCGGGCTGCAGCTCTGGGCGGTATCGCGACGGTGTTCGACATGCCCAACACGTCGCCGAGTGTGACAGATGTGACGATGATCGACTGGAAGCGCGATCATATCCGCAAGACGGCGCATGTGGATGTCGGCATCTATGTCGGCGCGACGCGGGAGAACACGCCGGATCTGGCGATTCTGGAGCAGCAGCCGGGTGTCTGTGCGGTGAAGGTTTTTGCCGGGTCTTCGACGGGCAATCTGATGATCGAGGACGATGCCGGGCTGGAAGCGGTCATGCGCTCGGGGCATCGTCGTGTGGCCTATCATTCCGAGGACGAATACCGTCTTCAGGCCCGCAAGCCGATGTTCCATGAAGGTCAGCCTTACGAGACACACAGCGTCTGGCGGGATGTGGAATGTGCCTTCCTCGGCACGCGCCGCATCATGGCGCTGGCGCGCAAGACCAACCGTCCCGCGCATATCCTGCATGTCTCGACGGCTGAGGAACTGGATTATCTGGCGGATTACCGCGATATTTCCACGGTCGAGGTTCTGGTGAACCATCTCACGCAGGTGGCACCGGAATGTTACGAGAAGCTCGGTGGTCTGGCCGTCATGAACCCGCCTCTGCGCGACCGGTCGCATTGGGAAGCGAGCTGGCGGGCCGTGCGGGATGGCCGGGTGGATGTGGTTTCGTCCGATCATGCGCCGCATCCGCTTGAGGCCAAAAAGCTGCCCTGGCCGAAATGCCCGGCGGGTCTGACGGGGACGCAGACGATCGTGCCGGTCATGCTCGATCATGTGAATGCGGGACGTCTGTCGCTGGCGCGTCTGGTGGATCTGATGGCGGCAGGGCCGGCACGGGTTTACGGGTTGCAGACGAAGGGGCGTATGGCTGTCGGATTCGATGCCGATTTCACACTCGTGGACATGAAGGCCGAGCGCGAGATCACGAATGACTGGATCGTCACGCCGGCAGGCTGGACGCCGTTTGACGGAACGCGTGTGACGGGCTGGCCGATGGCGACGATCGTGCGTGGAACGGTCGTGATGCAGGACAATGAGGTCTCCGGCGGCCCGACTGGTGAGCCTGCCAAATTTGCGCCTTGATCTGGGCGTAGGGCGCGCAACGCTTCGAACAGGAAAGGGAGCTGTATGAGACGTTGCGTTGTCGCCATCCGTAAGGCGGCGCTGTTCGGTCTGGTGTTTGCAGGGATCGCTGGTGCCGGGTCGGCCAGTGCGGCCGAGGCGGCATGGACCGCTTCAAAATGTGGCGCCGAGCCGCAGGCGCCTGCGGTGAAGGCCGCGACGGTCGCGCAGTATAACGAGAGCGTGGATCGCGTGACGGCTTATGAAAAGGCAGCCCGCGTTTACAATGCGTGTGTCGCGACCCAGGCCAACCGGGAAGAGACGGCCATCAGTCAGGAAGCAAGTGCGCGAATTTCCCATGTCCATGCGGGCAGCGCGGCTGTTCAGTCCCATATTGCGGCGTCGTTCCAGACGCTGTCCGCCAATCTGGCCGCTGCCAGCCGCAAACTGGGCCATCACTGAGGCTCTACAAAGGCCGCTGCGATTCTTACTGCCCCATGCGTTCCTGATTCTGAGCCGGGGTCAGGGATGTGGGGCCGCCATAGGTCTGGCGGGCGACATTGGACATGAGATCGGGGCGCGCCCAGCAGGTCGTGCCTTCGAAGCTCGTGGTGCAGTAGGGTTGCGGCGGAGGCGGCCCAGTCGGCCGGGCGCAGAAACTTTCGTCATCGTACAGATAGGCCGTGTTGCAGTCCTTCCCCGTGACGGCGGAAGCGATGCGATCCGGCGCGCAGCCTTCAAGCGCGCAGAACACCAGGGGAAGCAGCAGGAGCGGGACGGGCTTTTTCATGGCCGTCAGGATGCTTCCGGTGCGGTTAAGGAAGTCTGAATGTCGGCCGGATTTTCTGCCGTGATACCGTTTTTCACAGTCACGGACTGCTTCAGCCAGCCTTCGGATGTGTGAAGCGTTTGCCGCGACGGTGCGGCGCCTGTATGGTCGCGCAAACAGTTTGAAGACCGATCCAGCAGGGGACCAGGTGGCAGACGATTTCATCACGCAGGTGAACGAAGAAATGCAGGCGCAGCGGTTGCGGGCCATGGCACGGCGCATTGGCGCCGTGGTGGGCGCCGTGGCCGTGATTGGAGCCATCGGTGGTGGCGTGTGGGGCTGGAACAGTCACGCGCGCCATGCAGCACAACAGGCGGCATCGGCACGGTATTTTACCGCCATGACGGCACTGTCCGATCCCAAGCATGACGCCGCGGCCACCCAGAAGGCCACCGCGACCTTCCAGGATCTGGCGGAGCATGGTCCGGTGGGCGTGCGCTCCTATGCCGCGCTGCGTCTGGCGGATCTGCAGAGCCAGGCCCATCAGACGGACGCTGCGCTGAAGACGTGGCAGGGTGTGGCGGATGATAACGCTGCCGATCCGGCCCTGCGGGACATGGCGCGCTACATGAGCCTGAACGCCCGGACTGCGACGGCCGATCCGAAGACGCTCCGCCCGGGCTATGAAGCCTTGGCGCAGGGCGGTGGTGCCTGGGCTCCTCTGGCTCAGGAAGGTCTTGCCGCGCTTGACCTGCGTCCCGGTGCGACGGCGGACCAGCAGAAGGAAGCCCGGCGTATCCTGACGCAGATCGTTGGCAGTGAAAACGCGACCGAAGGGGTGCGTGCGCGTGCGCAGGCCCTGCTCGAGACATTTGGAGACGCCGGTTGATGCGCCGTCCTGTTCTTTCCCGCTCTTCCCTTTCCGTGAACCGCTCCATGGGGCGCCGTGGTCTTCTGCGGACGGCCTGCTCGGGCAGTGCCCTGGCCGTTCTGGGCGGTTGCAGCCTGTTCGAAGACGACAGGAAGCCGCCTCTGGCCGGACATCGCGTGGACGTCCTGTCCACGGGCGCCGGGCTGACGGTTGATCATGACGATCATACGCCGATCAGCCTCGGCCCGGTCCAGCCGGTGCGGGAATGGCTGCAGGAAGGGGGGCGTCCATCCCATGTCGCCGTGAATGCGGCATGGAATGGTCCGGATCTGGCCTGGAGCCATTCGGTCGGCGCGCCGACAGATCCATCCAGCTTTCTGGCGACGATCGCGATCATGCCGACCAACCGTGGGGCGATCCAGTCACCGCCGGTCATCGGTAACGGTCATATCTACACGACGGATGCGCAGGGCGTGGTGAAGGCCTGGACCTGGCCGGAACGCCGTCATGTCTGGACGCGTCAGCCTGCCACGGCCAGAAGCCGCTCGACCAATATTGGCGGCGGCCTCGCCCTCGATGGGGACACGCTCTACATCGTGGATGGTGTGGCTCAGGCCCTGGCCGTTGAAGCCCTGACGGGCAAGGTGAAATGGCGCGTCAGCACCGGAACGCCGGGCCGCTCCGCGCCGACGATCGCGGAAGGCCTCATGGTCTTCGGAACGATCGACGAGCGCCTGATCGCGCTGAACGCCAATACGGGTCATCAGGTCTGGACGTATCAGGCGACCGCATCCGACACGGTGATTTTCGGGCAGTCCGCCCCGGCTTTCGTGGATGGCGTCATTCTCGCGGGCTTTGGCAGTGGCGATCTTGTGGCCCTGCGTGCGGCGTCGGGCGAGATGGTCTGGAGTGACAGTCTCGGCGGTTCCAACGGCATGGGCGCCATGCTCGACTTCTCCTGCATCCGCGGCGCGCCGGTCATCATGGACGGGACGGCCTATGCCGTGTCCATGTCCCGCGTGCTGGTGGCGATCGACATGCGCTCGGGCCGTCGCTTGTGGGAACGTGAGGTCAGCGGGCAGAGTCCTATGGCGATCTGTGGCGACTGGATGTATGTCCTGTCCACGGATCAGCAGATCGCCTGCCTGGATCGTCTGTCCGGGCATGTGCGCTGGATCACGCAGCTGCGTCGCTTCATCCGCGTTGACGTGGAAAAGGATGCGATTGCCTGGGTGGGCCCGCTTCTCGTGAACGGCAAGCTGATCTGCTTCTCCACCTTTCCGAAAGAAGGCATGGCTGTCCTGAATGCCGTGACCGGGAAACTTGAACTGACCCGCAAGACCGTCGCCCCGTGTCAGGTTCAGCCGATCGTCTGTGACGGTCATGTGCTGACCGTGTCCCAGGACGCCGTTCTGCGGGCCTATGGCTGAACGAATGACCTCTGAGAACCTGCCCGTTGTTGTTATTGCCGGGCGCCCGAATGTCGGGAAATCCACTCTGTTCAATCGGCTTGTCGGCCGCCGTCAGGCGATCGTCTCCGACATGCCGGGCGTTACGCGCGATCGCAAGGAGGGCGAGGCCCTTCTGCGCGGCCGTCGTGTCCGGCTGATTGATACGGCCGGGCTGGAGGAAGCCGCACCGGATACGCTGTACGGGCGGATGCGGGCTTCGTCCGAGTCTGCTGTTGCAATGGCGGATCTGGTGCTGTTCTGCATTGATGCACGTTCGGGCATCACGCCGGCGGATGCGCATTTTGCGAGCTGGCTGCGCCGTCAGAACCGTCCGGTTCTGCTGATCGCCAACAAGGCGGAAGGGCAGGCCGGGACGAATGCGGCTCTTGAGGCCTATTCGCTCGGGCTGGGAACGCCGCTGGCACTGTCCGCCGAGCATGGCGAGGGCATTGCCGATCTCATGGGTGAGATTGCCGAGCGTCTGCCGCCAGCGGAAAAATCCCGTCGTCGTGAGGCTCCCAAGGCCGAAGGCGAGGAAGACGAGCGTCCGGCCGGTCCGCTGCGTCTGGCGATCATCGGTCGTCCGAATGCGGGCAAGTCCACGCTGCTGAACTGTCTGCTGGGCGAAGAGCGGATGATCACGGGGCCGGAAGCAGGTCTGACACGTGATTCCATTACGGTCGAACTGCATGACGAGCATGGCCCCATCCAGCTGGTCGATACGGCGGGGATGCGCAAGCGCGCCCGCGTTGAGCAGCATCTTGAAAAGATGTCCGTCTCGGCTTCCATCGAAGCCCTGAAAATGGCGGAAGTGGTCGTGCTGGTGATCGATGCGACGCTTGGCGTGCATGAGCAGGATCTCCAGATCGGCCGCCTGATCGAGCGTGAGGGACGGGCCTGCGTCATTGCACTGAACAAGTGGGACGCCGTTGAGGACCGGAACGCGACCAAGAAGGCGATCCTGGACCGTCTGGAAATCTCGCTGGCCCAGGTGCGTGGCATTCCGGTCGTGACGTTCTCCGCACTGACGGGGGCAGGCGTGCATCGCCTGCTTCCGGCCGTGCGGGAAGTTTACGAGATCTGGAACTCGCGCGTCTCCACGGGTGAACTGAACCGCTGGTTCGAGGATGCGCTCGAGCGTCATCAGCCGCCGCTTGTGGATGGTCGTCGTCTCAAGCTGCGTTACATGACGCAGGTGAAGGCACGTCCGCCGACATTCCTGCTGTTCGGCACGCGGGCGGAGCAGCTTCCGGATTCCTACAAGCGCTATCTCGTTAACGGACTGCGTGAAACGTTCCACATGCCGGGTGTTCCGGTGCGTCTGCAGCTGCGCGGAACGAAAAATCCTTACGCGGAAAAGTGATTTTCTGTTCGTTTGGATATAGACCACACCCCTGATCGATCATTAATACAGGACCGGCTGTTTCCGGTTTCGGAACGTTCGGTCCTGTCCCCTTGAAGAAGGGTGTGTTTCGGGGGAGGTGACTACGGGTATGGTTGGGATTGCTTCGTCTTCCAGTGAGGGGCTGTCCACGCAACAGCCCCGCAGCACGGCACGGGCGACAACCCTTGGTATTCTGGCGGCTCTGGCCGGACTGATGTTCGGCCTTGATACCGGCGTGGTCGCCGGTGCGCTTCCATTCATTGCAACTGATTTTCATGCAGGCGATGCCCTTCAGGGCTGGATTGTCTCGTCGATGATGGCCGGGGCAACGGTCGGATCGCTGTTTGCGGGGCGCATTTCGGTCCGGTTTGGTCGTACGGGCGCCATGCTCGGGGCGGCGATCCTGTTCCTGATTGGAACACTGCTCTGCGCCCTGGCGCCCGGTCCTGCTGTCATGATCATCGGGCGGCTTTTCCTCGGGCTTGCGGTTGGTGTGGCTGCCTTTGCCGCCCCGCTCTACATTTCCGAAATCACGGTTGAGTCCGTCCGTGGCGCCATGATTTCGTTCTATCAGCTCATGGTGTCCTTGGGGATTTTCCTCGCGTTTGTCTCGGACAGCCTCCTGGCGCCGGGCGGACACTGGCGCTGGATGCTCGGCGTCATGGCGTTGCCGGCCAGTTTCTTTCTTGGAATCGTCCTGATCCTGCCGCACAGCCCGCGCTGGCTGATGATGCGCGGGGAAAAGGAGCGTGCGCGTCGCGTTTTGCAGAGCCTGCGCTCGGATGAGGAAGTGGCCGAAGCGGAACTGGTCGACATCCAGTCGCGCCTGCAGAAGAGCAGCGATGCGGGTATGGGGCTTTTCAAAAGCAATCCGAATTTCCGCCGGACCGTCTTCCTCGGCATGCTGCTTCAGATCATGCAGCAGCTCTCGGGCATCAACGCGCTTCTGTATTACGCCCCGCGCGTCTTTCAGGCGGCGCATTTCGGGACGAATGCGTCCATCTGGGCCACGACGCTCGTGGGACTGACGAACATGGCGCTGACCGGGGTGGCGATTGCCTGTGTCGATCGGTGGGGGCGGCGTCCATTGCTGATCCTCAGCTGCGGAATCGCGGCATTCTCGCTGGCAGGAGTAGGGATATTGCTGGCCATCGGTGCGCAGAGCTTTGGGCTACAGCTTCTGTTGTGCGGATTCGTTCTCCTGTTCGTCGCGGGTTTTGCCATTGGCGAGGGGCCGCTGGTCTGGACGCTGTGCTCGGAAGTTCAGCCGACGCGGGGGCGGGATTTTGGAATTGGCTGCTCCACGGTGACGAACTGGGCCGCGAACTGGGCTATTTCCAACATGTTCCCGCTGGGCATGGCGATGATGGGGGCGTCTTCGACGTTTCTGATGTTTGCCGTCTTCAATGGTCTTTTCATTCTTGTGACCCTATGGTTCGTTCCGGAAACGAAAGGCGTCTCGCTCGAAAGGCTTGAGGCCAATCTTTTTGCAGGCACCCGCCTGCGTGATCTGGGACGCTGAGACGATGACGGAAGACGGTCCGCAAGAAGAGTACGATCCAAAGCGTCATGCCGGGCTGTACGGGGTCCAGCGTTTCAAGGCGATGTCGGCCGTACTCCTGGCCCTGCTTCTGTCAGTTCTGGATTATGCGATCGCCAATGTGGCCCTGCCGCTGATCGCGCAGGACCTGCATGCGTCGTCTTCACGGGCCATCTGGGTCGTCAACGCCTATCAGCTCGCCAATCTGTCATGCCTTCTGCCGCTGGCATCGCTTGGCGCCCGTGTGGGATTCGGACGACTGAGTCAGCTTGGGATCTTCCTTTTCCTGATCGCGTCTGTCGCCTGTGCCTTGTCACAGAACCTGCTTGAACTGACGCTCGCGCGGGCGCTGCAGGGTGTTGGCGGGGCGTGTATCATGAGTGTGAATATTGCACTCGTGCGTTTCATTTACCCGCATAGGGAGCTGGGGCGGGGCATCGCCCTGAACGGACTTTTCGTCGGGCTGGGAGTGGCTCTTGGTCCGTCTCTTGGATCGCTCATCCTGTCCGTGGCCAGCTGGCCCTGGATTTTCTGGATCAATCTGCCGCTGGCTCTCGCGGCTCTGGCGCTGGCTCATGCCGCGCTGCCGCAGACTCCGCGGAGCGATATTCCGACCGATATGGTTGGCTCTCTTCTGACGGTAGCTTCTTTCGCCCTGACCGGTGTGGGGCTCGACGGTCTGATGCATGCCGATTTCCTGTCGGGCGCGGCGGTTACAGTTGCGGGCGTGCTGTGCTGGGCCATGCTGCTGCATTATCAGCGCGAGAGGCTCGAACCGATCGTGCCGGTTGATTTGCTGGCGCGCCGACCGTTTCTGCTGGCCTGTCTGGTCGGGTTTCTGGGGTTCGTGGCCTCCAACCTCTACATTGTGGCGATGCCGTTCACACTGGCGTCTGCGTTCCATCGTGGTGCAGGCACGATCGGGCTTCTGATCGCGCCCTGGGCTGTCGGTGTGGCGACGATGTCGTTTGTCGTCAGCCGTCTGGCGGACCGGTTTCCGGCGTCGGTGCTATCCTCGATCGGACTGTTCATTACGGCGAGCGGATTCTGTCTGCTGTGGTTCCTGCCGACGGACGCCGGCAACTGGGCCATCGCCTGGCGGACGCTGTTTGCCGGATGCGGGTTCGGGCTGTTCCAGCCGCCCAATAACCGCGCGATCATGGTCACCGCGCCTCCGGGTCGTGAGGGCGGTGCGAGTGGTATGCTCTCCGTTGCGCGTCTGGCGGGGCAGACGACAGGAGCCCTGCTCGTGGCAGGACTGTTCACGGTCTTTCCCCATCCGGCTTTTATCTGCCTCGGGGCTGCGATGATTGCGGCGCTGACGGGATCTGCGCTTAGTCTGGGGCGAAAATATCTCGCAGCCTGAAGAGCGTGGTGGCGCGCTGGTCCGCGCTTTCCAGCTCCTGCGTGACAGGAACGGTCTGCCGCGTCAGGACTTCGAGCGGCATTGATGGGGCGTAGTGCCGGCCCGGATCACAGAGCCAGACTTCGCAGGTTTTCGAACATTCCAGCAGCCAGGGCACGATCCGCGCCGCCATGGCTTCGTTGTAACAGACGTCTCCGATGACCAGCAGATCACAGTCCGGGAGCGTTCCGATCAGGTCTCCGGGGACGGGAGCGATGGTCACGCTGTTGAGGCGCGCATTCAGATCTGTGGCTTCCAGCGCCATGGGATCGATATCGTTGGCCTGCACATCGGACGCGCCCGACAGGGCAGCGGCAATGGCGGCGAGACCGCATCCGCAGGCTACATCGAGAACGCGGCGTCCCCGGACATGCCCGGGATTATCGAGAATGAAGCGCGCGATGAGCTGGCTGCCGGGCCATGCGAAGGCCCAGAAGGGCGGTTCGATGCCGATCTGTTCGAGATAGACTTCGCTGGCCTGCCAGATGGGGGTGATTTCGGTCGCCAGATGCAGGGAAATCTCAGGCACGAGCGTGGCTTGTGCGATGGCGGTGTTGTCACGGATGAAACCGGCGGGATCGCTCAGGGGCGTGCTCATCCGAAAAGTCTTGCGGCGACAAACCCTGCGGCCAGTACGAATCCGATGGGCACGTTGCGGCGGAACTCCTTAAGGCAGGCCGGAGCGTCATAAGGGTTCAGCACGCGGACCTGCTGGAGCAGCATTGCGGCTGCGAGGGCGAGGAACGGCCAGAAGATCCAGTGCAGATGCGCATGGATGGCGACGAGCGCCAGCGCCAGGAGCATGAGGCTGTAGCAGGTGGCGATGAACGGACGGGCGCTCTTTTCCATCAGGCGGGAGGTGGAGCGGACGCCGATGCGGGCGTCGTCGTCCATGTCCTGAAAGCCGTAGATCGTGTCGAATCCGAGCTGCCAGAGAATGACGGCGCCGTAGAGCAGCAGGCCGTTGCCATCCAGTGTTCCGGCGGCTGCGGCGTAGCCCATGGGAGCGCCGAATCCGAAGGTGAAACCCATGACGAGTTGCGGCCACCAGGTGACGCGCTTGGCGGCCGGATACAGGGCGACGAGCAGGAGCGCGAGCGGGGCGAGCGCCCAGCAGACGGGCGGCAGGCAGATCAGCACGCCCAGCCCGATCAACAGCAGGACGGCAAGCAGGAGCAGGCCCTGTTTCAGGGACAGTGCGCCGCTGGCGAGCGGGCGGCCAGCAGTGCGGGCGACCCTGGCGTCGATGTCGCGGTCCCAGATGTCATTCACGACGCAGCCGGCCGAGCGCATGACGAGCGAGCCGAAGGCGAACAGGGCCGTGTCGATCAGGCGCGTTTGTAGTGACGCATGGGGCGCAAGGAACAGGCCCCACACGCCGGGCAGGAACAGGAGCCATGTTCCGACCGGGCGGTCGAGACGGGCGAGCAGGGCGTAGGAGCGCCATGGCTCGGGCAGGCGCGCAATGCGGCCGGTTAACTGGATATCGGTATGGGCGCGGGTCTGGCTCATGGGAGATGTGATGCTGTGCGGACATGCTTCCGTCAATGGGCGAGGCGCGCTATCGGAAAAGGATGAGCCGATCCGACCCCCGTCTTTATGTCCCTGCGTCTGAAACAGCCTTCGCGGAAGGCCAGACCATCCCGCTTCCTCCCGGGCAGGCGCATTATCTGGGCAACGTCATGCGACAGGGCGTGGGCAGCGCTGTCCGTGTGTTCAATGAGCGTGACGGCGAATGGGCGGCAGAGATCGCGGCCCTGAAAAAGGACAAGGGAAGTGTTCTGCTGTATCGCTGCGAGCGGACTCCGGCGCCGACGGACGGTGTGGAACTGCTGTTTGCGCCGCTCAAGCGGGATGCGACGGAACTTGTCATCCGTATGGGAACCGAACTGGGCGTGACGCGCTTTCGGCCGGTTGTGACGGAGCGGACCAATACGCACCGGCTCAATCTGGAGCGGCTGTCGGTGATTGCGACCGAAGCGGCGGAGCAGTGCGAGCGGCTGGATGTTCCAGAGATCCTGCCGCCTGAGTCGTTGCGGGTGGTGTTGGCGGAGTGGCCGGACGATCGTCCGCTGTTTGCTGCGCTCGAGCGCCGTCCGGGTGAGGATGCGGCGGTGCAGGCCGCGGCCCTGCTGATCGGGCCGGAGGGAGGCTTCTCCGAGGCGGAAGTGGAGCTTCTGCGGCGGCATGCTGCCGTTCATGCGCTCAGCCTGGGGCCACTGGTGCTGCGGGCGGAGACGGCCGTGTGTGCGGGGCTGTCCCGTCTGGCAGCCAGGGCGGAGGATGCCGCCCGAGGGTGACAGAACCGTCGGACCTGCTACAGTTCAATCATTATCGAACAACGAATTCAGACCGAGGCCAAACGCCATGTCCAATCCCGGCACGTCCAATACTGCGTCGATCGAAAGCCGGGCGCAGCTCGTCGAGGCGATCGCGCGTGGTTGCAAACCGCAATCGGAATGGAAGATCGGCACCGAACATGAAAAATTCGGTTTTGTTCTTCCTCATGCTGCTGACGGACGCGAACCACTGTCGCCCCCGCCTTACGAGCCGCGCGGAATCGGGGCGCTGCTGGAGAAGCTTCAGGGACCGGACTGGGCGCCGATCATGGACGGTGAGAACCTGATCGGTCTGAAGGGCCAGAACGCACAGGCCGGGCGGGCAATCTCGCTTGAGCCGGCCGGACAGTTCGAACTTTCGGGCGCGCCGGTTGTTTCGCTTCAGGAAACGGAAGCGGAAATGCAGGCGCATTTCGATCAGGTCCGTGGTCCGGCTGCGGAACTCGGGCTTGGTTTCCTGCCGTTTGGCTTTCAGCCGCTCTGGCCGCGTGATGCAATGCCGTGGATGCCCAAGAGCCGCTATGCGATCATGCGCAACTACATGCCGAAGGTGGGCTCGCTCGGCCTCGACATGATGACGCGGACCTGCACGGTTCAGGTCAATCTTGATTTCAGCGATGAAGCCGACATGGCCCGCAAGATGCGCGTGTCGCTGGCACTTCAGCCCGTGGCGACGGCGCTGTTCGCGAATTCGCCGTTCGTCGAGGGCAAGGCCAATGGCCTGCTCTCCAACCGGGCGCGGATCTGGACCGATACGGACAACCAGCGTTCGGGACAGCCTTCGGTATTTTTCGAGGACGGGTTCGGCTTCGAGCAGTATGTGGACTGGGCGCTGGACGTGCCGATGTATTTCGTCTCGCGGGATGGAAAGAACATCGATGTGGCGGGCTGCTCCTTCCGGCGCTGGCTGGCGGGCGATGTGCAGGAACCGCTGAAGGGCCTGACGCCGACGGTCGGGGATTTCGAAGATCATCTGACGACGGTGTTCCCCGATGTGCGTCTCAAGCAGTTCCTTGAAATGCGCGGTGCGGATGCCGGAAAGCTGGAAATGATGGTGGCGCAGTCGGCTCTGTGGGTCGGTCTGCTTTACGATCCCGCCACGCTGGAAGCGGCCGAGAAGCTGGTGCGTGAGCAGCCCTGGAGCGTGTATCAGCAGCTTCGGGCCGAAGTGCCGCGTCTGGGACTGGATGCCGCGTTCCCGGGCGGTCTGAAGCCGTTTGCCAAGCGTGTGGTTGAACTGGCCGAGCAGGGTCTGCGGGCGCGTGTGCGCAATGAGGCCGGGTATCTCGACCCGCTGCATCTGATTGCCGATGGCGGTCCGAATCAGGCCCAGTACTGGCTGGACCTGTATAACGGCGCCTGGGGCCAGAGCGTGAAGCCGCTGTTTACCGAAGCCGCCATCTGATTTTACGAGACGGGATCTGCTGCCTACGTGACGAAACTTTCCGATCTGACCGAACGCGAAATCCTTGCGCTGGCCATCGCCAGCGAGGAGGAGGATGGTCATATTTACGCGGATTTCGGCCAGATGCTGGCGGAGGATTATCCCGACAGCGCCGCCATCTTTCAGGACATGGCGGAAGAGGAAAACCATCATCGCCGGGCCCTGATCGACCTGTTCGTCCGGCGGTTCGGTAACCATATCCCGCTGGTCCGCCGGCAGGATGTGCAGGGGTTTCCGTCCCGCAAATCTGCCTGGCAGATGCAGAATCGCGGGATCGAGGCGATCCGGGCGCAGGCGGCCGACATGGAGCGGCAGGCCGCGCGGTTCTATCGTCAGGCTGCCGGGCAGACCAATGATGCGGAAATCCGCAAGCTTCTGGGTGATCTGGCGACCGAGGAAGACCGGCATCAGCGCGAGGCGCGGCGTCTTGAAGACGCGCATCTGAATGATAACACCCGTGACCGCGAGGATGAGCACAGTCGCCGGGATTTTGTCCTGCGGGTTGTGCAGCCGGGGCTGGTCGGGCTCATGGACGGCTCGGTTTCGACGCTGGCGCCCGTCTTTGCCGCGGCGTTTGCAACGCACAGCCCCCATGCCGCCTTTCTGGTCGGACTTGCGGCGTCGCTGGGCGCCGGGATTTCCATGGGGCTGGCGGAAGCGTTGGCGGATGATGGCAAGCTGTCCGGGCGTGGGGCTCCGCTATTGCGCGGCCTGATCTGCGGCGCCATGACGTTCGGGGGCGGGATCGGGCATACGCTGCCCTTCCTTGTCCCGGATTTCCGTCTTGCCTTTGGTGTCGCAATCATCGCCGTGGCGATCGAGCTTCTGCTGATTTCCTGGGTGCGCTGGCGGTATCAGGACACGCCGTTCGGATCGGCCATGGTGCAGGTCTTCCTCGGCGGGGCTCTCGTTTTTGCAACCGGTGTGCTGATTGGCAGTTCCTGAGACATGATGAACCGTTCTTTTTTCCGCGCTGCCGCTCTGGTGGCGCTGCTGCCCGTTGCCCTGCCATCCATGGCTTTTGCGCAGGCGACTCCCGCCCAGCTTCGTCCTGCGGATCAGGGCTGGATTTCACGGATTGAGGACGCGCTGGGGCAGGTCACGACGCTTCAGGCGCGCTTCAGGCAGACGGCGGCGGATGGCAGCACGACGGTCGGAACAGCAACGCTCGACCGGCCAGGCCGGATGCGTTTCGATTACGACAAGCCGAGTCCGCTGCTGCTGGTCGCCAATGACGGGCGTGTGGTGTTTCAGGATCGCAGTGTCGATCAGGTGACGACCATTCCACTGGACCGCACGCCGCTCGGGCTTCTGCTGCGTCCGGAACTCAAGCTGTCAGGGGATGTGACGGTGACGGGCTTCGAGCACAGCAACGGGCAGATCCGGGTGCAGGTGGTGCGGACGCAGAGCGCCGGGGAGGGCACTCTGACGCTCGTCCTGTCCGATGCGCCGCTCGGTCTTTTGGGCTGGACGGTCGTGGATGCGCAGGGACGCACGACCACAATCGCCCTGTCCGATGTGCGTCTGGGCGGGACCGTGCCTCAGTCCCTGTTCGTGCTGCCCAAAGCGGACTGAGGCTTCAGTCCTTCAGTTCGCGTGAGAGTTCCAGCGCCCGGGCATAGACCGTGCGTTTGGGCAGCTTTACGATTCCCGCCACGAGAGCTGCGGCGTCCTTGACTGAATGGGTTGTCAGGGCCTCGCGCAGATGCGTGTCCAGATCGGCAGCGCCGCTGTCATCTTCGGCAGACGGTCCGATCAGGAGCGTGATTTCGCCGCGTGGGGCGGTTGTGCGGAAATGTTCCAGAACCTCTGTCAGGGTGCCGCGCACCATTTCCTCGAAGCGCTTGGTGAGTTCGCGGCCGACGGCGGCTTCGCGGTCCGGACCAAAAACGTCGATCAGGTCTTCCAGTGTTTCGATCAGGCGGTGCGGGGCTTCGTACCAGACCAGGGTGGAGTGCAGTCCTGCTTGTTCGGCGGCGCGCAGGGTGGCAAAGCCGGTCTTGCGGGCTTCGCTTCGGGGGGCCGGAAAGCCCAGGAACATGAAGGGCAGAGGCGGTAGGCCTGACAGCGTCAGGGCCGTGACGACGGCGTTCGGACCGGGAATGGCCGTAACATGGATACCGGCCGCGATGGCGGCGCGGACTAACCGGTATCCGGGATCGGAGACCAGGGGCGTGCCTGCGTCGGAGACGACGGCATAGCGCGCGCCGTCCTGCAGTTTTTCGATCAGGAACGGAGTGCGGTCCTGTTCGTTATGGTCGTGCAGTGTCCGGGTTGGTGTGGCAATATTGCGCGAAAGCAGGAGCTTTGCCGTGACGCGCGTGTCCTCGCAGAGGATCGCGTCCACGGTGTTCAGCGCCTCGATCGCGCGTTCGCTGATATCGGCCAGGTTGCCGATCGGCGTTGCAACCAATATCAGACATCCACCTTCGGCCTGGCCCTGCGCTGGCAGGGGGGCGGCCGGTAACGTTTCAGCCGCATCGCTCAAGGGAGTTTCAGCGGAACATGACTTTTCGGACATCTGCATCCTCGGTGACAAACTCAGGGGCGCATTGTCGCCCGTTGAGCCGTCTGCGCAAGGGTGTAAGCACCGGCCTCGCCGCAGGAACCTTCCTGACCCTTGCCGCCTGCTCGGGTGGTGGGTCGTCTTCCGTGCCGGGTGTGGGCGGCGTTCCGGGTGTTTCGGAAGGTCCGGGCGCGCATGATGTCGGGCTGATCCTGCCGCTGACGGGGCGCAATGCCGCTTATGGACTGCGGATGCGCGATGCTGCGAAGCTGGCTCTTTCTGCCAAGGGATCGCCTGCGCTGGACGTGCATGACACCAATGCCCCGGGTGGTGCTGAGCAGGCTGCGCGCGATGCGCTGTCGCGTGGTGACGCCATCCTGCTGGGGCCTCTGACCGCAACGGAAACGTCTGCCGCGGCACCGCTCGCCGTCAATGCGGGCAAGCCGGAGCTGGCCTTTACCAGCGACTCTACGCAGGCCCGTCCGGGCGTCTGGGTCATGGGTCTGACACCGGAGCAGCAGGTGCGCCGGATGGTGGATGCCGCCCGGGCGACGGGACGCCGGACTTTCGCGGCCTTCCTGCCGGACAATGCCTTCGGACATGCGATGGGTGATGGTTTGGCACGGGCCTGCCGCGATGCGGGGCTGAAGGATCCGCAGATCGTGTTCCATACGATGGACGCGCAGAATATCGATGACGGCCTGAAGACGCTCTCCGCCATCGAGACGCGCCAGCCCGCCGCTCCGGCGCCTGCGCCGACAGATGTCCCGGCCGGACCATCCGCGATCGATCCGACGGGCGAGACTGCGGCCAACCCGGCAGGGACGGCAGAAACGGGCGCTACGCCGCCAGCCACGCCAGCGGCCACTCCGGCTCCGGCGCCTCAGGCCGTACCGGTTCCGCCGCCGCCATTCGATGCGCTGGTGCTGGCCGATACGGGGCTGGAACTGGGACGTGTCATTACGACGCTCCAGACGGATCATATCGATTCGTCGCAGGTCCAGATCATGGGGCCGGCGCTGTGGAAGGCGTTTGATGGCAAGCTCGGTGCGCTGCATGGGGCCTGGTATGCAGCGTCCGATGCGCATGACCGCATGGGCTATGTCGCGCAGTACCGGGCTTTGTACAAACAGGCGCCGTCACCCGTCACGGATTTCGCCTATGACGCCGCGGCTCTGGCCGGAAGCCTGATCCGTCAGGGTGGCGTGACGACGCAGGCCCTGACGCGGCCGGATGGTTACATGGGTGTGGACGGGCTGTTCCGCCTGCGGCCGGACGGGCATGTCACGCGGGCACTGGCGATCTATCAGATCCAGCGTGGCGGTGGTGCCCGCATCGTTGTACCAGCTTCGCGGGATGTGGCGATCCGTCCGAGCTGATACGGTATTTTTTCAAAAGAAAGCGCGTCCGTTTTTTCGAACGGCGCGCTTTTTTTATGTCTGGTCGAGGAAATCCGGGCGCAGGATCAGGCGGCGCAGGTCTCGGCGAGCGGCAGGACCGGGCGGATGACATGCAGGGCGAGCTCGAAGCTGGCATAGCTGCCAAGCTCATGCTCGCGGATCTGGTCAATCAGTACCCAGCGCATACCTTGGGGCCGCAGCATATAGGCGGGATCGGGATTTTCGCGGACCCAGACCAGAACATGATCAACGGGGACAGTGCCGTCCACATTGACGGTGTCATGGGCGGCCGGTGCGATTTCCGCATCGAAAACGCCCATGCGCTGCCCGGCTTCCAGCCAGCGCAGCAGGTACTCGCGGTGACGGGGGAGAAGGCCCTGGCGCAGAGGTACGATGTTGCTCGCGTTGCGGCCATGAGAGAGGTCGTGAAGGTGAGCCACCTGCGCCATCAGGAAGTCCTCATCATAAAGCCGGGCAGGGCACCCGGGTCGTGGTGATGAGTTCAGGCTAGGGGCCGAAAGGTACGTTTCACAATCTTTAATAACGTCTGGAGACGGTTTTGCGACACAAACTATCCCTACTGTGACAAATCTGCCATGCTCTCAGTGCATAGCTTAACACTGTGTTGTCATATTCCGGTACAGGGATTTGCCCCAGCGGCGGTGCAGCCAGAGCCAGGACCCCGGAATGTCGCGGATCCATGATTCGAGACGGTCATTGAACAGCTGCGTGAGGGCGAGGACGTCTTGGGTGCGGTCGTCCGTTTTTTCCGGCATGAAGGGCGCATCCACGACCAGCACGAGTCTGGCTGGACCATCGCGGCGGACATGTCCGGTCACGATCAGGGCATCATGTCTCAGGGCGAACACGGCTGCGGCGGAGGCTGTCATGGCGGGGCGACCGAAGAGCCTGGCCTCGATCCCGTCATTCATTTTCTGATCGCCCAGAACGCCCAGATTCCCGCCTTTGGACAGGTATTTCAGAGCTGCGCGCGCGCCTTTTGCGCCTTTGGGAAACATGGGCACGTCCTGTCCCATCGCGTCCTGCCGGAGCCTGTGGATCAGGCGGTCAACGCCGGGATTGCTGGCTGCGCGGTAGAAGGACGCAAACGGCATGCCATAGCGCGCCACGACAGGCGGCATGAGTTCCCAGTTGCCGATATGACCCGAGAAGAAAATGACTGGCCGGCCTGATGCTTTGGCCACTTCGAGATGTTCCGCGCCTTCGACACTCCATCCCGCGCCGGAAGGTGTGTTCTGTTTCAGGCGGCTGATATGGGGAAACTCGCCAACCGTGCGTCCCAGATTTTCCCAGCAGTCGCGGACGATGCGGCGACGGGCGGGGGCGTCATATTCCGGCAGGGCGAGCTGGAGGTTCCGGTCTGCGATCTTCGAGACGGGCAGAAGTGGTCCGATTGTGCGCGCCACAAAGCCACCCAGACTGGAAGAGGCTGCGGGCGGGAGGGTGCGGATCGCGGCCAGAAGGGCACGGACCAGAAGGGTTTCCGCGCGGTACAGGAAAGAGGTCACGAGGCGGAAAACAGCAGATCGAGGAGGCATTCGGGGAATTTCGGGTCGGCCCAGAGCAGCTCTACGCCGATGACCTTCACCTGCGTACGGAATGGGAATGGGAGTTTCACGGCGTCCTTGGCGGTCGTGACCAGCGTGGTTCCCGATTCCCGGCTGAGGGCTTCGAGGCGCTGGATGTCACGGGGCGTATAGAAATGATGATCGGGGAAGGGAAGCGCGCGGATGGGGGCCACGCCGGCGTCCCGGAGCATGTCGAAGAACTTTTCCGGTCGGCCAATGCCTGCAAAGGCCACAATGCGCCGTCCCTGAAGGGTCCGGATTTCGGGGCCGGGCACCAGTCTGGCCTGCGCGGTCAGGAGATGGGGGGGGAATGTCGGGATCAGGTTGTGTCGATCGTCGCCCATGACGACGACAGCCTGGGCGCGCGCTAGGGCGTCGGCGACCGGTTCGCGCAGGGGGCCTGCGGGGAGGACGCATCCGTTGCCGAAGCCGGTCGCGCCGTCCACGACAAGAACGGAGACGTCCTGATACAGTGTAGGGTTCTGGAAGCCATCATCCATGACGAGGCAGTCCGCGCCCTGGGAGATGGCGAGACGGGCGGTTTCGGCGCGGTTGGCTCCGATCCAGGTCGGGGCGCTCTGTGCGAGGAGAAGCGGTTCGTCGCCCACGTCGCGGGGCGTGCTGCGGCTCGGATTGACGCCGATCGGGCCGCGCTCGCGGCCGCCATGACCCCGGCTCAGGATATGGGGATGATGGCCCCGGTCCCTGAGGCGCTGGACCAGATCAAGGGTGAGGGGGGTCTTGCCGGCGCCGCCTGTGGTGATGTTGCCGCAGCACAGGACCGGAACGGAGGCATGAAAGGTCGGCTGTCTGAGGCGGCGGCGGGTGAGTGTTGTGGCGATGAAGGAAAACGGCCGCAGGAGACGGGCGGCGATGCTGCGGGTGGGGCGCAGCCAGAAACGGGGTGGGCGACGGGTCATCGCTCAACCGTTTTCAGGATGCGGTCTCGCAGGACGCTCACCACGGAGCGCTGCAATCCCGTTGTCCTGACAGGCGGGAGAGGGGATTCGAGCCATCGTGTCAGACACTCCACATCGTTCACGACATGGATTGTATCAGAAACGGTGGCCATTGCCTCCCGCCAGTTCTCCATTTTCGGCCCCGTAGCCGTGGGAACGCCCAGACGGAGCGGCTCGAACGGGTTGTGGCCGCCGCCCTTTCCGGCAAGGGAATTGCCCAGAAAACAGCGATCCGCCAGACGGTAGAACAGGCCCAGTTCGCCCAGCGTGTCAGCCAGCCAGATTTGTGTCTGCGGCGTCGGATCCAGACCTGTCGTTCGGCGGGGCAGGTCAAAGCGGGCTGCCAGCTCCGCGCCACGGGCCGGGTGGCGCGGGACGATGATGGTCAGCAGATCAGACTGGAGCCTGCGGGCTTTTTCCGCGGCCTGCAGGACAAGTTCTTCCTCGCCCGGATGGGTGGATGCGGCGACGAAGACAGGACGGTCGCCGATCAGGCTCCTCAGCCGGGCATATTCCGCCTCGTCATAGGCCAGAGGCGGTGCGTCCTGCTTGAGGTCGCCATCTTCATAGACCGGGAGCGCTCCCAGTGCCCGGAAGCGGGCGGCGTCTTCGGGACCACGGGCTGCTACCCAGGACAAGCGCTTCATCATGCGGCGTGCGGGGTCTCCCAGACGGGTCCACAGACGGGCTGAACGGTCTGACAGGCGCCCGTTGACGAGCATGACCGGGATGTCGCGGCGTGAACAGGCTGCGATGATGCCTGGCCAGAGTTCGCTTTCCACGAATATGGCGCCTTCCGGCTGCCAGAGGTTCAGGAAGCGCCTGAGCCAGCGTGGCACGTCATGGGGAATGAAGCGGTGGATGATCCGCTGCCCGTAGAGCGGATGCCGGGCCACGATCTCGCTGCCGGTGACTGTCGCGGTCGTAAAGAGGATGCGCATTTCGGGCCGGGCTTCGAGCAGGGCCTCGGCGAGCGGCAGGGCGCAGAGGGTCTCGCCGACGCTGGCGGCATGGATCCACAGAAGCTGCCCCGTGGGGCGGTGGCCCCGGCGCGGGCCCGCGCGCTCCAGTCCCATGCGTTCGCGCAGGCGGTCAGGGAGTTCACGCCCGCGATGCAGGCGGATGCGCAGCATGACCGTCAGCGCCGGGGCCATGAGGGTTCCAGCCAGGCGCCACAGACGGTCCGCCAGATTGGATTGCCGGTGCCGCACCACGCTCTCGGCACGGAGCGAGACGTCGTTCAGGGCATTCTGAAGGATGGTGGCGTCGGGCTGGAAGAGCGGCTCGCCCATGATGAGGGCGCCGCGTCCGAACGGTAGCGGGAAAGCCAGCCCGTCCCATGAGGGCAGGCGCAGACTCGTGCTGGCCATCCCGACGGGGACGACTGCGCAGGCCGCAAGGCGGGAGAGCGCGACGGCTCCGGGCTGCACCTGTTCCGCCGGGCCGCGGGGGCCGTCCGGTGTGATTCCGACCAGTGAGCCTTTTTCAAGTTCCTTCAGAGCAGTGCGCAGAACGGCCGCTCCACCCTTGTTCTTGCCCTTCTTGCTGGAGGAGCCGTGGATGCCGATGATGCCCCATGGACGGACGACGTCTGCGATCAGCATTCCGTCCGGATTGCGGGAAATCAGTACCCGCAGTTCCAGGCGGGGTTCCAGCGTCCGCGCCCAGAACCACAGGGCCGGGCTGAGTGTCAGCGAGCGGTGCCAGAAGGCGACGACCGTACCCTTCGCCGGGGTTGTCAGGGTTTCGAGGGCGCGGGGTGAGCCACTGACCTGCCAGCGTGTGGTGTGCAGGCAGGTTCCCAGCCACAGGCGCAGGAGGCGCGGAAACAGGGTCATGCCGTGTCGGGTAGCACGCGGCGTTACAGGCGGCAAAGGTTGGAAAGGCTTTCCCGTACAGTCCTGGTCCTCACTACTCCGGATGACGGACCTCAAGGGACGTGAAGGTTACCTGCGCCATGTCGCCATGACAGGGCATATGCCATCCGGTCTGGCCCGCAACGGCCTCGAACCACATGACAGGCGCAGTCGCGGCAGCGGGCATGGCGAGTACGCTGCGACTGCCGTTGACGACAACGACGAGCGTTCCGTTGGGACGTGAGGAGATGGTATAGCTGACGTTGCGGTCCGGATAGATCGTACCGGCGACGATGTTGTGGGTCGAACTGCCATCGTGGACGGTGACGGTCACCTGCGAGCGATGGCCGTTTGCGACCAGTTCCACGACGGGACCGTGCGGGCTCTGGATGCGGCCGATGATGACGCGCTGGTCGCTGGGCCAGGTGTCGATATGCAGGCTCGCGTTCATGTCGGCCGGGGTCTGCTGGAAATACCAGGCCGTGCCTTCACGCAGGACGGTTGCGGGGGCCGTCTGTCCGCGGATGGACGGCTGAAGGCCGTCCGTCCGCAGGGTGAGGGCGCCTGTTGCGGGATTCTGCTGATAGAACGGGCTGTGATAGCCGGTTGCGAGCGTCGTGCCCGGAACGAGGCGCAGTTTCAGCCGCGCCTGCGGTTCCTGCAGAGTGAAGCCGCCTGCCTGTGGCGGAGACCGTGTGTCCATGGCCGAGGCGGGGACCAGCGCGGTTCCTGCCAGAGTGAGGGTCAGGCAGGTTGCGCAGAGGAGGCGGGACAGGGACATGACGGTTCCTTCAGATCGGCAGGCAGGCATGAAAAGGCGTTTCAGCGGCTCATGAGAACGGTGAGTTGCGCCTGTTCCAGAATGTGACGGGTGACACCGCCCAGGATCATCTGACGCAGACGCGAGTGGGAATAGGCGCCCATGCAGAGCATGTCGGCGTTGAACTCGGTAGCCGCTTTCAGGAGCCCCGCGCCGATGTCACGGTTCACGGCTTCGAACTCGCGGGCGGTGGCGGAAATGCCATGCATCCGCAGATAGGTCACGACTTCGTCCGCGCCCGGTCCGCGACGCTGGTAGTCCTGACAGGTCAGGACCTGCACGGCTTCGGCCTTGTGGGCCCAGGGCAGGATGCAGCGCAGGGCCAGCGAGGCCTCGGGCGTGCCGTTCCAGGCGATAGTGATGCGCTTGCCAACCGTTTTCGGCGGGGCGGGCGGGGCGATCACGAGCGGGCGTCCGCTGTCGAACAGGATGGCATGCAGCGTTTCGGAGGCGCGCGGATCGCCGTCCTTGGCGAGGTTCGGGACCAGAGTCATGTCGGCCAGACGCGAGCGCCATGTCAGGGAATCGTGCTCGGTCCCGTTGAGGACATCAAGGCTGGCGCTGACGCCATCGCCCGCGGAGGAGCCGATCTTCGAAGGCTCGACACGACGGATGTCATGCTCACGGATGAAGGCATCAAAGGCTTTGCGGATCGCGATCGCGCGGCGCTGCGCTTCGGTCGTGGCTGTGTCGATCATTTCATTGACCATGCCGGCCGAGATGCCTTCACCGGCCAGCGTCGCGACTTCGGACGGGTCCGAGCCGACCACGACAGCGGACAGATGGGCATCGAAACGGCGCGCGAAATCAAGCGCGACCGACATGACGGCTTCGAGGTCACCGGAGCCGTTCAGGGGGAGAAGGATATTCTTGATGTCGATAAGCATGGGTCAGGGCTCCCCGGCCAAAATCTGCAGAACGTCATTATGATGTATTTACGGATAAAGTCGTGTGACGTTCCATCCGTTTCCGTCATGGATGTTTCCGTCACGGGTCCACACGGCTCTGTCATGCAGGCGGTAGGGGCGATCCTGCCAGAATTCGATGGCTTCGGGCAGAACGCGAAAGCCCGACCAGTTGGCGGGGCGGGGGATCGGACCGTCGCCGTATTTCTCGTCCACGGCCTTCAGGCGTTCCTCGAAGGTGCTGCGGTCATCCAGAGGGCGTGACTGGTCGGACGCAATGGCGCCAAGGCGGGACATGCGCGAGCGGCTTGCGAAATATGCATCGGCTTCGGCGGCGCTGACGGCTTCGACCGGGCCTTCGATCCGGATCTGGCGGCGGAGGGATTTCCAGTGGAAGAGCAGGGCGACATGCGGGTTGGCCAGCAGTTCGCGTCCCTTGCGGCTTTCCAGATTGGTATAGAAGACGAAGCCGCGCTCATCCACGCCCTTGAGCAGGAGCATCCGGACGGAAGGTCGCCCGTCAGGCGTCGCGGTTGCCACGGCCATGGCGTTGGGATCGTTCGGCTCGGACGTCTCGGCATCCGACATCCAGGCCGCAAACAGGGCGAAGGGATCGGCCTTGAGGTCAATCAGGGGGATGTCGGACATGGGACTCTCCTTGGAACTGGATTGGCGGAACAGGAGCGACGCAGACCGGCTCGCCAGTGTGATGATCATAACGCGGATGGCACGTTCCAGCCATCCGGCCCGCTATGGGAACAGTTTACGCGCTTCGCTCACATCGCGCCTTGATCTGGGACAGCATGCGTCGCCGCAGCAGGCCACTGACGGGGCGGATCACGAGCCAGTAAGGCAGGAAGCGCCGCCGGACCTGGGAAGTGGGACACAGGACATGTGTCTGCGTGACAAGGCGCGTCCGTTTCGGCGTGGCTGGCCCTGTCATAAAGGACAGGATCAGGGTTGCAACGGACGCATCCCTGTTACCGAGAAACTCCATGGGTGTGTCAAAACGGCGCAGGCCGTAATCCGTCTGCCAGAAAGCGCCTTTCAGCCCGTAGACCAGACTGCGATTGGTCTGGGAAAGAAGCGTGAAGTCCTGAAGGTCCAGAGGCGGCGGAGGGCGCGCGCGCAGCAGGCGGGCGGGCAGTTCACGCAGGTAAAGGGCCGGACGGAAGAGCGGATCATCACCCAGGCGGTAGTGCCGCACGGAGTTCAGGATGGCGCCGGGCCGAGCGCGGATCAGGATGGAATGATGTTCGGAAAAATCGAACGGTTCTGTGGTGGCGTAGGCGGATTTCGAACACATGGGCAGAAATTCCTTAGCGCCGGAGTGATGCCTTAATGCCCTGTCAGGGGGCAAAAAACGGCGCAATCGTCGCAAAGTCTTGTCTGTAACGGGCGCTTGTGCAACCACGGCCCTCAATACGCCAACGCGATTCAGGAAATCACCATGTCTGAAACGGAAGACAATATCCCGGCTCCAGTGACCGGCACGCTCATGAAGGGCAAGCGCGGTGTGATCATGGGTGTTGCCAACAAGCACTCCATTGCCTGGGCCATTGCCAGTGCCTGTGCTGCACAGGGCGCAGAACTTGCTTTCACCTATCAGGGCGAGGCGCTGGGCAAGCGCGTCCGTCCGCTGGCAGAGAGCGTCGGGTCTGAACTCGTCATTCCCTGTGATGTCAGCAACGACGATGCCATCAACACCACGTTCGATGAAATCGAGAAGGTCTGGGGCAAGATCGATTTCGTGCTCCATGCCATCGCTTTCGCCGACAAGCAGTATCTCCGCGGCCGCTATATCGACACGCCGCGCGATGCCTTCCTGCAGGCCATGGACATCTCCTGCTATTCCTTCGTGGCTGTTGCACGCCGTGCATCCGCAATGATGAATCCGGGCGGGTCGTTCCTGAGCATGACCTATCTCGGCGCCGAGCGCGTCATGCCGCATTACAATGTGATGGGCGTGGCCAAGGCGGCTCTGGAAGCCTCTGTGCGCTACATGGCTGCCGATCTGGGCCGCGACGATATCCGCGTGAATGGGATCTCCGCTGGTCCGATCATGACACTGGCTGCCAACGGGATCAGCGATTTCCGCTACATCCTGCGCTGGAACCAGCTCAATTCTCCCATGGAGCGCAACGTGACCCTCAAGGATGTTGGCGGTTCGGGCATGTATCTGCTTTCCGACCTGTCCAGTGGTGTCACGGGCGAGATCCATCATGTGGACTGCGGCTACCACACGGTCGGCATGAAGAACCCGGACGCGCCGGACATCGCAGCGGTCGGCTCCGGGAACTGACATGTCGGACAACAGCTTCGGGAAGCTCTTTCGCGTCACCACCTGGGGTGAAAGTCACGGACCGGCCATTGGCTGCGTCATTGATGGCTGTCCACCCCGCCTGAAGCTGTCCGAAGAGGACATCCAGCCCTGGCTCGACCGTCGTCGTCCGGGGCAGTCCCGCTTTACCACGCAGCGCCGGGAGCCGGATCAGGTCCGGATCCTTTCGGGCGTGTTTGAAGGCCAGACGACCGGCACTCCCATTTCGCTGATGATCGAGAATACCGATCAACGGTCGAAGGATTATGGTGATATCGCAACCCGCTATCGCCCCGGTCATGCCGACATTGCTTACGACATGAAATACGGCATTCGCGACTATCGCGGGGGCGGACGGTCCTCGGCGCGCGAGACCGCCATGCGGGTTGCGGCGGGAGCCGTGGCGCGTGTGCTGCTCAAAACGCTGGTGGGTGAGGGCGTGAAGATTCGTGCGGCCCTGACGGGAATCGGTGGCCAGACCATCGATCCGTCCCGCTGGGATTGGGACGAAGTCGAGCGCAATCCGTTGTGGTGTCCGGATGCGGAATCCGTGGGGCCATGGGAAGCGCTGCTCGATTCCATTCGCAAGGATGGATCGTCGATCGGCGCGACTGTCGAAGTCGTGGCGGAGGGTCTGCCTGCCGGACTCGGTGCACCGGTTTATGGAAAACTCGATGCCGATCTGGCCGGTGCCATGATGGGTATCAATGGTGTGAAGGGCGTTGAGATCGGGGACGGTTTTGCCGTAGCCGCCCTGCGCGGTGAGCAGAACGCCGATCCGATTGCGCCGGGGCCGGAGTTCGCGTCCAACCATGCCGGCGGTATTCTGGGCGGGATTTCGACGGGGCAGCCCATAGTGGCGCACTTTGCGATCAAGCCGACCAGCTCGATCCTCACGCCTGTCCCGAGCATCACGCGCGATGGCGAGTCTGTCGAGGTGATGACGAAGGGGCGGCACGATCCCTGCATTGGCATTCGGGCTGTGCCGGTCGCTGAAGCGATGATGGCCTGTGTGCTGGCCGATCACCTGCTGCGCGATCATGCGCAATGTGGCTGGGGGCGCTAGGCCCCAGCCTTCGATACCGGATGCCTCAGCTTTCGAACGTGGCGTCCAGGGTGATCCTGGCCTTGATGACCTGCGACAGCGGGCAGCCTTCCTTGGCCTTGTTGGCAATTTCCAGAAACTGCGCTTCCGATGCGCCGGGAACCTTGCCACGCAAGGTCAGGTGAGACTGCGTGATGGCAAAGCCTTCGCCGGACTTGTCCAGAGACACCGTGGCTTTCGTTTCCAGGGATTCGGCTTTGAAGCCCGCCTGTTCGAGCATCATGGACAGCGCCATGGTGAAACAGCCGGCATGGGCCGCGCCGAGCAGCTCTTCCGGATTCGTCCCGGGCTTGTCTTCGAAACGGGTGTTGAAGCCATAGGGCTGGTTGTGCAAGGCGCCACTCTGTGTGGAAATCGTGCCTTTGCCGTCCTTGAGGCCGCCGGTCCAGTGGGCTGAGGCTGTCTTCTTGATGGTCATGGATCAATGCTCCGGAATGTTGGGTCCTTCTCTCAAACGTGGTCCGTTACGGATCGTTGCCCGGACTGGCGATCACGAAATTTCTCCATTCTGTGACCCACGGCACACACCCAAGGGCGAAGGGAGAGGAGAAGTCTGGGGATAACAGTGAGGTAGCGGCAGTTTTCTGCGATCAGCACTATATATAGGGACATTAACCATTTCGTGCCCTAGATATGGGATGGTTCCAATTCACAGCTCTTCCGAGATTGCAAGCGAACTTCGTGCTTGCGATCGGGTTCGGAGTGATGGAAATGAGTGCTCGAGATACCAGAAATAGATGCCCGGCGGAGAGAGCGATGACCCTTCATGACGTGACAATGGACGTGTCCGACAAGGCTGATCGCGCCCATGATGTGCGTCCGCCTGTCGATCATCCCATCGGTGAAGCGCCGCTACCGGGTGATGCCGATTCCGCAGATATGTTCGACGATGTCGTGCAGCTTCCGGGCCATCATGCCGTGCGGGTGGACCGTTCGCGCGACTCCCTGCTGACGGATTTCGGCAAGGCGACGCTGAACAACCGCTACCTGCTTCCGGGTGAGGACTATCAGGCTCTTTTTGCGCGTGTGGCCTCCTATTACGGCGCCGATGCGGGCCATGCCCAGCGGATCTACGACTACATTTCCCGCCACTGGTTCATGCCGGCCACGCCCGTTCTGTCCAATGGTGGCACCGAGCGCGGTCTGCCGATCTCCTGCTTCCTGAATGAGGCCGAGGACAGTCTCTCGGGAATCGTGGGACTGTGGAACGAGAACGTGTGGCTGGCCTCCAAGGGCGGTGGCATTGGCTCCTACTGGGGCAATCTGCGCTCCATCGGCGAAAATATCGGCCGCAACGGCAAGACATCCGGCGTCATTCCCTTCATCCGCGTTATGGACAGCCTGACGCTGGCGATTTCGCAGGGCTCCCTGCGTCGTGGCTCGGCTGCGGTGTATCTGCCGGTCTGGCATCCGGAAGTGGAAGAGTTCGTCGAAATGCGCCGCCCGACAGGTGGCGATCCGAACCGCAAGGCTCTGAACCTGCATCACGGCGTGCTCGTGACGGACGCGTTCATGCGTGCGGTCGAGAATGACGAGGAATGGGCGCTGCTGTCCCCGAAGGATCACAGCACGATCCGCAAGGTTTCGGCGCGTGGTCTGTGGATCCGGATCCTGACGGCGCGGATGGAGCAGGGCGAGCCCTACATCATCTATTCCGATCATGTGAACCGCGCCCGTCCGGAGCATCACAAGCTGGCCGGGCTGGAAGTGAAGACCTCCAATCTCTGCGCCGAGATCACGCTGCCAACCGGCATTGACCATCACGGCAAGAACCGTACGGCCGTTTGCTGTCTGTCTTCGCTCAATCTTGAGACCTGGGACGAGTGGAAGGATGATCCGCAGTTCATCGAGGACGTGATGCTGTTCCTCGACAACGTGCTGCAGGACTTCATTGACCGCGCGCCGGACGATATGGCGCGGGCGAAGTATGCCGCTGCGCGTGAGCGTTCGGTTGGTCTGGGCGTGATGGGCTTCCATTCCTTCCTTCAGGCCCGGATGATTCCATTCGAGTCCGTGATGGCGAAGGTCTGGAACCGGAAAATTTTCGAACATATCCGCAAGCAGGCCGATGCTGCGTCCAAGCATCTGGCGGAAGTGCGCGGTCCGTGCCCGGATGCCGCGGAATATGGCTTCATGGAGCGCTTCTCGCATAAGCTCGCCATTGCCCCGACGGCCTCGATCTCCATCATCACGGGCAATGCCAGCCCCGGCATCGAGCCGATCAGCGCGAATGTGTTCCTGCAGAAGACGCTTTCGGGTTCGTTCTCGGTCCGCAACCGCCATCTGAAGAAGATTCTGGAAGAGCGCGGCTATGATACGGACGAAGTCTGGTCGGCGATCACGCTGAACAAGGGCTCCGTGCAGAACCTCGACTTCCTGACGCAGGACGAGAAGGACGTGTTCAAGACGGCGTTCGAACTCGACCAGCGCTGGGTCGTCGAACATGCCGCCGACCGTGCGCCGTTCATTTGTCAGGCGCAGTCGGTGAACCTGTTCCTGCCGGCCGACGTTCACAAGCGCGACCTGCATCAGATCCATTTCCAGGCGTGGAAGAAGGGCCTGAAGTCCCTCTATTACTGCCGCTCCCTGTCCGTGCAGCGCGCGGATGCCGTGTCCAATCTCGCGGTAAAGAGCGACATTCTGGAAGACGAAAAATACGAAGCCACGGCTCAGGCCGCTCCGCGCGGTGAGATGAGCAGCGGCGATTACGAAGAGTGCCTGTCCTGCCAGTAATGGCGGGATGTGAAAGGACGCAATCATGAGCGACACGACCCCGACCACCGGTCATCAGGGCGAGCAGCATTTCGACCTGATGACCGCCAACCCGGTCTACAAGCCCTTCCGCTACCCCTGGGCCTATGACGCCTGGCTGACGCAGCAGCGCGTCCACTGGCTGCCCGAGGAAGTGCCGCTGGCCGATGACGTGAAGGACTGGCACCGGACGCTGACGGAAGCCGAACAGCATCTGGTGACGCAGATTTTCCGCTTCTTTACGCAGGCCGACGTGGAAGTGAATTCCGCGTATATGAAGTATTACAGCCAGGTTTTCAAACCGACCGAAGTGCTGATGATGCTGTCCGCGTTCTCGAATATCGAGACGATCCACATCGCCGCGTATTCCCATCTTCTTGATACCATCGGGATGCCCGAGACCGAGTATTCGGCCTTCCTGAAATACAAGGAGATGAAGGACAAATACGATTTCATGCAGTCGTTCAACATCGACAACAAGCGTGAAATCGCCAAGACCATGGCGGCTTTCGGGGCGTTCATGGAAGGGCTCCAGCTTTTCGCATCCTTTGCGATCCTGCTGAACTTCCCGCGCTTCAACAAGCTCAAGGGCATGGGGCAGATCGTGTCCTGGTCGGTGCGTGACGAGACGCTGCACTGCCTGTCCATGATTCGACTGTTCCGGACGTTCATCCGTGAGAATCCGGAACTGTGGACCGCTGACTTCCGTGAGGAACTGACGCAGGTCTGCCGCACGACGGTCGAGCATGAAGATGCGTTCATCGATCTGGCGTTCGAGATGGGGCCGGTCGAGGGCATGTCGTCCGAAGACGTGAAGAAGTACATCCGCTTCATCGCGGATCGCCGCCTGACGCAGCTGGGCCTGGACCCGATCTATGGGCAGGAAAACAACCCGCTGCCGTGGATCGACGACATGCTGAATGCTGTCGAACATGCCAACTTCTTCGAGAACCGTTCGACCGAATATTCCCGTGCGTCCACGTCCGGGACTTGGGAAGAGGCGTTCGAAGGCAACGTCTTCAGCTGAGATCTGAGACGGAGAATCCTACGGCGTGTCGTCAGTTAAGCAGGATGATGATTGAGGCGAACTGAACCGCCGCGAGGAAGGTGGATTTCAGTTTGTCGTAGCGGGTTGCAATAGCGCGGAACTGCTT